>JAYWEO010000095.1:0-4849 GCA_043779225.1 Prosthecobacter sp.
GCCGCCTGCGACGCCGGTGATCACGCCCATCGCCACGGCAATCTGTGGCGCGACATTGATGGCGAGCGCCTTTTCCGCGCCGAGCACCGTGAAGAATGCGAGCGCGAGTGCGTCCGCGATGAGGAGCACATTGCTTGGAAGATCACGGAAGCGCGCGATGAGGAATGTCACCAATCCCGCGGTCACCGCGGTGATCACAAAGCTGCCGTCGCGCACCCAGAAAATCGGGCGTTCGCCGAGCACGAGGTCGCGGATCGTGCCGCCGCCGAATGCCGTCACGATCGCAAGCACGAGCACGCCGAACAAATCCACGCGCTTGCCGCGCCCGGCGAGCGCACCGGTGATCGCTCCCACGGCCACGCCGAAATGTTCGAGCAGCGGTTGCATTTTCCGCAGCGTGGCGCGGCGCTAGCCGAGCTTCAGGCGCGCGTCTTCGCCGAGCAGTTCGTCGAGTGCGGTCCAGTCCGCATCGCTCGTCGCGAGGAAGGCGTGCAGATAGACGGCGACGACCGCCGGATCGTGTTTCGCCAGCAGCGTGTTCACGACTTCCGCGAGCTTCGCCTTTTCCGGTGCAGGCGGGAGTTCCTCCACGGTGCCGTGCTCATCGTGCGCGATACCGAGGCCGTCGAGGAAATCGCACAGGAGCTGCTTCTGCGTGCCGACGAGCCAGATTTGCAAGAGGTGCGCGGCGACGCCTTCGTTCTGCTTTCGCCCGAGCGCCTCGCTCAGCCACGCGAATCGCTCCACCTTCGGCTTCCGCTCGA
Organism: Prosthecobacter sp.; assembly: GCA_043779225.1. Taxonomy (GTDB): domain Bacteria; phylum Verrucomicrobiota; class Verrucomicrobiia; order Chthoniobacterales; family Chthoniobacteraceae; genus SXWH01. The sequence continues at coordinate 765 of JAYWEO010000095.1, forward strand.
CGAAGACCGGGCGCAGCTTGCGCTGTTTGCAAAGCGTCTCGATGGTCGCCTTCATCAGCGGCTTCTCGTTTTCGGCGAGGTGGGAGAAAAGGAGCGTCGAGGCCGACGCGGGCATCTTGGAAAAAATTTCGTGAGTGGAATACATGAAGGGCGCGGAGCCTATGCGGCGCGCGATGCGTGGCAAGCGCGCAGCACGTCCGACACTCTCCGCTTGGCGCACCGCCGCTCGTGGGCCATGTGTGTGCCATGCCCGACGCGCCGCAAAAGCCAGCCATCCAAAGCCTCGATCCCGCCGAGATCGAAGCCGCCCTTGTCGCGCGCGGCCAGCCGAAGTATCGCGCTGCGCAGGTGCTCCGCTGGCTTTACGAAAAGCGCGTCACCGGTTTTGCCGGGATGACCGACCTGCCCGCCGCACTGCGCACGGATCTCGCAGAAGCGTTCGAATTTGTCCGGCTGGAAAATCTCCGCGTGCTCGGCAGCGAGGATACCACGCGCAAATACCTCTTCCGCCTTCCGCCCACCGCGAAGTCGGCGCAGGGCGATCTCATCGAGAGCGTTCTCATCCCCGCGTCACCCGCGCTCTACGGCGAGGCAAGCGACCGCCGCACGCTCTGCGTCAGCACGCAGGTCGGCTGCGCATATGGGTGCAAGTTTTGCGCAAGCGGGCTCGACGGCTTCTCGCGCAACCTCTCGCCCGGCGAAATCGTCGGCCAGCTCATCGAGGCCGAGCGGCTCTCGGGCGAGCGCGTGAGTAATCTCGTCTTCATGGGCATGGGCGAGCCGCTCGCGAATTTCGCGAACCTCATGCGCGCGATCGACATCATCAATTCCCCGTGGGGCATCGGCCTCGGCGCGCGGCACATCACCATTTCCACCAGCGGCCTCGCACCGCAGATCCGGCAGCTCGCCGACCAGCCGCGGCAGATCCGCCTCGCGGTTTCACTGCACGGCGCGACGGATGAAGTGCGCTCGCAGATCATGCCCGTGAACCGCAAGTTCCCGCTCGCCGAACTGCTGGACGCCTGCGCCTACCACGCCTCAAAAAAGAAACAGCGCATCACCTTTGAATACATCCTCATCGAGGGCATCAACGACGAGCCCGCACACGCCGCCGACCTCGTGCGTGTCGCAAAGCAGGTGGGGGCAAAGGTGAACTGCATCCCCTACAACGCCGTCGAGGGTCTCGAATGGAAACGCCCGGACGAAGCGCGGCAGGACGCCTTCATGGCGGTGCTCGAACGCGCCCGCATCCCCGCGACGATCCGCCGGGAAAAAGGCCACGACATCGCCGCGGCGTGCGGCCAGCTCCGCCGGCAGCAGAATGCCACCACCGCGTGATTCGGCATCATCCCTGAAAATTTCCTCAGGATACGACCGCCTCTGAGGGTCAGGCCGCAGCTCTTCCGAAAAAGCAGTCCGCACGGCGCCGCCGCACCCGACCGACAGCGAGAAGACCTCCGCACAACACCAGCGCACCGGCGGCAGCTCCCACTTCAGGCACGGGAGTAAAGCTGATCGGCCCGATTCCGACGGCCTGCTGCAGCAGCCCTCCGTTCGCGGGGTTGGCGCTGTTGGACCACTGGAAGGAGATGCTTTGCACTGTCTGGGAAAAACCAATCGTCACCTGTCCTTGGTCGGTGCTGTTGGCCGCACCGCCCTGCACACCATCTCCGGCAATCACGAGCGACGCTCCCGATCCGGTGATGATGTTGTACTGGGTGCCTGGGTTGCTCGTGTGGGCATTGCTGACAGTGTCGGCATAGACTGTCCCGCCACCGACCGCGATCGCCTGAATGTTGGTGATCGCATCCACGAAGTTATTCCCTCCAGTGATGGTCGCATCGATGTCCCAGAGCTGGAAGGAGACGTTGTTTGCCCCGCCGACGTTCGTGAAGTCGATCGTGACCTGCACATAGGTCGCATTCGAAGTCTGGGAAAGCGCGCGGAGAATCAGACCGTTGTCAGTCCCGCCATTGTTCAAAAATCCCGTGCCGCCCGCGATCACCGTCGGGTACGGTCCGCCGTTCCCGGTGTCCCACGTTGCCCCGGTATTCGTCAGCGTGACAGAAATGGGCTGACCGGTGCCCGAATAATCCACCGTTTCACTCGCCCCAATCGCAGGGCTGTTCCCGGTCCAGGCCGGCGTGGTCGGCCAGTTGAAAATCGCGCTCAACGCGGTAGCTGGGAGGAAAAGCGCGGCCAGCAATGAAACGATGGATGCAGACCCAAAACGTCCAAGTTTGCCACAACGCAATTTTTCAGCGCGCAAATCCACGCCCCTAGAGTCCGGCGAAATATTCATGTCTCCGATCTCCTTAGACCAAAGGCTGAACCTCGGGCCAGAGAATATTCCACCCCATCAAAACCCCAGCCCCGGCGGCATGCCCATGCCTCCGGTGATCTTGCCCATCTCGGCCTGCATGAGCGCGCGGCCTTCCTCGATCGCCTTCTGCACGCCGGTGAGGACGAGGTCTTCGAGCATCTCCACATCGTTCGGGTCCACGACATCCTTGCTGATCTTGATAGAGAGGACATCCCCCGCCCCGCTCGCCGTGACGGTGATTTTTCCTCCGCCAGCAGTGGCCTCGACCGTCCGCTGTCCGAGTTCCTCCTGCGTCTTCTGCATCTGCTCCTGCATCTTCTGTGCCTGCTTCATCATCTTCTGGATGTTCATGGTCAGTGGTGGTCTTTGAGTTTTTTGGTGTGAGGCAATCAATCAGCGCGAAATGCAGAATGTCGAGCGCGAGTTGGGAATGGCGCACCGGAGAGTCACGCCCGCTTTCGCCACGACTCATCTTGAAAGGCGATTCGCTTTTGAAATCACTGCCGATTGCGGCTACAGCTTGCGCATGAACCGCCCTGCCACCGCCATGCTCGCCGCACTTTTGCTCCTCGGTGGAGACGTGCCTGTGGCCCGCGCGCGACACGCGGGACTGCTTCCGATGGGCACCGTCTTCATCGGGCGGGATCGTTTCGAGACGCGTGTGCGGCAGCTCCGGCCCATCGCGGACAAAGTGCGCGCACTGCCGATCGGCGAACGCACGGCGTGGTTTGGGCAGATGCTCCTCGGCACGCCTTACAAGGGCTACACGCTCGAGATCGATGACCACATCGAGGCACCGAGCGTGAATCTCACAGGCCTCGACTGCTGGACGTTTTTCGAGACCGCCCTCGCCTTTGCCCGCATGGTCGAGGAGCCCGAGGAGCAATGGACGCCCGAGACGCTGCTGCGCTGCATCGAGAAGGATCGCTACTGGGCCGGCGAATGCACCGGCTCCTACCTTTCGCGCCTCCACTACCTCGAGGACTGGCTGCACGACAATGCGCGCCGCGGCCTCATCCGCGATCTCACGCGCAGCCTCGGCGGCATGAACGTGACGAACTCCGCGATCGAGATGACGCACAATTGGAAAAAATACCGCTACATGCGCAGCAACCCCGAGCTGCGCGCGGGCATCACCGATCTCGAATCACGCCTGCGCCGCCAGCCGATGGCGATGATTCCAAAATCGCGCGTGCGGGACATCGAGGATCAGATCCAGAATGGCGACATCATCGGCATCATCGGCCGCGACGGCGACAGCTACGGCACCACGCACGTCGGCCTCGCGATTCGGAAAGGCGGCGTCCTGTGCCTCATGCACGCCAGCGCGCCGTCCAACTACGGCAAGGTCGTCATCGAATGCCGCCTGAGCGACTACCTCAGCAAACATGCAACGCATGCCGGCATCCTCATCGGCCGCCCGATCAAGTGAGCAAGTGAGACGGTCGTGACCTCAGAGACTGTGTAAAAAAGTCCGCCCTGCGAAGGAACACAGGCATCCCTGCCTGTGCGCCCGGCGGGCTTCCAGCCTGCCGGATGCGTGGCTGCAGGCAGGATGCCCCCAGTCCGCACAGCCAGGATGGCCGTGTTCCTCCGGCACCACCGACTTTTTACACAGTTTCTGAGAGCACGTCGAAAAGGCAGGTTCGAGGATTTCTCAAAAAGGCAGGAACTCAGCGAAGGCGCAGGCAAAGGCAGGTTCGCTTTCCTCGCTTCGTGCCTTCTTAAGATAGTTTTTCAACATGCTCTGAGAAAATCTTCG
>JAYWEO010000096.1:0-7855 GCA_043779225.1 Prosthecobacter sp.
CCGCCGGGGCTGATCTCGCCGGCGTCGAACGCACGGTTCGTCTCGCGGATGAGATCGAATACCCGGCCCATTGCGCCACTGATGTTCAGATCCTCATCGAGGTCCGTGAAGAACGCCTCGATGCCGGTGGCAAGCTGCGCGGGCAAATCATCCGGCGGAATCGCGCCCGCCGCGCGATCTGCGAGTCGCGCGACCCATTCGTCAATACGCCCCAGCGCGCTGCGTGCTCCCGCGAGTCCGTCGAACGTGAAATTCAGCGGCAGCCGATAGTTCACCGTGATCAGCGCGTAGCGGATTTCGCGTCCCGTCCAGCCCTTCTCGAGCAGATCGCGCAGCGTGTAGAAATTCCCCGCGCTCTTCGCCATCTTCTGCCCCTCCACCATGAGGTGCGCGCAGTGCATCCAGTAGTGGACGAACTTCTTCCCCGTCACACTTTCGCTCTGTGCGATCTCCGCCTCGTGGTGCGGGAAAATATTGTCCACGCCCCCACAGTGAATGTCGATCTCCGGGCCGAGCAGCGCGGTCGCCATCGCGCTGCACTCGATGTGCCAGCCGGGGCGGCCCGGTCCCCACGGCGATTCCCATTTCACATCGCCGTCGTTCTCATCCCACGCCTTCCACAGTGCGAAGTCGCCGATGTTTTCCTTCTCGTATTCGTCGCTCGTGATGCGCCCGCTTGGTCGCAGTTCTTCGAGGTTCAGGTGCGCGAGCTTCCCGTATTCGGGAAATTTGCTCAGCCGGAAATACAGCGACTTGTCCTCGGCCTGATACGCGATGCCCTTTTGCTCCAGCACGCGGATCATCTCGATCATCTGCGCCACGTAATCCGTCGCCGCGGGAAAATGCAGCGCGCGCTTCACGCGCAGCGTGCCGAGGTCGTCGAAGAACGCGTCCTTATACTTCTGCGTAAACTCCGCGAGCCGCACGCCGAGCTGCCGGCAGCCGCGGATCGTCTTGTCGTCCACATCGGTGAGATTCATCACGCGCTCGACCTCGAAGCCGCGCGCCTCCAGATGCCGCTGGAGCAGGTCCTCGAAGACGTACGCGCGAAAATTCCCGATGTGCGCGAAGTTATAGACCGTCGGCCCGCACGTGTAGAGCTTCACGCGTCTGCCTGCCGGATCGAGCGGGCGGAATTCTTCCAGTTCGCGGGAGTAGGTGTTGAAAAATCGCGTCGGCATCGGAGCCCGCGACCGTAGTGGCGGCATCGCGCGTTCCGCAACATCGAAGCGCGCAGTCTCATCCGTCGGAGCCGCATGCATCGGTGTGAAGAACTGCTCCGTCGCACACAGCGTCACTCAGCCATCCGGCATTTCCCGCAAACTTTCCTGATGATTTGCTCGCATCGGAGTTTGTCCCTCTTGCAATTTCACGCCGCCATATGACCTCACGCCTTTCTCTCCGCCGACTCACTCACGCCGCAGCCGCCGCGCTTGCGCTGCCGATGGCAGCATCCGCCGCCGATGCGCCGAAGCCCGTCGTCGAGACGCCGCTGATGACGAGCAAGTCCTCGCCGCGCATCCTTGAGGTGGATGCGCCGCTGAAAGGTGCGAAGAAGCTGTATCTCGTCGTGACCGACGAAGGCGACAAGAGCTGCGACTGGGCCGACTGGCTGGAGCCGAAGCTCATCATGGCTGACGGCAGCGTGAAGGATCTCACTTCGCTGAAATGGACAGAAGCGAAGTCCGGCTCGGGAAAAGTGAACGTGGGGAAAACCAATGCAGGCGGTGCGCTGATGGTGGAGAAGAAGACCTACACGAGCGGCATCGGCACCCATGCCACGTCGGTGGTTGTGTTCGACTTGCCCGCAGGTGCGGAACGATTCAAGGCGAAGGTGGCGATTGATGACGGCGGCATGGTGCGCGCGGGTGCGCCGAGCAGTGCATCGGTGCGATTTCTCGTGTTCACCGAGGCACCGTCGCTGGATGGAAATTTAGGCAAGGGCGGCAAGGTGGCAAAGCCCAGCCTGACGGAAGGCCCGACGCTCGTGCAGCCGGAGATGTTCACGGTGCCGGAGGGATTTGAAGTCACCGTATGGGCGACTTCGCCGCTGCTTTTCAATCCGACGAACATGGACTTCGACGCGCAGGGACGCCTCTACGTGGCCGAGGGTGTGAACTACCGCGGCAAGGCCGGACGCCGTCCCGAAGGGGATCGCATCGTGATCCTCGAAGACACGACGGGCTCCGGGCGTGCGGACAAGAGCACCATCTTTGTGCAGGACACGAAACTCGAAGCGCCGCTCGGTGTCGCGGTGCTGGACGACAAGGTGATCGTCTCGCAGCCGCCGGACTTGATCGTTTACACCGATGTGAACCGCGACGGGAAATTTGATCCGAGGGTGGACAAGCGCGAGGTGCTGCTCACGGGATTCAATGGCCGCCAGCACGACCACAGCCTGCACAGCCTCACTGCGGGGCCGGACGGGCTGTGGTATTTCAACCAGGGCAACACCGGCGCCCAGTTCACGGATAAATCGGGCCGCACCTTCCGCATGGGCAGCCCGTATGTGCATGCGAATGGCAAGGGCGCCGTGGACCCGAGCACCATCGCGGGCATGAAGAGCGACGACGGCAATGTGTGGATCGGCGGCTTCACCGCGCGCATGAATCCCGACGGCACGGGCGTGAAAATCATGGGGCACAATTACCGCAACAGCTTCGAGCAGACGATCACTTCGCTCGGCGATATTTTTCAGAGCGACAATGACGATCCGCCAGCGTGCCGCGTGTCGCCCGTGATGGAGGGCGGCAATGCGGGCTTCGCAAGCGCCGACGGCAAGCGCTCGTGGAATGCGGATAAGCGCCCCGGCCAGACGACGCCCATCGCCGAGTGGCGGCAGGAAGATCCCGGCACGATGCCCGCAGGCGATGTCTATGGCGGCGGTTCGCCAACGGGTGTGGCCTTTTACGAAAATGGCGCGCTCGGTGAAAAATGGAACGGCCTACTGCTTGCGTGCGAGGCGGGGAAGAATGTCGTCTTCGGCTACTTCCCAAAACCGGACGGCGCAGGCTGGGAGCTGGAGCGCTTCGATTTCCTCACGTCGAACAAGGAGAAGGAATTCGCCGGCTCGGATTTCCTCGGCGGCAGCACGAGCATCACGAATGAACTGAAGACGCTGTTCCGCCCGAGCGATGTCTGCGTCGGGCCGGATGGCGCGATCTACGTCGCGGACTGGTTCGACCCCGGCGTGGGCGGACACGGCACGCGCGACGACCGCTACACCGGCACCATCTATCGCATCGCGCCAAAAGGCTTCCGCTCTGTGGTGCCGAAGATCGATCTCACGACGACTGAAGGCCAGATCGCCGCGCTGAAAAGTCCCGCGGTGAATGTGCGCAACAGCGGCTTCACGCGGCTGAAGGCGCAGGGCGCGAATGCGGTGCCCGCAGTCGCCGCATTGCTTGAAGACAAGAATCCCTACATCGCCGCGCGTGCCGTGTGGCTGCTCGCGCAGATGGGAGTTGAGGGAATGCAAAAAATGGCACCGTTGTTGCAATCCGAGGATGCCACGATGCGATTGGTCGCCTACCGCGCATTGCGCACCGCCAACGATATGCCGCGGGAAGTGCCGGCGGGAAACCGCCCCATGAAAGGTGCCGATGGCACGACGTTGTATTATTTTGAACACACGGAAGTGGACATGGCCGGCCTTGCCGCAAACATGTCTGCCGACAAATCCGCCGCCGTGCGCCGCGAAGCCGCGCTCTCATTGCGCGACGTCCCCGCAGCGCAGAGCACGGAGATCCTCGTGAAACTCGCGAAGCAGTTCGACGGCAAGGATCGTGCGTATCTCGAAGCGCTCGGCCTCGGCAGCACGCACAAGGAAGCAGAAGTGTATGCGGCCATTTCCAAGGTGATGGGCAGTCCCGCTGAGTCGTGGAGCGAGCCTTTCGCATGGATCGCGTGGCGTCTGCATCAGCCCGTAGCGGTGAATGATTTCAAGACACGCATCCTGGACACGAAACTCAGCGAGGGGCAGCGCAAGCTCATGCTCACCGCGCTTGCCTTCGTCCCCACGCGCGAGGCGGCGGGCGCGATGCTGGAGGTCGCGCACGCGAAGGATTTCCCCATGAAGGATCTCGCGATGTGGTGGCTGCTCAATCGCAAGGGCAACGACTGGCATGCGTTCGATGTCGATGGCGGACTAAAGGCGCTCGGTCTCTACGATCCCGACAAAGTGAAGCTCACCGCCATCGTGATGCCGCCCGTGCCGAAGGACGCCGCAAAGCTCCCGCCTTTCGCCGAAATCGCGAAGCTCAAGGGCGACGCAAAGAACGGACAGAACGCCATCGCCGTGTGCTACACCTGCCACCGCGTCGGCACGAACGGCGTGAACTTCGGGCCCGACCTTTCGACCTTCGGCAAACAGCAGACGACCGAGATCCTCGTGCAGGCCATCGCGGAGCCGAGCGCCACGATTTCGCACGGCTTCGAGGGCAGCGAGGTGAAGACGAAGGACGGACTCACGATTGCCGGCATGGTCGTGAGCAGCGGCGATCCGCTCATCATCAAGTGCATGGGCGGCCTCGTGCAGACGGTGCCGCGCGCACGCATCCAGTCCGTGACGAAGATGGAGAAGTCGCTGATGTATGATCCCTCGCAACTCGGCCTCACCGCACAGGGCATCGCGGACATCGTGGCGTATTTGAAGAGCCTCTGATTCCAGCCGAACGCACCAGGGAGGGTGCAAAGGCAATGGCGCGCTCGGCGCACCTGCCTGCCTGCTTTGGATCGGGGTCCTGCAAAGAGAGGGCTTTCGTGATTGCCGCCATCTGTGGGGAGGACTAACAGCGGCGGTATGCGTATGCAAACCGCGCAGGTTCCCTCACCGCACGACGCCTGTCCGCATAACGACGCTCCACGGGACATCGTGTGCAGGGGCGGTTTCATCGCCGCAATGATTCGGGCCGCGGCCCTGCTCGTCATCCTCGGCTTGTCGCACATCGTGGCGCCGGGCCAAGCCGGACCGCCGCGCAAGATCGTCGTGGATGCGAGCAACGACGGCGGGTCGTGGTGGTCTCCGCAAAGGACCGGGGCCTTCGATCCGAAGAATGAACATCAGGGAAAGCGCTTTGCGGATTATCTGAGGTCCCGGGGCTGGGAGGTGGAAGAGATTGGCCGCGGCGAAGACATCACGGAACGGCTGAAGGGCGCGGCGATTGTCATTCGCGCGGGAGCGGCGCTCGATTGCAAAGCGTCTGAGGCGCACGCCTATCGCGACTATGTGGCCGGCGGTGGAAATGTCCTGCTGCTCCGTGGCTTCGTGCGCGAAGGCACGGAGAACGGGGACAAGATCGCCAAGGAGTTTGGGATCGTGTTTTCGAAGACGGCGAGGGCGGCGACCATCAAACGATGGGGGACGCTTCCGCTGACTCAGGGACTCGACCTGCTGCAATATCACGTGGGCAGCGTCGTGACGGAATCGCCAAAGGGGATGCTGCCCCTCGCGTATCTGGACGATGATCAGCTCGTGGGCGGCATCGTGAGGCAAGGCAAGGGAAAGGTCCTCTTTCTCAGCACCATTCTTCCGATGTTGCAGGTTCCAAAGGCGTTCATCGATCGCATCCTTGAGGAATTCACGCCGATGTAAGGTGGCGGAAAGGAATGCGATTCACCCAGGCGCTCGCGTGAGACGGATGAGAACATGCTCCGTGCGGAGCATGGCGGAAGGGGTGGGATTCGAACCCACGGTAGGTTTGACCCTACTCTCGATTTCGAGTCGAGTGCCTTTAACCACTCAGCCACCCTTCCAGTGGAACTTCCTGCTGGTGGAACCGGCTCGCCGCAGTCGCGACGTGCGAGTCCTTCACAGGATTGCGCGGCATTATGGGAAGAAGCGCTCCATCGGCAAGGGGGAAAATCGAAAGCCATGCGCATCACGGGCGAGAGGGCGCTCTGCATGGCAGACCAAATCAGGGTCCGCATGCGGGACGGTGACGCCGGCGTTCGGAGTTTGACTGTCGGGCTTCGGACGAAAGACTGCGTGCGATGAATTCCCTCAAGCTCCTGCCTGCGCTGGTGTGCATATTTCTCAGATTCGACGGATTCGCTGCGGATCCGACTTTCATAGACGCCGCGAGTGCGGGTGCGGATTTCCGATCGCAGGGAGAATACTCAGGCGAGAACTGCGGGGCTCAGGTGGTCGCGCTCGGTGAGGGAAAATTTCATCTCGTCGGATGGGACAGCGGCCTGCCGGGTGCGGTGGACGGGGCGCAGAAAAACCAGGAGATCGATGGCGCGATGGAAGGTGGCGCGGTGCATTTCAAAAATGCGGTTTGGGAGGCGACGGTGGCCAATGGCGAACTGCACGGGAAGGGTGCGGACGGCCAGATGCGGACGCTGAAGAAGGTCGAGCGCAAGTCGCCGACGCTCGGTGCGAAACCGCCGGCAGGAGCGACGGTGCTCTTTGATGGCTCGAATGCGGATGCTTGGAAGAGCGGAAAGACGGACAAGGACGGCAACCTCGAATGCGGCACAGTGAGCAAGCAGGAGTTCGGCGACTTCACGGCACATGTGGAATTTCGCACGCCGTTCAAACCATCGGCGCGAGGGCAGGGACGGGGGAACAGTGGCGTATATCTCCAGGATCGCTACGAGGTGCAGGTGCTGGATTCCTTCGGGCTCAAGGGCGAGAACAACGAGTGCGGTGGAATCTACACAAAGCATAAACCGAGGGTGAACATGTGCTTCCCGCCTCTGAGCTGGCAGACGTACGACGTGGAGTTTCAGTCAGCGAAATGGGACGGCGACGGGAAGAAGACGAAGAACGCAGTCGTGACGGTGAAGCACAATGGCGTGCTCATTCACGATCACGTGGAGGTGGATGGCTCCACCGCATCATCGGGCCGCAAGGATGGGCCGGGGCCGGGGCCGTTCCAACTCCAGAATCACGGGAACCCGGTGGTGTTCCGAAATATCTGGATCGTGGAAAAGCGGTAGCCTTGCGGACTACGTCGCGGACGCAAATTCCTCGACGCTCGGGCAGGTGCAGATGAGATGGCGGTCGCCGAAGACGTTATCCACGCGGCCCACGTGCGGCCAGAATTTGAAGTCGCGCAGCCACGGCGCGGGATAGGCGGCTTGCTCGCGCGTGTAGGGATGAGACCAGTCGCTCGCCGTCACGGCGCGCGCGGTGTGCGGTGCGTTCTTCAGCGGATTGTCCGTCGGGTGCATCGCGCCGGATTCGATCGCGGCGATCTCTGCATGAATCGCAAGCATGGCATCGCAAAAGCGATCCAGCTCGGCCTTCGGTTCGCTCTCGGTCGGCTCGATCATGAGCGTGCCTGCGACCGGCCAGCTCAGGGTCGGCGCGTGGAATCCGAAATCCATGAGCCGCTTGGCCACGTCTTCGGCGGTCGTGAGCTTGAAGCCGCGCAGATCCACGATGCATTCGTGCGCCACGGTGCCGTGCGTGCCGCGATACAGGACGGGGAAATGTTTCTCCAGGCGATGCGCGATGTAGTTCGCATTCAGGATGGCGAGCTTCGTCGCGTCGGTGAGACCTTTGCCGCCCATCATGCGGATGTACATCCACGGGATCGGCAGGATGCTCGCGCTGCCAAATGCCGCGGCGGAAATCGCGCCGGTGTGTGTGTCCGGTCCGATGCGTTCGGACACTGAGAGGAAAGGAGTGAGCTTTTCCGTGACGCAGATCGGGCCCATGCCGGGGCCGCCGCCGCCGTGCGGGATGCAGAAGGTCTTGTGCAGATTCAGGTGGCACACGTCCGCGCCGATGCGGCCGGGGCTCGTCACGCCGACCTGCGCGTTCATGTTTGCACCGTCCATGTAAACTTGGCCACCGTGCGTGTGGATGAGCGCGCAAATTTCTGCGATGCCTTCTTCAAAAACGCCG
>JAYWEO010000097.1:0-7877 GCA_043779225.1 Prosthecobacter sp.
GTGCGCGTGACCACCTGGCCGGGCAGCCGCATGAGATGCTCGAGCAGACGGAATTCGCGCGCGGTGAGATTGATCCGTCGTGAGCCGCGCGTGATTTCGCGGGTCACGAGGTTCATCACCAGATCGCCGACCTTGTATAATGTGATGGTCTCGCCGGTCACGCGCCGGACGAGCGCGCGGATGCGCGCGATCACCTCGTCCATGGAAAATGGCTTCGCCATGTAGTCATCCGCGCCGAGGTTCAGCCCCTCGACGCGCTCGCTCACATCGCCGCGTGCCGTGATGATCATCACCGGTGCCGTCACCTTGCGCGTGCGCAGCATCTTCAGCACGCTGAGCCCGTCACGCTTCGGCAGCATGATGTCGATCACGATCGCGTCGTAGGGCGTCTTCGTCGCGCGCTCGAGCCCATCCTCTCCGTCGCTGCTGATGTCCACATCGAACCCCTGCTCCTGCAACCCCTTCTTCAAAAGGCCCGCAATCTTCGTTTCGTCTTCGATGACCAGTAGCTTCATAGTGCAAGAGCTTTAGCCGCTGTGCGCCCGAATGCTTGGTAAAATGAAATAAATTTGGTGTAATTCACACTCCGCATGCATAAAGTCCCGCCCCTCCCTTTCCCCCTTCACAGAAGATTTTCTGCCAAGAACTTCATTCGCTTCTCAGGCAGGGAACTTGCTCTCTCATTCTTGCTCATCATGAAAACAGCCCGCCCAATCGCACTGGCCTGCGCCATCGTCGCATGCATCCCCAGCGTCTCATCCGCACTCGGCATCCGCATCGCGGATCAGGACGCACGCGCCACCGCCCGTGGCAACGCCTTCACCGCCACGGCCGACAATCCCTCGGCAATCTTCTATAACCCCGCCGGCATCTCGCAGCTCTACGCGCCGCCGCTCTCACTCTCCACCGGCACCGGTAAGACGGCACACCCGGTCGAGCAGGATGGCGAAGGCGGCATCCGATTCCGGATGGGCGTCTATGCCATCACACTCGGCAACGAGGTGAATCTCGGCGGCGGGACAAGCTCCTTTGACATCAGCCACCGCTGGCAGACCGCGGCGAGCTTTTACACGACTTGGAAAAAGGCGAATTCGCCCCTGACTTTCGGACTCGGCATGTATTCGCCGTACGGTTTCGGCATCTGGTATCCGGAAAATTCGCCCCTCCGCCAGCTCGCCATCAGCGGCAACATCGCCTACACGAGCATCAATCCCGTCGTCTCGTGGCAGGTCACCCCGACGCTCTCCATCGCCGCCGGTCCGACTCTGAACTACGCGAAGACTGGCCTCAAACGCGGCATCTTCGTCCAAGGCGATGCCTTTGAATTTGAAGGCACCGGCTGGGCGCTCGGCGCAAACGCGGGCATCATGTGGCGTCCGGCACCGCAGCACAGCTTTGGCCTCATGTATCGCAGCGAGACGCAGGTGACCTTCGACGGCCACGCGCGCACCGCCATTGGCGCCTTTGACAACCGCGAACCCGGCACCGCGAACATCGTCTTCCCGCAGAACATCGTCCTCGGCTACAGCTTCCGCCCCACTCCGCGCTGGAACTTCGAGGTGAACGTGGACTGGACGGACTGGGACCGGCTCAACACCGTCACCCTCAACAAAGGCAGCGGCAGCGTCCCGCTCCCCTTCAACTGGCAGTCCTCATTCTTCTACGAATTTGGCGCGACCTATAAATTCGACGACGGCTTCACCGCCAGCGCCGGCTACATCTACAGCGAGAACAGCGTGCCGAACGGCTCGTTCAACCCAATCGTGCCGGATTCCAACCGCCATATCTTCAGCGTCGGCCTGGGGAAGCAGTGGAAGAAGCTTGATCTGGACGTGGCGTACCAATATGCGCACGGCCCCTCACGTACCGTCACAGGACTCGCAGCAGGAAATTATCAATTTGACAGCCATGCCATCTCTATTAGCGCCGGATATCGTTTCTAAGGTCAAAGAGCCCGGCGCGGCGAAACCCCTGCTCCTCGTCGTGGACGATGAGGAAGGGCCACGCACTTCGCTGAAGGTCGTATTCAAGAACGAATACGAAGTCCTGCTCGCCTCGAACGGCGCAGATGCGATCAAGCTCGCCCGCACGCACAAGGTGGATGTCGCCATCCTCGACATCCTCATGCACGGCATGTCCGGCGTGGACGTCCTGCGCGAACTCAAGGCCATTGATGAGGACATCGAGGTCATCATGCTCACCGCGTATGAGACCCTGGAGACCGCACGGCAGGCACTCCGCCTCGGGGCACGCGAATATCTCAACAAGCCCTTCGACATCGCCGCGCTCCGCACGGCCGCCCGGAGCGCCCTCGGCAAGCGTCGCACGAATCAGGAACTCAAGTCCGCCCACCAGCAGCTCAAGGAACTGCAGGAAGAGATTTCCAGCGTCGCCGAAAACTCCCCGGAAGTGCGCGCAGGCGACACCGCAGGAAACATCCTGCACGACATGAACAGCCCGCTGACCGTCATCAACGGCTTCATCGAGCTGATCAACAAGCAGGTCGGCAGCGCCGCCAGCATCGAGGGCGCGGAATTCGAGGAGATGAAGACCAGCATCAGCCGCGTCCACAGCCAGGTCGTGCGCTGCCTTGAGATTTCCCACCGCTATCTGGGCGTCCGGCATGCAGGCAACGCCGTCGCCCGTGAAAGCGCCTCCGTGAACGAAGTGCTCGTGGATCTGGAGGAACTCCTCAGCAAGCACCCGAGCGCGGAGGGCTGCGATCTCACGATCAGCGAAATGGATTCGCCCACCCACGGCGCCATTTCCGCCACGAACCTCCTCCGCGTCCTGCTCAATCTCGCGCTCAACGGACTCCAGAGCGCCAGCGCCCCGCTCCGCGTCGAGATCATCGCGCAGGCCATCCCGTCAAAATTCGACTTCAGCGGCTTCACCAACGGCACCAACGAACGCTTCATCGCCTCCGGCCGCTTCCGCGGCGGCGCACCGATGATCGCCATCAGCGTCCGCGACAACGGCCCCGGCATCCCCGGCGACATCATCTCGCGCATCTTCAACGAGTCCGTCACCACCAAGCCGCCCGGCAAAGGCACGGGCCTCGGCCTCGGCAGCGTGAAACAGCTCGTCACCGAGGTGGATGGAGCCATCCGGCTCACCACGAAATCCGGAAAGGGCAGCACGTTCACCGTCTTCCTGCCGCTCGCCTCCTAGCCGCTGCGCAAAAAGTCGCGGTGCCACGCAATCCGTGGCACGCAATCCGTGGCACGCGCTGCCATCGGCATGGGAACGTCTGACGGCATCTGGAAAACGCAGAGACGCGGAGGCGAAGAGCGAGGCACGCAGAGAATGCTTGGACCCCTTACCTCTGCGCACCTCTCTCTTCGGCTCAGCGCCTCTGCGTTGAAAATCGAGTTTCGATCCTTTTTACCCACTGACTGTTCCCTGGGGGAAAAGTGCTCGCCCGGATTTTTTCAGCCCGCTCTTTTTTAATCTGAACAGCCAATGCCGCGTGCGGGTCACACCCTCCATGTCCGGCCCGCACGATTCACCATTGCCACCAGCCCCGCCCGGACGCGGTGCGGGCATCAATACGCCGAACCGTTTTTCATCGCAGCGACTCGAAATCGATCCCGAGGCGCTCGTGGACGACGAAGGCGAACCGCTTCCCGCGCGCACACAGTTTTTCCGCGACGACACGCAGGGCATCCTCGCGTGGAATGACTCGCCGGACATCCCTTTCCGCGTCGGCTGCTCGCCGTACCGCGGCTGCGAGCACGGCTGCGCGTACTGCTTTGCGCGGCCCTACCACGAGTATCTCGGCTTCAGCGCGGGCATCGAATTCGAGACGCGCATCCTCGTGAAAGAGCGCGCGCCGGAACTCCTGCGCGCGGCACTTTCCAAAAAAAGCTGGCAGCCGCAGACCGTCGCGATGAGCGGCATCACCGATGTGTATCAGCCCGTCGAGCGCCGCATGCAGCTCACGCGGAAGTGCCTCGAAGTCTTTGCCGAGTTCCGCAATCCCGTCGCGCTCATCACGAAGAACCACCTCATCACGCGCGACGCAGACGTGCTCGGCGAGCTGGCAAAATTCCGCGCGGTGAACGTCGCGATCTCGCTCACCACACTCGACGGCACGCTGGCAAAAAAGCTGGAGCCGCGCGCGAGCACGCCGTCGCGCAGACTTGCCGCGATCCGCGAACTCACCGCCGCCGGCGTGCCCGTCTCCGTGCTCACCGCGCCGATTATTCCCGGCCTGAACGATCACGAAATCCCCGCGCTGCTCGCTGCCGCAAAGGACGCGGGCGCAGTCACCGCACACTACACCGTCGTGCGGCTGCCGCTCTCGGTGGAGCCCATCTTTTCCGAATGGCTCGCGCGCCACGTGCCGGGGCAGATGGAAAAAATCCTCGGGCGCATCCGCGAATTCCGCGGCGGCGCGCTGTACCGTTCGGAATTCGGCGAACGCATGTCCGGCACCGGCGCGGCGGCCGAGCAACTGCGCCAGTTCTACGAAGTGAGTTCGCGACGCGCAGGCTTCGCACTGCGCGAGGAGGCGCTGGACATCGGCGCACGCGGCCTGAGCGCCGCGCATTTCCGAGTGCCGACTGCGCAGATGACGCTGTGGTGAGAGCGCTCGACACGCCGCACGCATTCCTGCATTTTCCCGGCCATGCCCACACCCCGCCGTTCCTTCCTCCACACCGCATCGCTCCTCGCATTCGCCGCACTCTCGGGCACCGCGTTCGCCGCGGAGAAGCCGAAGATTCTCTTCTTCTCCAAATCGAGCGGCTTCGAGCATTCGGTCATCAGCTACAAGACCGGCCAGCCTTCGCTCGTGGAAAAGGCGCTTACGGAACTCGGTGAAAAGAACGGCTGGAAGTTCACGTTCTCGAAGGACGGCGCGCTCTTCTCGCCCGACTATCTGAAGCAGTTCAAGGCCGTCTTTTTCTACACCACCGGCGATCTCTGCGCACCGGGCACGGACAAAAATCCCGGCATGAGCGTGGCTGGAAAACAGGCGCTGCTCGACTACGTCGCGGGCGGCGGCGGCTTCATCGGCAGCCACAGCGCGAGTGATACTTTCCACACGGCAAACGAGGACAAGAAAGGCCCCGACCGCTACGCGAACCACGGCAAGGACGCCGACCCGTATGTGCGCATGCTCGGCGGCGAATTCATCAAGCACGGCAAGCAGCAGAGCGCGAAGATGCGCTGCACGGACCCGAAATTTCCCGGCATGGAAAAGGCCGCCGATGGCTTCGAGATGATGGAGGAATGGTATTCGCTCAAGGACTTCGGCGAGGACGTCCACGTGCTGCTCGTGCAGGAGACCGGCACGATGGAGGGCACCGATTACCAGCGCCCGCCGTATCCCGCCACGTGGGCGCGCATGCATGGAAAAGGCCGCGTCTTTTACACCAGCATGGGCCACCGCGACGAGGTGTGGGCAAACCCGCTGTTCACGGAAATCCTCACCGGTGGAATCAAATTCGCCCTCGGCGAGGCGAAGGCGGACGTGACGCCGAATATCAAGCAGGTCACGCCCGACGCGTGGAAGAATCCGCCTTACGTCGAGGCGAAGCCTGCTGCGCCGAAAGCGAAGTAGCACGCCATTCCGCAACACGCACCGGCGCTCTGGACAACGCGCCGCCGTCTCCCCTTTACTCCGCGCATGAGCATCCCTCTCGAAGACAACTACACAGACATCATCGGCAAAACCATGCGCGGGCAGAAGCTCGACGACGCCACTGTCGCGCAGCGCGCGGGCGTGAGCGTGGCGGAATTGGAGTCGCTGCGCGGCGGCGAATTCAACGCGATCGTCGCGGAGAAAATCGCGCCGGTGTGCGGCTTCAACGCGCGCGCGCTCACCGCACTCGCGCAGAAGCGCTACGCACCCGCCGACGTGACGCTCGAAGGGCTGGAGCAGTGCAACACGGTCTTCGAGGACATGACGGTGAACGCCTATCTCGTGTGGGATCCCGCCACGCACGACGCGGCCATCTTCGACACCGGCACGGATGTATCGCCCATGCTCGAAACGATCGCAGCGAAAGGACTCACGCTGCGCCAGATCTTCATCACGCACACGCACGGCGATCACATCTTCGACCTCGATCGTCTGCGCGAAAAGAAAAAGGATGCCGCCGTGTGGACCGGCGAGAAGGAACCCGTGGATGGCGCGACGCCTTTTGCACCCGGCAAGACGTGGCAGCTCGGCGGATTGAAAGTGGAGAGCCGCTCGACGTGGGGGCATTGCCCCGGCGGCATCACGTTTGTCGTCACGGGCCTCGCGCGGCCGCTCGCGATTGTGGGCGATTCGATCTTCGCCGGCAGCATGGGCGGCGGCGGCATCAGCTACCCCGATGCGCTGAAGAACAACATCGAGCAAATCCTCACGCTGCCCGCGAACACCGTCATCTGCCCCGGCCACGGCCCGCTCACGAGCGTCGGCGAAGAGCAGAAGAACAACCCGTTCTTCGCGAAATAGAACGAGGGATTTTCAAACGCGGAGACGCAGGGACGCGGAGGAAGAAAAGGCGGTGACTGGTGACTGGTGAGAAGTGACTGGTTGAGCACCACCATTCACCAATCGCTCTGCCTTCCCATCCTCGTCTCTGCGTTTCAAAAAATCCGCCACACCAGATCAAAGCAATCCTGTGCACGGGAATTCCCTCCACGCGACTTTCGCGCCGCACATCCAGATCATCCCCAACCGCACCAATCCCATGAACATCACCCGCCGTTCCGCCCTCAAGTCCACCGCCCTCCTCGCCGCAGGCACCGCGCTTTCCTCATTCCAAAATGTGCGCGCCGCCGATGCCGCTGGACGCAAGCTGCGCGTCGCCGTGGTCGCGCTCGGGCGCGGGCTCGGGCATGTGCAGGCGCTGCTCACTTTGCCCGATGTGGAGATCACTTACATCGCCGAGACGGACTCGAAGCGCCTTGCGACCGGCATGAAGACCATCTCCGCGAAGCAGTCGAGCATCTGCGAAGGCGTCGGCGATTTCCGGAAAATCCTCGAAGACAAAACGGTGGACGCCATCTTCATCGCCACGCCGAATTTCTGGCACACGCCCGCCGCGCTGCTCGCGATGCAGGCGGGCAAGCACGTGTATGTCGAGAAGCCCGGCAGCCAGAATCCGCACGAGGCCGAGATGATCGTCGCTGCGCAGAAAAAATACGGGCGCGTCGTGCAGATGGGCAACCAGCGGCGCACCTGGATGAAGGACGCCATCGAGGCGCTTCACGGTGGCGCGATCGGCAAGGTCAATTTCGGCCGTGCCTTTTACTACAACAAGCGCGGCGAGGTCGGGAAAGGCGCGCTCAAGGCCGCCGATGATCTCGACTGGAACCTCTGGCAGGGCCCCGTGCCGGACGACACGCAGCACGACATCAAATCCTATGCGCACTACGACTGGCACTGGCTCTGGCACTGGGGCAACGGCGAACTCGGCAACAACGGCATCCACTATCTCGACATCCTCCGCTGGGGCCTGCAGGCCGAATACCCCGAGCGCGTGACGTATCTCGGCGGACGCTATTGGCACGATGACAAACAGGAAACGCCCGACACCGGCACGGCGATTTATGACTTCGGCAAAAAGGGCGGCTGCGAGTGGGTGCAGAGCAGTTGCCATCCGCGCAACGCTGAGAAGCCCCTCGCCGAAATCATCTTCTACGGCGAAGGCGGCACCATGGCCATCAACCGCGACTCATGGACCATCTTCGATCTGAACGGCAAGGAAACCGGCACCGGCAAAGGCAAGGGCGGCGGTGACGCGGCGCACATCGGCAACTTCATCGAGACCATCCGCGGCAACGCAAAGCTCAACAGCCCCATCGACGAAGGCCAGAAGAGCACGATGCTCTGCCACCTCGGCAACATCGCCTACCGCACGAACACCGTCGTCCGCTGC
>JAYWEO010000098.1:0-12673 GCA_043779225.1 Prosthecobacter sp.
CCGCCGCATGAAACGAATCCTCTCCGGCATCAAGCCGACCGGCGCGCCGCATCTCGGCAATTATTTTGGCATGATGAAGCCGGCCATCGAATGGCAGGAAAAGGGCGAGGCGTTTTATTTCATCGCGGACTACCACGCGCTCACCAGCGTGCATGATCCGAAGGCGCTGCGTGAGCACACGCGCGCCGTGGCGCTCGACTTCCTCGCGTGCGGGCTCGATCCGGCGAAGGCCGTGCTCTTCCGCCAGAGCGATGTGCCCGAGCACACGGAGCTGGCGTGGCTGCTGAGCTGCCACACGCCGATGCCGATGCTGGAGAATTGCCACGCGTTCAAGGATCACGTCGCGCGCAACAAGACGCCGAATCACGGCCTCTTTGCCTACCCGGTGCTCATGGCCGCGGACATCCTGCTCTACGATACAAACGTCGTGCCCGTCGGCCGCGACCAGAAGCAGCACGTCGAAGTGACGCGCGACATCGCAGGTGCGATGAATCGCACTTACGGCGAAGGGCTATTCGTGATCCCTGAGGCGAGCATCATCCCGCAGCTCGCGACGATCGTCGGCCTCGACGGGCAGAAAATGTCGAAGAGCTACCACAACACGATCGGGCTCTTCGAAGAGGAGAAGATCCTGCGGAAAATAATCATGTCCATCGTGACGGACTCCACGCCCGTCGAGTCACCGAAAGATCCGGCTGGCTCGAGCATCGTCGCACTTTACCGGCTCGTCGCGGGCGAGGTGGACGTGGCGAAAATGGAGGCGGATTTCCGCGCAGGCGGCACCGGCTACGGCGACTTCAAGAAGCGGCTCTTCGAGGCCCTGTGGGAATTCTTCCGCCAGATGCGCCAGCGCCGCGCGGAACTCGCCGCCGATCCCGGCACCGTGGATGCGATCGTGAAATCCGCCGGCGAACGTGCGCGATCAGTCGCGCACCGCACGATGGAACGCGTGCGCTCCGCGGTCGGCCTGCGTTGACGTAGCGCCAGCCGCCAGCCGCCAGCGCGCCATTGTGCCGGCGGAGCTATTGGCAAAAACAGATGCGTCCACTCCTCAGGCAGGGACGCATAGAAAATTAAGGAAGGATCCACGTCCAGTCCGACTGTTCGCTCAATTTCAAACGCGCGACAACCCCGCCCTGCGTGGCCTTTCCCAAAACTACACAACACAACCAAACCATGAAAAAACTCCTCACCATTGCCGCCCTCTGCGGCCTCGCCTTCACCGCCATCGCGGCTGATGACATCATTGATACCGCCAAATCCACCGGCACCTTCAAGACCCTGACCGCTGCGCTCGACGCCGCGGGCAAGACGGAGATGCTCAAGGAAAAAGGCCCCTTCACAGTCTTCGCCCCGAGCGACGAGGCCTTTGCCAAACTGCCCGCGGGCACTGTCGAAAACCTGCTCAAGCCGGAGAACAAGGAGAAGCTCGGCAAGATCCTCGCCTACCATGTGCTCTCAGGCAAAGTGATGGCTGCGGACGTGAAGACGATGATGGCGAAGACCGCCAACGGCGCGAAACTCGACATCAAAGTCCACGACGGCATGGTCATGGTGAATGACGCCAAAGTCGTCAAAGCGGATGTCGCAGCCAGCAACGGAGTCATCCACGTCATCGACAAGGTGCTCATGCCGCCGATGAAGTAAGCAGCTCAACAACGGAAACTCCCACGACGGACGGTGTGCCCGGCACACCGTCCGTTTTTTTCCGGCCCGGCCCGCGACGCGTGGCGCTGATGAAATGCCTAACAGACCGCACCTTCGGGGTTCTTTCTCAGCGTGGTGATTTCTGTCCTGCCTCCGACAGCTTCGCAATCTTCGCTTGCGCGCAGCCGGCGGGCTCCACAGATTCATTACTTCCCATCACCTCGCATCCCACCGTCGTGGGATGACTCTCGAGGACTGACAAAACAAAAAAAAGATACACATGCAAGAGAACGCCGGACCGAGGATGCCCTCCGAGCCGATCGCCTCTGAAAAGGTGACGATTGACCGCAAGGTCTTCTTCATCGACCTCAAGGAGAACCAGCGCGGTCGCTTCATGAAGATCACTGAAGACGTAGGCGGTCGGCGTGACACGATCATGCTGCCCGCAGCCGCCTTCAAGGACTTCCTCGAAGCACTCGCGCGCTTGGTAGAGTACGAGTCCAAACTGTAATCCGCCCCACGGATTGCACGGCCTGCGAATCCCCGCAGGCCAAATTGAACGCCCCGGCCGCCCAAGGCCGGGGCTTTCTTTTTACTCCCGTAGGCCCGCTTGTAAAAGCGCTGGCACTCCTTGCTTTTCACAGCAGGAAAATCAGCCCGCGTTTTCACAGGCGCAGCTACGGCGACAGCACCGCTCGCAGCGCCTCGGCGACGGTCGCGGCCTCGACGTCCTTCATGCAGCGGAAGTCAATCGGACACTCGCGCAGGAAGCACGGACTGCACTCTGCATGCTTGCGCACGACGGCATGCCCCGATCCGAGCGGCCCGGTGAGCGCAGGCTCCGTGCTGCCAAAAACCGCGACCGCCGGCACGCCGAGCAGCGTGGCGAGATGCATCGTGCCGGTGTCATTCGTGAGCAGCGCGTCGCATGCGCGCAGGTTCCCGATGAGCTGCGCGAGCGTGGTTTCGCCACAGAGGTTTTCGACGTTCGCGGGATTCTCGCAATGCTTCGCGATTTCCGCCGCGACCTCGCGATCCTTCGCGACGCCGACGAGCTGCCAGAGGCATGTCGCGTCGCGGCCCACCTCCTGAATGACCTCCGCGAATCGCTCGGGCAGCCATCGTTTCGCCGGGCCGTATTCCGCTCCGGCGCACACCGCGATTTTCAGCGTCGCACCGGGAGCGCGCATCTTTTTCGCCGAGGCATCCGGGAAGCCAAACGATGCATCCGGCTCCACCTGCGCGCCGAGGAATTCCGCGACCCGCAGGCATTGGTGTACCTGATGGCGTCCCGGCGCAGTCGCGGGTCCGACATCCGCGTCGCGCAGCACATTGTTGAGGAAAAATGCGCGCCTCCCGTGTCCCGGATAACCGGTGCGGCGAGGGATTCGCGCGAGCCACATTTCGAGCGCGGTGCGCAGGCTGTTTGGAAAGACAACGCCATCGGTGAACCCGCGTCCGCGGATGAGCCGCGCGACGCGAAATATATTCAGCACGCCGGAGATTCCGCCGCGCGCGGCGGGAAATGCGATCACCTCATCCACCTCCGAGACGAGCCGCCACACGTCCGCGAGTTTCTCCGGCGTGAGCACGGCGATGTGCGCGCCGGGATTGCTGCGCTTCAGCGCGCGCACGGCGGGCACGCTCATGACGGCGTCGCCGAGCCAGTTCGACGAACGGATGACGATGCGCTCCATCATTTCGTCTTCCAGTGCATCGTGCGGAACGGATGCTCGTCCACGAGATTGCCCGCGATGCCGCCGAGCCGGTCGCTGTAAAACATGAGCACCACGTAGTTGAAGAGCGGGCAGATGGGCATCTCGTCGCGGATGAGGATCGTCTCCGCCTCGCGGAATTGATCGAACCTTTTCGCACCGTCCGGCTCTTTCGCCGCGAGTGCGATGATGTCGTCGTAGCGTTTGTTGCTCCATCCGCAGTTGTTGTTGCCGCCGCCGGTCACGAACATGTCGAGGAAGGTATTCGGATCGAGGTAATCGCCGACCCACGACGAGCGGCAGAAATCGTAATCGAGCGACGAGAGCGAATTCAGATACACGGCCCACTCTTGTTTCGCGAGCAGCACGGAGATTCCAAGTTCGCGCTTGAACATCGCCTGGAGTTCGACGGCGAGCTTCTCGTCGGTCTCGCTCTTATTGGTGTAAAGGTAGCGCACCACGGGGAAACCTGCGCCGCCGGGAAATCCCGCGTCGGCAAGCAGCCTTCGCGCGGCATCCGGATCGCGTTTCAATCCCTCGGGCGGATTGTAGCCCGCGGTGCCGGGCGGCACGAAGGCATCGGTGGCAGGCTCGCCGGCCTGCGTGACTTTTTCCGTCAGCAGCGTTTTGTCCACGACGAGCGAGAACGCCTTGCGCACGCGCACATCAGTGAACGGCGCGCGCTTCACGTTGTAACGGATGAAGTACGTCGCGAGGATCGGTGTCGCGTGATAGTCGGCGCGCTTTTTCAGATCCGGCACGAGCGAGGTCGGCACGAGCGACTTGTCGAGGATCACATCGGCCACGCCGCTGTGGTAAAAGTTGAACGCAGTATTCGGCGACGGCGCGGGCAGCACATCCACGGTCTTCAATCGGACATTGGCGGCGTCCCAATACGCGGGATTTTTTGTGAGCCGGATGCGATCATTCAGCCGCCACTCGGTGAGCAGGAATGGCCCGTTGTTCACGATCGTCTCCGGGCGCAGCCAGGACTTCCCGGCTTTTTCCGCCGCCTCGACGGTCGCGCGATGCACGGGCATGAGTGTGTAAAATACCGTGAGGTCTATGAAGAACGGCGTCGGATTTTTCAACTCCACCTCCAGTGTGCGCGCATCCGGCGCGCGGATGGCGACGGAGTCCGCAGGCGGTCGCGACGCGTCGTCCTTCGCCTCGGCAAAAGCCTCCGCGCCCCGGATGTAGAAGAGCTGGTATTTGTATTCCGCCTCCGGCTCGCGAAGCGTGCGCAGCCACGACCACATGAAATCCTGCGCGGTGATCGGATCGCCGTTCGTCCATTTCACACCCTCGCGAAGGTGGAAGGTGTAGCGCAGCCCATCGGGCGAAATCTCCCAGCGCTCCGCCATGCCAGGCTCGGTCTCGCCGGTTGCCTTGTAGCGCGTGAGCCCCTCGAAAAGGGAATACGCGATGCGTCCCTCGGGCTGGCCGCGGATTTTTGTGGGATCGATCGTGTCCGGCTCGCCGCCATTGATCACCACGAGATCCGCGCGGTCCGGCGGACGCCCGCAGCCGGAGATCATCGTGATCACGAGGAAAATTTGGAGCAGTCTGCGGGCGGGTTGGTTCACGCGGGCGCGCAAGTTGCACGAAGCGGACGAGAGTTGAAAGTTGAGAGTTGAGCGGCGCGGCATCTTCCTCCTCTCAACTCTCATCCCTCATCCCTCAACTTTCCAAAGCGGGTGTCTTTCCATTTAGCATTCCGTTTTTCCGCGCAAATCAGCGGCGACCTCGCTATTGCTCTGTGTCCCGATGAACCCTCTCGAACAGAGACTCAAATACAAGTTCCGCAATCCGCTCCTGCTCGCGGAGGCGCTCACGCATCCTTCGCTCGGGCATGAGACGCAGCGGCACCACTTTGACAACCAGCGGCTCGAGTTCCTCGGCGATGCGGTGCTGCAGCTCATCTTCACCGAGTGGCTGTTCGACCATTTTCCTAAATTCAGCGAGGGCCAGCTCACGAAAATGCGATCCGGCCTCGTCTCCCGCGATGGTCTGAAGATGCACGCCGAACGGCTCGATCTCGGCGTCCATCTCATGATGGGCCGCGGTGAGGAATCCTCTGGCGGACGTGAGCGCAGTTCCGCGCTGGCCGATGCCTACGAGGCGCTCATCGGCGCGATCTATCTCGATTCGGACTACGTGACGGCACGACGCATCGTGCTCACTGAGGCGCGCGAGGATCTGGACACTTTGGAAGTGGACCCGCCGGATCAGAATCCGAAGGGCCAGCTTCAGGAGGTGCTTCAGGCGATCTCACCGCTCAGCCCGGTGTATCCGATTCTTTCCGCGGAAGGCCCGGAGCATCAGAAGGATTTCGTCGCATCGGTCTGCTGGAACGGGATCGAACTCGGCGAAGGCAAAGGCAAAAGCAAGAAGGACGCAGAGACCGCCGCCGCACGCGATGCGTTGATCAAACGGAAGTGGGAGGCCGCGGGATTCGCAGGAGAAAAGACGAAAAAAAAACCTGCGAATAAGGTGCCAAGAACTGCGAAGAACTGACGAACAACCGGCGCGGTTTTCACTTTCTCGAAAAGCCTCGCACGGAAAGACACGGTTCTTCACAGCCTCCAATCGCTGCGGAACCCGCATGCATTCTATGTGGAACGCGGATCGACCGAGTTCTTCACATCATTACTGTTAAGAAGGATCTGCGACGGTTTTCAGATAAGTACCAATCAGCGTGTGAACAAGTCGTTTTGCTGGCACACAAAACGGGAATGTTTTCCGCTCGCTGACGGCGAAAAAGAAGACGCCTGCGGAAAGCTTAAGAAGATTTATCGGAACACATGGATGGCCAAAGGCCCGCACCTATACCAGCCCAGGGCAAAGACCTGGGAATCTGCCACCCAAGCTAGCGAGGGCTGAAAGCCCGATCCATCCCGCACGATCCTCTGCCATGGATAGGGCCTTTAGCCCTCGGATTCGTTTGGCCCGTGAATCCTGGGGCGTTGCCCCAGGCTGGTATGGGTTGCGTCTTTGGCGCTGAGGCCAGACGCGTCTGCGGAATGAACTTTCTTACGCGGGCTTCTTTCGATTCGCTGCAATCGAGCAGGCTTCGGCCACGGTTTCGAGGTCTGCGAGGAAACGCGAGCGGCGGGATTCCGGGATCACCGAGAGCATTTCCTCCTGCAGCTTGCATGCGGCCTCATACGCCTCGGTGAAGACGCGGGCGCCTTTTGGCTCCAGCCGTACGCGCCGGGCACGCCGGTCGGTCTCATGCGGGTGCCGCGAGAGAAGGCCTGCTTTTTCCATGCGGCGTAAAATTGAGGTGATCGTATTCGGATCGCTCGCCATGAGGTCCGTGATCGTCTGCTGCGTGAGACCGACGATGTCGCCTTCGTGCAGCCAGCGGAGAATGCTGTACTGGTCCGGCGTGATGCCGAGATGCGCGATGCGGTGACGGAACGTCTGGTTCAGGGAATACCACGCACGCCTGAGCAATGGCGGGAGCCGTCGGGATGTTTCCTTTTTCGCAGCTTTGTCCGGCATGGCGTTTTTACGCGGGCACTGCGGCTCGCAGCTTGGCGGCGATGTCGCCGAAGCTCTTCGCCACCGCGGAGGTCGGTTCTGCGACGACGATGGGCGCTCCTTTGTCGCCAGCCTCGCGCGTGGCGATGTCGATGGGCACCTGGCCGAGCAGCGGCACCCTCAGTCGATCCGCTTCGCGCTGCCCACCGCCGCTGCCGAAGATGTCGTAGCGCTTTCCGTCGCTCGGGCAGAGGAAATAGCTCATGTTCTCGATGATGCCGAGCACGGGCACGTTCACCTTTTCAAACATCGTCGCGGCCTTGCGCGCATCGATGAGCGCGACTTCCTGAGGAGTGGTGACAATGACCGCGCCCGCCAGCGCGACGGTCTGCACGATGGTGAGCTGGATGTCGCCGGTGCCGGGCGGCAGATCGAGGATGAGGTAGTCGAGTCCTTCCCAGTTCACCTGCCGGAGAAACTGCTGGATGTACTTTGTGACCATCGGTCCTCGCAGGATTGCGGGCGCGGCGTCATCGAGCAGGAATCCCATGCTCATCAGTTTCAGCCCGTGGCGCTCGACGGGGATGATGCGGTTTTCATCGTCTGCAAAAGGCCGCTCGTGCGCGCCAAACATGAGGCCGACACTCGGGCCGTAGAGATCGCAATCGCAAAGTCCCACGCTCGCGCCGGCGGCACTGAGGGCGCAGGCAATGTTTGCGGCGACGGTGCTCTTGCCGACCCCGCCTTTTCCACTCGCGATGGCGATGACATGCTTCACGCCGGGGATGGATGTCTGCGGCATTCCGCCTGCCGCTGCGGCCGTCTGCTGCGGTGCGAGGATGTCCACGCGCACGACCGCCTTCGTCACATCCGGGAGCGTGCGGATCGCAGCCTCGGCCTCGGCTTTGATCTGCGTGGGAATCTTCGCATCCGCCGCGGTGATCGTGAGCTGCACGGTGACTTCGGTGCCCGTGATCACGATGTCCTTCACGAGGCCGAAGCTGACGATGTCGCGGCTGAAGCCGGGATACTTGACCGTGGCGAGTTGCTGGCGGATGGCTTCGGTGGTGGGCATTGTTGGAAAGTGAGCAGTGCTCAGTGAGCAGTGTTCAGTCAATCGTGCTGCGCTTTGCGGATGCAATTTCTGAGCACAGACAACGGAACGCCGAGCACTATTCGTCCTGCGCCGCGATGAGATCGTTCATCGCCTTCGCGAGCGCGTGGATGGCCTTCACTTCCTCGGCCGTCGGCACCGCCTTGTCGGGTTTCACGGCGAGCTTGCGCACTTCGGCGAGGTTGCCGCTGAGACCGGCCCAGAGCTTTGTCTTTTGGAAAGTGGGATTCATCGTCGAGATGCGGTCGGCGAAATAATCAATGACCGCAGGCTGCGCCATGAGCGTCGCGCCCTGCGGCGTGTAGTGCGAGGAAAGGATGCCGGACGAAATCTCCAATCCGCGCCACCAGCCGCCGAGTGCGACAAGGTGCGCGATTTCCTCGTCGCGCAGAGCCATCATGCCGCCTTCGACGTCGCGCTGCGTGCCGGTGAGTTCCGTGTGAATGCCGGCCCAGTCTTTCACCACGGCTTTTTCGAGCACGCTGCGGCTGTGGCGCGTGACGTGTTCGCCGACGCCGAGGCCCTTTGCCTGGCGCAGCAGCGCGCGCGCGATGGGCTCGATGCGCGCCTGCTTTTCCGCCACGACGGCGAGGAAACCATCCGCGATCACAGCACCTGTCGAGAGCGCGAGCCGCGCGCGGTCGGCGGGATTTTGCTGCGGAAGTTCGCGCGCGACCTCGTCGTAGGGCACGGGCTTGAGCGCGGTGAGCGCCTTCAGCAGTACGGCAATGCTCGGCGTGGTGAATTCATTGATGCCGAGCTCCTCGCGCAGGTGCTCGGAAATTTCGGGCTTCGCCTGCACGGCCCGCACCGCGGGTTTTTGTTCGGCGGATCGGGCCGGTGCGAGCGTGAGCGTAGCTAGCGTGAGAGCGGCGAATGTGGTGTGCTGAATCGTGCGCGGCATTTTCAAAATGAGGATCAGACGGCGGCTCCGCTCCACTTGAGCTTCTGGCGGAGCACGTCGAAAAAGGAAACGCCCGGCAGCATCGCGAGTGGCAGGCGATGTGCCGCGCGCGTGATGCGGATCGTGTCGCCGCGCTCGATGCGCTGGACGACGCGGCCATCGAGCGTGAGCAGCATGTCCGGCGCTTCGTCCGCAGGTGTGATGGTGATGGGCGTGCTGTCGGCCACGATCACGGCGCGATTCGTGAGCACGTGCGGGCAGATGGGATTCACGATGAAGACGCCGCTCTCGGGATCGAGGATCGGGCCGCCTGCGCTGAGGCTGTACGCGGTGCTGCCCGTGGGCGTGGCGACGATGAGGCCGTCGGCGTTGTATTGCGTGAGCACGGTCTCGCCGATACGCACATTCAGGCGCACGAGCCGCGAGATTTCGCCGCGGCTGGCGACGGCATCATTCAGCACGCTGCGCGAAAGGATCACCGCGCCGTCGCGGACGATCTCCACTTTCAGCAGCGTGCGATCGCTGAGCACATATTCATGCGCGACGATGGCCTGCACGGCGCGCTGGTGCTCGTTCGCGCCGACGGTGGTGAGGAAGCCGAGCGAGCCGAGGTTGATTCCAAAAAGCGGACGCAGCGTGTCGCCGAGCGCATGCAGCGCATCGAGAATCGTGCCGTCACCACCGAGGACGACGAGCATCTCGCAATGCTCGGCGAGTTCCAATTCGGTCTCAGATTTTTCCTCACCAATCAGCCGCGCTGCACGCTGGTCGAGGTGAAGTGCCACTGGATGCGCGGCAAATTCATGCACGAGCGCGGCGACGAGTTCGCGCGCACCGGGTTTGCTGTCATTGGCGATCAGGCCGATGTGGCGCGCAGACATGCGAGAAATTCCTTGTTGCCCTCGCCGCCGAGGATGGGTGATTCGATGTGGCCGCACCATTCCAGCTTCACGACGCTGCCATCGGCGCACGGCGACGCGGGCATCTTTTCCACAAAATCGCGGATGCGTGCGACCGCCGCCTCGTGCAGCACCGGGTCGCGCACGATGCCGCCGCGGCTCACTTCCTCGCGGCGGAGTTCGAACTGCGGCTTGATGAGCGGGACGATCACCCCATCATGAGTAAGCGTGCCGAGCGCTGGCGGCAAGATGAGGGTGAGTGAAATGAATGAGACATCCGCGACGGCGAGCGTGATGGGATCGGGAATGTCGTCGCGCGTGAGATTCCGCGCGTTCAGCTTTTCGCGGACGACCACGCGCGGGTCGCTGCGGATTTTCCAATCGAGCTGGCTATGCCCGACATCGATCGCCCACACCTTCGCCGCGCCGTGCTGCAGCAGGCAGTCCGTGAAGCCGCCCGTGCTCGCGCCGATGTCGAGGCACGTGAGGCCGGTCGGGTTGATCGCAAAATGCGCGAGCGCCGCCTCGAGCTTGAACCCGCCGCGCCCGACGTAGCGCTCGGACACTGCGACCTCGACCACCGCATCCTCGGTGAACTCACGGCTCGCCTTGTCCACGACATGTCCGGCGATGCGCACCTGCCCCGCCATGATGGCACGCCGCGCCTTTTCCCGGCTCTCGAAGAGGCCGCGCGAAAAGAGGAGTTGGTCGAGACGGGTTTTCAAAAGTTGAATTCGGGATTTCGCATTGCGGATTCCCGCGCAGATTGCCAACAACAATCCGCAATCCCAAATCTGCAATCCGCAATTCCCACATGGCCGACGAAAACCTCCGCGACGCGATCAAGACGATGATGGTCGAGAGCCTCATGCTCAAAGTGACGAAGGACGAGATCCGCGACGACATGCCGCTCTTCGGCCCCGAGGGCCTTGGCCTCGACTCGATTGACGCACTCGAACTCGTCGTCGGCCTGGAGAAACATTTCGGCGTGAAGGTGCCGAATTCTGAAGCCGCCAAGCAGGCGCTCGCCTCGGTGAATGCGCTGCACGACTACGTGATCGCGAACAGGGCGTAGCCGAGGGTTCGAGAAATCGAGGTTAGTGTTTCGCTATGCCGTGGATGGTGCATGACGTAATTGACAAG
The DNA here is from genome assembly GCA_043779225.1 of Prosthecobacter sp. Lineage (GTDB taxonomy): Bacteria > Verrucomicrobiota > Verrucomicrobiia > Chthoniobacterales > Chthoniobacteraceae > SXWH01. The sequence continues at coordinate 10,909 of JAYWEO010000098.1, forward strand.
GCATCCGAAGGCAGCGTGATACCAAAGGTAGGTGGTTGAGCGGTGCGTTCGTCGTGTTTGAGACATTCGCGCTTGTCAACGTAAACGCTCACACGAAAAGAACCTGCCGCATATACTTGCACTGTGATTTTTTCAGTATCTTCCGCGCGATGCTCAAACGGGACTGTTGATATGCTCTCTTCACGGCCATCGCGTATGCGTGCCAGAGAAATCGTTGCTCGCTGGTCATTAACCTGTGAAAAAGTACAGACATAATAGTTCTGCGCGTCCACGTAACCAAGAATGATGCCAACTGCCTTCTGATTGGCACGGGAAAAGCCAGATATCGTCAATTGCAGCGAATACCAAGTGGGACAAGCATTACGATCTGCAAAGAGAAGACGACTGTCTGACGCTGGCCGCTCGATACGAAGTGATCCGTTATCGATCAGCCATTGTGATCCGTTCTGAATAGACCACTTGCCGTTGATCGGTTGCCACTGATCAATTTGTTGAAGGCAGTTGTAATTATGCGGAGGTCCTGAGTCTGCTCGGGCTGACAAAACACTGCATACCGTGAGTGCGATTACGCGAAGGATTTTTAAGGCGCTCATATTGCAAAGGATTCTGACAGGCATTCACAGCCTGCACTACTCCCGATTCACCGCATCAATCACTTTCCTTAGCCGCCCGAAATTTCTCCGCTTCGGCTGGAACACTAGGCGCGGCAGGTGCGCGATGTCGGGCTCGCCGGATTCCTCGGGCAGCGCGGCGCTTCGCGTGAACTTCCCGCTAGCTAGCACGTCGTCGAACTCCGTGTCCATTTTCTCGACTAGCATTTGCGAGAGCGGGCGCTGGAGGCGGATGACTAGCTTGCCGCCGACCCAGCGCGAGCTGTGGAAGTTCGAGTAGAAATGCACGATGTGCTCGACGGCGCATTCGACGGATTCGCAGTGGTGCAGGAAATTGAAATCGTCCTCGGAGATGAGGCCGAGCTTCAGCAGATGGCCGCGGAGGAAGGCGAGCCACGTCTGCCAGTACGTGCCTCCGGGCTTGTCCACTAGCACGAGTGGGAAGATGCGCGCCTTGCCCGTCTGCATGAGCGTGAGCACCTCGAAGCCCTCGTCCATCGTGCCGAAGCCGCCTGGGAAAAGCGCGATGGCGTGGGTCTCCTTCACGAAGTTCAGCTTCCGCGTGAAGAAATAGTTGAAGTTCATCAGCTTCGTGTCGCCGAGAATGGTCTGGTTCGCCGACTGCTCGAAGGGCAGCCGGATATTCAGCCCGAAGCTGTGCTCGCGGCCCGCGCCGCGCTGCGCCGCGCCCATGATGCCGTCGCCGCCGCCGGTCACGATCATGTAGCCGCGCTCGCGCATCGCGCGGCCGAATTGCTCCGCGGCCTTGAACTCCTCCGCATCGTCCGATGTGCGGGCGCTGCCGAAGACGGCGACCTTCCTGCGATCGCGGTACGGCGCAAAGACACGGCTCGCAAAGCGCAGCTCCTTCAGCGCGCGGTTGAGCATTTTCAAATCCGCCACGCTCGTCTGGTCGCGCGCCATCTTCAGCGCGGTGACGATCATCTCCTCGATCAGTTCGCGCGGCTTCTCCATCTGGATCTCGTCCACGAGTTCGCGGATTTTTTGATCAAGCCGCGGGTCACCGATGGAGTTGCTGCGAATGGGCCGGTTGCGCGCGCCGCCGTTGGAATCTTGCATGGGGAATGTGTGGGCTGCCCTTTAGACTAGCAGCCCGCGGGCCGATTGCGCGCGGGAAATCGTCTCCGTAGCCG
>JAYWEO010000099.1:0-4950 GCA_043779225.1 Prosthecobacter sp.
TCCGTCTCTGCTATGAGGTGCTCACCGCTCCGCCGAAAGCGGAGGCCGTCCCCGCACCCGCCGCGCCCGCGCCAGCGCAAGCTGCAGCGGCGGTTCCCCCGCGGGAGTCGATCGGGGTGCCGGTCGCGGCCCCGACCGCGAGGCCAGCTCCTTCGCGCGAGTCCATCAATGCAGCCATGCAGCAGCGGACCGCGGCGGCAAAGCCGGATGTGACGCAGGGCGAGCCGATCAAAGTGGCGGTGATGCTGCCCGAAGAAAAGGGCGGCGAGGAAACGGAGCAGCCGGGTGAAAAGCGCCGTCGTTTTGGAAAGCCGCTGATCATCGGTGCCGGGGTGCTGGCGGGCGCCATCATCGCTTTGATCTGCATTGCTCCCTGGAAGGGCGAGCGGCTTTCCGAAGCGCAGCGCGCAGAACGCGATCGTGCATCGGGCAAGCTGACGCCAATCCCGAAAATATCACCGACGCCGAAGCCGGCCGTGGCGAAGACCACTCCCGTCGCTCGAAAGATCTTTCCCGTACGCACGCCGCCACCATTGGATCGCCAGTTTGCCGGTCCGGCGCAACGTGGCATCACCCCAGAACATGTCACCATGCCGCCGAAGCGCGAGGAGGCACCGCCGGAGCCGACTGCGCTCACGATGCCCGCAGTGCCCGCAGTGCCCGTGGCACCCGTGGCACCCGCGGTGCCCGCCGCGCCTCAGAGTGTGACTGCAAAATGGATCGCGGAGCAGGAGCCGAAGTGGCAGGCGGCGTATGCGGGCGAGGTGAGCGCGCCTTTTGAAAAAGCCGTGGCAGAGCTGAATGTGCAATACCGCGCCTCGGTCGAACGCGAACTCGCGACGCTCCCGGCTTCGGAGGCAGCCGCTTCCGCCGTGGCTTTCCGCGCCGAGCGCACGCGTATCACCGCCGGCGGCACCGTGCCGGCCGAGGATGAATCCATGGCTCCGCCATCGCTCAGGACGATCCGCGCAGGCTATCGCACCGCCTTTGCGAAGCTCGATGCCGAGCGCTTTGCAAAGGCGAAGTCCGTGCATGCGCGCCACGATGCGATCCTCGCGCAGACCCAGGCCGCACTCACCCAAAAACTCCGCACGAGTGAAGCGCAGGAAATCCAGGCAAAGCGCGATTCGCTGCGCGATGCGTGGCTGAAGCCGCCCGCCGGTTCCGCGCCTGCCGCGGCCGATGCCACGCCCACGCCGGAGCCCGTGCCGCCAAAGCCTGCGCCGGCGCCGGCAACGAGGCTGCCGAAGCTCGCGCCACGTCAGCTTGTCGAGCGTCTGCTCGCGATGGGTGCGACGTTCTCGGTCGGTTCCACGGGAGCGCCCAAGCCTATCGCAAAAATTGCGGATCTCCCTGGCGACAAATTTGCGATCGTGAAGATCGAATTCATTCCGCTGGGCGAAATCTCCACGGCGGATCTCGACATCATCGAGCAGCTCCCCGACGTCGAGGAACTGCTGCTCACCGGCGTACCAGCGACGGATGCCACGATCAAGCTGCTGCGCAGTCTGCCTTCGCTGCGTGTGCTCGGCCTGCGCGATCTGAAGGATGTCTCCGCCGTGGGTTTCCGGTCCGTCGCGACGCTGCCCTCGCTGAAGACGCTGACCGTGCGCGGCCCCATCGGCGCGGAGAGTTTGGGCGCCTTTGTCGCCAGCCGAAAGCTGGAGAGCCTGACCTTGAGCGACGTCACTTTTGCAGAGCCGGATTTTGGGGCCATCGCCAGCATCCCCGCGCTGAAGACGCTGACGATCGTCACGCGCGATCCCGTCAAGCCAGCCGCGTGGGCACGGCTCGCAGCCGCGAAAAAACTGACCACGCTGAATCTCGAAAAGACTCCGAAGACCGCCGAGATGATCGCACACATCGGCCGGATCGCCCCACTCACGAGCCTTTCGCTCGGCGATGTCGCACTGGCCGATGCCGACCTCGCCCCGCTCGGTGCGCTGAAGCATCTCCAGACGCTGAAGACCACCGCGGACAGCACGCTCGATGGCAGCATTTTTGCCTCATGGCCGCTGAATCCCGTGATGAAGACCCTCACATTTGCCAGCACAAAAAGCGTGAGTGACAAGGCGCTGCGCGGAATCGCGACGGCATTCCCGAATCTGGAGAGACTCGAAGTGCGCGCGAATTCCGGAAGCGTGACACCCGTGGGTCTCACGCACCTGCAGAAGCTGCGGAAGCTCAATTATCTCAACTTCACCGGCGACGCCATGGATGCCACCGCGCTCGGGCATCTCGTGATATTTGATCAGCTCACGCACCTCGGCCTGGGAGCCGCGCGGCTCACGGAGGCCGATGTGAGGGTGCTGGCAAAATTCGGATCATTGCGGGAACTCGAATGGCTCAGTCCGCCCGTGACCGATGGCGCGCTGAAAGGCTTCGCGAAGCTGCGCACACTCACGCAATTCAAGATCGGGAACACGGCAAAGCCCGAGGTCACGGAAAAACTCGTCGCCGCGCTGCCGACGGTGAAGGTCGTGCCGTAGCGCGACAGCGGGTGCCTACGCAAACACCGCGCTGATCGGCTTTCCATCCGCCGCATGCACGGGGCGTCCGTCGGCGGTGTGCAGTTCCGTGTGCGGATCGATGCCGAGCGCCTGATAGATCGTCGCGGCGAGATCGTCGGGCCGCACTGGATTCTCCGCGGGATAGCTGCCCGTCTTGTCGCTTGCGCCATGCACGAAGCCGCGCTTCACGCCGCCGCCCGCGAGCAGCGTGGTGTAGCATTGCGGCCAGTGGTCGCGGCTCGCGTTCTTGTTGATGTTTGGCGTGCGGCCAAATTCGCCCATCCACACCACGAGCGTCGTGTCGAGCAGACCACGCTCATCGAGATCGGTGAGCAGCGTCGGCAGCGTCTGCTCGGTGATGGGCAGGTGATATTTTTCGACGATGGGAAACATCTTCGTGTTGTTGAAGCCATGCGTGTCCCAGCCACCCTCGGTCGTGCTCTGCCCGCCGATGCTGTTGGAAAAATAGACCGTCACGAATTTCGTCCCCGCCTCGACGAGCCGCCGCGCGAGCAGGCAGCTCTGCCCGTAAGTCGTGCGGCCGTACGCATCGCGCACCTTCTGCGGCTCGGCGGAAATATCGAACGCATCGCGCAGCTTCGGCGACTGGAGCATCGCCATCGCCTGCCCGTAGTAGCTGTCGAATCCGCTCGCCGTCGCCGAGCGATCCATGATGCGCGTCTGCGCATCCACGAGCTGCTGCAATTCGCGCCGCGCCTGCATGCGCTCGAACGAGATGCCCTGCGGCAGGCTGAGTTCCGGCAGCGAAAAGGACGACGCATTCGGATCCTGCAGCACGAGCAGCGGGTCGTGCTTCTTTCCGAGGAAACTCGCGTGCTGGCCGGGCGTCACCGAGCCATCGGTGATCACGTGCGGATACGAGACCGATGTCGGCATCGCGCCACCGGCAGGCGCGAGCTTGTCCACGATGGACGAGTAGCCGGGGAAAAGATCGAGCGAATCGCGCAGCCGCTGATCATCCGCGAGCGGCGCGTGCCCCGTGAGCGCGTAGTAGCCCGCGGAGTTGTGATTCTTCATCGTGTGATGCATCGAGCGGATGAGCGTCACCTTGTCCATCACCTGCGCCATGCGCGGCAGCTTCTCGCTCACTTGGATTCCGTGCGCCTTGCTCGACATCGGCTTGTATGGCCCGCGGATTCCCTCGGGCGCGTCCGGCTTCATGTCGAACATGTCCACATGCGAAGGCCCGCCCCATTGGAAAAGAAAGATCACCGACTTCGCGCGCGGCTTGATGCGCTGCGGCTCCTCCAGCGCACGCAGGATGCCCGGCATGCTGAGCCCGAGCAGCCCGAGGCCGCCGACCTTCAGCGCATGGCGGCGGGAGAGCGTGGAGTGAAAATCGGAGCAGGCGAAAATGTTGCTCATGGGTGTGGCAGGATGCAGGCGTTCACGCATTCAGGCAACCCGCCACTCGGCGCTTTGCTTGCCGCAATCGCGCATGCCGCGAGCGGAGGGATGTCTTTTGCCGTTGACCGGATGATTGGTCGGAGGGACAGCATTCGGGCAAGGCTGTGCTTACGGCAGACGACCAAGGGGGATTCACTGGCACTTGGGGAGTGGGGGAATCCCACACCGGCCTGGGGACATGGGATGGGAGGCGTATCCGCTAGGGTAGTGCTTCATCATCTTCCAAAAGCGCTGCCCGCTTTCCCCTCCAACGGGAATCATGAACCCAATAATCAGTCTGTCCCTCGTTCCCGCCGCCCGGCCAACCCAAACCCAAACCAAAAAACAAAAACATCCAACTCAGTTCACCTAACTTCCATCTTGACCCCTTTCATAGGGGTTAGGCGCGTTTGTCATTTTTAGAGGAGTATTTGGTTGGAGCGAGCGGCAGTCGCAACCGCCAACGCCACTAAGATTACGACAACGAATGTCGCGAAGCACGCCGGCGACGCAACGTCCATCGGCTCTTCCATGCCCAAGCGCCTCCGATTCGATGCAAGGACGGTCGTAAATACGAGATACAATCCACCAGCAATCCATGCGGCGTAGAACCCGACGCCAATTGGACGGGGTGCAAAACCGGGGCTTCGGGCAGGAACAATCGTCTCTACGATTAGAACAGAAAACGTCACAGATGCCACGATTGTCGTGAAAAAGAGCGCGAAATGCTTTAGCAGGAGCTTTGTCATCGGTCTAAGCGCCTAACGACCCCAAGCTCAGCGACTCCGGGCCGGGAGCGCGCATGAGAGCACAACGGCGCGAGGCGAAGGCGCGGGCTGTGCCGGGCTTCATGGCGGGTAGCACAGCCCGTGACTGAGCCGGACGGCAGAGAGCCGGGCGCGGGAACTGACCGCCAAGGCCCGCCGTTCGCTGAAGCGCATAGATGGCATGGAAGGGGGCGCGTGGGCTGGTTGGTTCACCGGCGATATGATTACGAAGAACATTCATCACGAAGTGGGGGCCGCTTTGGCGG
>JAYWEO010000100.1:0-2486 GCA_043779225.1 Prosthecobacter sp.
TCCTTGAGCGGGTTGGCGCCGGGGAGTTCGAGCGTGCGGTAGAGCGCCCTCAGCCCGCCCTTGAGCTTCGGCAACGCCTCCGCACGGATGCGCCGCACCTCCCGCCCGGCGGCGGCGACGGCGCTCACCGCTTTCGCCTCCGGGCTCTGCGGCCAGGGCATCGTGTCAAAGACGGTGGTTGAGGTGTAGTTGAAGCGTTCGGTGAGCTTCGAGCACTTGGTCACGAACCACAGCCAGTGCGCGTGCGATTGGAGAATGCCGAAGCTGTAATCGTCGGCGAAAGCAAACACGCGCAGCTTATGGTCGGGACGAATCTCGCGGGAGATGAAGGCGAAGACGGGGCGCTTGGTGGTGTCGGAGCAGACAATGTAACGCGGCATCGTCGCGAGGAGACTGATCATCTCCGGGCGGTCGAACGAATGCCTCCACCAATACTTGAGGAACGCCTTGTGGTGGGAACGCTGCTCGCCGTCGGCGGTCTTGCCGTGCTCGGCTTTCTTCTCGCGGGTCGGCAGGACGAGTGTTTGCACAAGTTTGAACGGCGCCGGGTAAGTGCTCGCTTCGAGCATCGTCCGCGTCTGGAAATCGATCACCCATTCGCTCGGCGAGCCATCACCACTGAGCATGTCGCGCCCGATGAGACACGGATGGATGACTTCACGGTTGCGGGGATCGGCCTTGATGAACTCCGCCGCATCCCGCGGATGAAGAACGAAACCTTGGTGACCGAGCATCTGGCCGTTGAAGCAAACTTGCGGCTCGTAGTTGCATAGCAAGCGCACGGCACCGCTAACATCCGCTTGATCAGACAGAGCCGAATTGATCGCTTCCACTTCGCGGAAGCTCATCTCGTATTCCTTCGCCGCATTCTTGCCCTGCGACTTCCACAGCTTCTTCATCGCCGCTGTCGGCTCGGTCTTGAACCACAGCCGCCGCGTCTTCGGCAGCAGCGCGGCGTCCTGCGTCTTCACCCAGTTGGCGATGGAGACGTGGACGTTCGCCTCGCCGCTCCACGGCTGGTTGTCCACGGCTTCGAGGATGGTGCCGTCCTTCACGACGTGATCGAGGCCGCCGATGCGGGAGGCGTTGTTGCGGATGTTCTGCGTGCCGACGAGGCCCGCGCGCCCGGCCACGGGATCGGCGGCGGTGCAGGGGGCGAGGTGGTCGTGCGCGCGGCGAATCCAATAGACGCAGAAGTCCGCCATGCCGGGCACCTCGGGGTAGAGCTTGCGCAGCGTGTTCACGTAGTCGGGGCCGAGTTCGGGCTTGAGGCGCTTCGCGCCGAGGAAGGGCGGATTGCCGATGATGATATCGGCGGCGGGCCACGGCGTGCGCGTAACACAGCCATCCTGGCTGTGCGGCTGGCGGGCATCCTGCCTGCCGTCGGACGGGGCTGCAGGCTGGAAGCCTGCTGGCCGCACAGGCTGGAAGCCTGTGTTCCAGAGCGCGTCCACGGCTCGGAAGTTTTGATCGAGATTGTCGAGCGGCAGGGCGGGCTCGGTGATGTGCAGCTCATCAATGGCGAGCTTGCGGGCGATCATCATCGTGACCTTCGCGAGTTCGACAGCGAACTCGTTCTTGTCGAGGCCGTGGAAATTCTGCGCGGAGAGGTAGGACATCCGCATCTGCCCGCCCTCGGCCTTCGTGGTGAATGCTTCCAGCTTTTCGTAGATGCGTGCCTCGAGCCGCTTCAGCTCGCGGTAGGCCATGTAGAGGAAGTTCCCGCTGCCGCACGCGGGGTCGAGCACATGGAAGTGCTGGATGCGGTGGAGGAGTTCGCCGAGGCGCTTCGCGGTCTTCGCGCCGTCAATCTGCTCCGCCCACGGGTCGGTGATCGTGGGTTTCACGATCTTCATGATGTCGGCGGGATGGGTGAAGTGCGCGCCTTGCGCGTGGCGTTCCTCCTTCCCCAGCGTCTGCTCGAAGACGGTGCCGAAGATTTCCGGCTGCACCTTCGACCAATCGGACATGGAGCACTCGCGGAGGAGGACGATCTCGGGGCCGGTGAGTTCGATCTCGGCGGGCGTGCTGAAGACGCCGCCGTTGAAATACGGGACGCCCTTGAAGCGGCCACCGGCGTTGCCGCCGCGGTTGTTCATCGCGCGGAAGAGGCCGCCGAGCAGATCGAAGCTGGTCTTTTCCTCGCAGTCGTCGAGCAGGCGGGTGACGAAGTATTGCTCCATCAGCCCGATGTCCTCGGCGAAAAGCGCGATGAGCGTCTGGAGGATGAAGCGCTGCGCGAGCGGGCGTTCGATGCCGCGCTTCGTGAGTTTGTTGAAGCACTTCGCGAGTTTCGCGGCGGCTTCGAGGGTGACGGCGACGTGCTCGTTGTCGAAGACGGGCTTTGGCTGGCCGGGGAGGAGGAAGGCGAGCGGGCCGTGGTTCGTGGCGAGGGTGTCGAGCTTCGCGATGCCGACGGGCGAGTCCATCTGCGTCTCGAAGTCATAGACGTGGAATTCGTCGAAGTTGCAGAGGATGACGTAGCG
>JAYWEO010000101.1:0-2799 GCA_043779225.1 Prosthecobacter sp.
AGTCCCGCGAGGCGCAGTTGAAACAGCCCGGTCGTCCGCAGTGATTCCGGCGTTTCCTCCAGCAGTTTCCAAGCGCGGTCTGGGTCGGAGTGTTCAAAATCCCAGACGCCCTGCATGCGCTTTTCAAAAGTGCTGTCCTCCTGGTTGGCGAGGATGATCTCCGTGAGGAACGGGGTCATCATTTCCAGCCCCGGTTCGTTGAAGAAATCCAAAGTCAGCGTCGGCCTGAGAGGGAGCGACCACAGGATGTGATGGCGCGCGGCAAGGTGATTGCCCGCCCTCGCATGCTCCGTCGCGTAGCGCACCTGCGCGTCGAGCACCACGTCGGTGGCGCGTGCGTGAGCGCAGCGGATGGACAACTCGACCGCCTCTGCCCCCGCCGCGCGCAGACGCACCAACGAATCCGCCGCTTCCTGGTCACTGGCGACCGCCAACGGACTCAGGAAATACCGGCCTGCCGCAAAATCGTAGCGGAAGAGCCGCTGCCATCGCTCGTCCAACTTGGTGAGATCGTCCGGGGAAAGCTCGATCACCGCGTCCTTGTTCCGCGCCGCCGCGCAGACATCCTTGAATGGCGTTTCGATAATCAGATGCGCGTCCGCCAGCGTAGGGATGTGTTCGCGGAACCAGCTCCAGAATGGGGCAAGGTCGGTGTCGCCGAGCGCGCAGGCATGATACTCAATCGAACGGCGGAACTCGTGCAGGAGCCAGTGCATCGCCTCCGGGAACTCCCCTTGCCGCGAGGCGAAGCACGCCATCTGATAAGCATCATCCTCCAAACGATGCCCGCACTTCTCGACCAACCGCAAGGTCTCGCGCGCTTCGGTGATCTTCCCCATGAAGTGCTGCGCGAGGGACGTTTTGATTATCGTGTAATAGGAGAAAATGCCGCGCTCGATGAGGCCCATTCCGAGGTCAGAAGCCTCCTGAAACCGACGCAAACCCATCAGCAGAGTGATGAGACGAGTCTGCGCGTAATCGCGCGCTGCCGGATCACTTTCCTGCACATTGCGCAGCGTCGCCTCGGCCTCGGCGTTGAGTCCGAGCTTTATGTATCCGTCGGCTTCGTCCAGGAGCTGTTTGGTGTTCATACATCCCCTCCAGACGGAAACGCGGCCCCGTTGTCAGCCGATATTTTATTCTTTTTCACGAACCGAGGATCGCCCAATCCTGGTTGCTCAAAAAGTGCGCAGATCGTAAGATGCTTATGTCTATGAATAAGTATTCCCTACTTCTCTCCAAGGGCGGCCTATCGCTCGACCGGCTGCATAACTTCTGCCTCATCGCCGAAGCCGGCGGGCTGACCAAGGCTGCCGCGGGCGATCCGGGAAAGCTCAGTCTTTTCAGCCGCCAGATTCGGGATCTGGAGGAGTTTTTCGGCGTGGAACTCAAGCGCCGGCACGGCAAAGGCATCGTCATCACCGATGCGGGCCGGCGACTGGCCCAGATGACGCGGGCACACATGCTCGGCTTGGAGGATTTCCAGCACGAAGCCCGGCAGATGCCAAAGCGGCTCTCCGTGGCCTCCGGCAACAGCGTGATCGAATGGACGCTGCTGCCAAAGCTCGCCGAGCTGCGCGCCGCACTCCCCGACACGAGCTGGGAGTTTTTCAGCGGGCGGACGGATGCCACCATTGCGAGGCTCGTGGACATGACTTTCGACATCGCGCTCATCCGCGAAAACGCGGTGGTGCCGCCGCTGAAATCGAAGCGGCTTTTCCTGGCCAACTATTCGCTCTTCATTCCTCGCAAGCTCGCGCGTGGGATCACCGCCGGGAATCTCAAAACGCACATCGCGAACATCCCGCTTGCCACATCTTCCGGCGGCCAGTTTCGGCGGATTCTTGACTCTTCGGCGGCGAAGGCCAAATGGCCGCTGAATATCGCCGTCGCGTGTTCGTCCTTCACTCAGGCCGCGCGCACCGTCCATGCCGGGGCCTGCGGTGCCGTGCTGCCGCAAATCGCCGCGCAGGATTTCGACGCTGCAAAGGTGCTGCAACTGCAACTCCCGTTCCTTCGCGAGAAATTCCATCACATCTGCCTCGTGTGGAATCCACGGCTGGCGGAAGTGCGGGGGGTTTTGCACGAGGCGATCACGACGATAGAGAAACTCTATCGGCTCTGACCGACAGGCGATGCCTGCCGACACACCACGGCCCTGCGCTTATCCAATCGACCATTCGACGGCCATCATGTTTGGAACCCCAAGTTGCCGCACCAATTCTCTAGCAGACCCACAAGTCGCTCTGACTTCCGCTGACGGCGATTGTTTCGTCAGCGCGCCGAACAGGGAAAACGCCTCTCATCCCATCGAAGGCGATTCGCCAACGACCAACGCATTCTCGCAAAAGTCGAGCAGTTGGAGAACGCCGTGCGCGCCCTCGAAAGTAGAGTAGCCCGGTCGCTTCACCCCCATCCACAGCAGGCGCGCGCCGGCAGGTAGCCTCCACACGTTTGCCGCCTGCACCGGCTCGGTGGCCTTGATTTCTCCGCTATTCAGTTTTTCGACCAGTTCACACACCCTTGGCCCGCTCACTTCGCTCGGTGCGAGTTTGAACCACGCTGGGAAATCCTCGGGCCGGTTGCTGATGGTGATGCAGTCGCCATCTCGCATCTCCCAAATATCCGAGAATGTGAACTCGTTCCCGCTTCCAAGGAGTGAAGGACAGGGCACCCACGCCACCAAGTCTCCCGCCTCACAATTCCAGCGGATGGTGGTATCCTTGCCGAATCTAACGACGGGTGCCGGGGCAGGAGTAGGCATATTATTAATCCGGCAATGTGACAGCGCCGCAAAAG
>JAYWEO010000102.1:0-10819 GCA_043779225.1 Prosthecobacter sp.
ATGCCACACCCCGTATCCGTGACGGAAAAATGGAGCCGTGTCTCCACTTCGCCCGTCTCGTCCACCTGCACGCACACAGTCACCTCGCCGGCATCGGTAAAGCGGTGCGCATTGCTCAGCAGGTTCACGAGGATCTGCCGGAGCCGGTACGGGTCGCCGATGAGCGCGTCCGGCACATCGGGCGCGATGTCCAGGACGAGATCGAGCCCCTTGGAATGATACCGCGCCGCGAACCCGCTCACCGCGTCTCCGATCACGCTGCGCAGGCCGAAGTCCGCGACTTCCAGCTCCAGCTTGCCCGCCTCGATCTTGGAAAAATCGAGCACCTCGTTCAGCAGATCCAGCAGGCTTTCCGCGGTGTTGTTGATCGTCTCCAGATAGTCGCGCTGCGCGGGATCGAGCCGCGTCTTCATCGCCAGCTCCGTCATGCCGATGATGCCGTTCACCGGCGTGCGGATCTCGTGGCTCATCACGGCGAGGAAGGTGCGCTTCGCCGCGTTTGCGCTGCCGGCCTGCTCGACGAGTTCGTGCACGCGTTCATTGGCCGCCGTCAGCTCCATGTTTGCCTGCGCGAGACTTTCGTTCGCAAGCACGAGCGCGATATTGTTGTCCACGAGCGTCTGCCGGTCCTCCTTGCTTGCGGAGATCATCCTTTGCAGCGCCGATGCGAGCGCGCCGATCTCGTCCGCGCGGGAGCTGACCTCGATCTGCGGCCTGCTGTTTCCGGCGGTGACGGATTCGATCACGCCGCAGAGCCTTTGAAAAGAATGCCGCATGTCGCTCTGGATGCGCCCGCTGAACATTCCCATGAGAAGCAGCCCGATTCCCTGCGTCACGACGGTGCAGCAGATCTTCTGGATCAGCGCCGCCTTGTCGAGATGCTCGGGTGCGGCGGACTGCAGCCACCAGAGCAGGAAAAGCGGAGGCACGATTGCCACGCCGAGATTGAGGATGCACGTGAGCCGGAGCTTTTCCTCGACCTTCAGCCGCGCAAGCACGCGATGCGGCGATGGCACCGGCTTGGCTTTGTGAATGATGGCGGATGGCAGGTCCAAGGGATTGGCTGTTCCCTTTCCTCCAAAGCATTCCCTGCGCCGGTGCGGTGCTTCGAGCCTTCGTCGCTCAAGTTCGCCCGGCGCCCGGAATGAGACATGCCAGATGCCCGCCCGTGATGATTCGTCGCCTTGATGCACAGCCGGGGAGGAATCGGCATCACCGGGACTGAGGTTTTCAGAGCCATGCAGATTCAGTTTCCAAATGGATGCCGCAATCCTGCAGAGGCATCACGGTGCGGTGATCTTGACGCGGAAATATCGGGTCGGCTCGCCATTCACCAGCGCAGGGAAGGGGATCGTGACCGCCTCGATCTCGCCATCATTGCCGACGGCGATTGGTGTGGCGGTGCTCGTTTCCCAGAAGCTGAGGTTTGCGGTGAATTCCACGGCATAGGTCAGTCCCTCGGCGACGTAATTCATGCGCCGGCCAAACATCGCCAGCGGCGCACCGGGAAGCCCGATGACCTTGGGGCCGCCGCGCGCGGTCACCACTCCTCCAGCAGCGGCGATGACGCCGATCGAATTTTGCGCGGGATTGGTGCCGAACGCCCACTCGGTCACATTCAGGATGCCGTCGGCGTCAAAATCCTGGGCAGCGCCGGAATTTGGGCCGTTGACGCCATTGCTGACGGCCCAGTCTTCGTAAAGTGTGCGCCGCTTGATTTGCAGCGTGTAGGTCTTCACGGTCACCGTGTCCTGGGCGGTCACTTGGATGGTGACATTATTCAGCCCGATCGTGAGCGGGATGGCAGTGCTGCCGGATCCGCTGATCGCGATGATGGCGTGACTTTCGGCTGCGACCGGCGTGAGCGTCACGCTGCCCGTCGCGTTGGAAACGCTGGCGGTGTAGCTCGTGGTGCCGCTGGCAAAGGTGGGCGACAGTGTGCCCGCGCTGAGCGTGAGTGCGGAGAGATCGGCATTGCTGCTGATCGTCGTGAAGGTGAGATCGAGGCCGTAGGTGCTGCCGCTGCCATTGGCAGCGGTGGCGCGGAAATGGTACGTCGTTCCTGGAACAAGACCCGCGAGGTTGATCGTCGCGCCTTGGGCGAAGACGTCCCGATCGTTCGCCAGCGTCACCGCGAAATTGCTGCCGTAGCCGGTCGTTCCACCGATTTGGAACTGCACGGTCGTGGCATTCCCGTTGGGATTGATGGTTGCGTTCAGCGTGGCGGTCGTCGTGCCGACATTCGTGGCGGCGAGGGTGGTCACGGCTGGAGCGGGCGCGTTGATGAGGGCGTGCCGGATGTCCGAGGACTGCCAGTAGCTGTCGCCCGGCTGATACGCGATGACGGTGACGAGACCCGTGCCGGTGACGGTGAGCTGCTCGCCATTTCGCACAGCGGGCCCGGTGACCAGATAGCTCGCAGGCAGGCCGCTGCTCGATGTCGCGCCGAGTGTGATCGTGTTGCCGACGGGCACGGTCGCGGGCGCGGTGAAAGTGAGCGTCTGCGGCGAACTGAGGCCGGGCACGGCGAGCTCGGGCACGAAGAGATTTCTGCCTGCGAATCCCGTCTGCCCACTCGCAGAGAGGCCACACGTCCACAGGCTGCGGTCGGCGGCCATCACGAGCAGGTGGCTCGCAGTCGAGAGCGATGCGGAGGGCAGTGCGAGCCAGCCGGTCGAGGTGCCGACCTGTGTGATCGTCGTGCGCGGGGAAGTGAATGTGCCGTCTGCGAGCTGGCCGCTCGTGTTGTTTCCCCAAGACCACAGCGTGCCATTCGATCTCACGCCGAAGGAATGCGCGGGCCCTGCGGCAATGCTGCTCCAGTTCGTGGCGCTGCCTGCCTGCACCGGGCTCGTGCGCTGCGTGGTGGTGCCATCGCCGATCTGTCCGCTGCTGTTCAGTCCCCAGCCCCAGAGTGTGCCGTTGTTTTTCAGCGCGATCACATGGGTGCTGCCTGCGGCAAAGGATTTCCAATCGGTGTCCGTGCCCACCTGCACGGGGCGTGTGCGCGTGGTCGTGCTGCCGTCTCCGAGCTGGCCATTTCCATTGCTGCCCCATGTCCAGAGTGTGCCGTCGGTTTTCTGCGCGATGGAGAAGGTGCCATTCGTCGCGAGGACGCTGCGCCAGTTGGTATCCGTGCCGATTTTGATCGGCGTGCTGCGTGAGATCGCGGTGCCGTCTCCGAGCTGGCTGCTGCTGTTATTGCCCCACGCCCAGAGCGTGCCGTCGGTCTTGATCGCGAGGGTGTGGCCGTTGCCCGTGCTGGCGGAGCGCCAGTCGGTGTCGGTGCCGATCTGCACGAAGCTCGGGCGGTTCACTGTCGTGCCGTCGCCGATCTGGCTCGTGGAATTGAAGCCGGAACCCCACAGCGTGCCATCGGCGCGCACCGCGATCGTGGTGCCATTGCCCATCGCCATGCTCGTCCATTGTGCACCCGTGGCAAAATTTACAGGCACCGGATGTGGCGCGCTGTCGGCGACACCGAGTGCGAGCTGGCCGCTGCTATTCGATCCCCATGCGAGGAACGAACCATCGGGCCGCATCACGACATCGTTCACATTTCCCGCGGTGACCGAAGGGATCGGTCCGAGCGATGGTGCGAGCGGCAAAGGAATGCGCGGCAGCACACCTTGCTGGCCATTGCTGATCGTGCCCCAGGCGTAGAGCGTGCCGTCGGATTTTGTGGCGAGGCTCACAGCCGCTCCGCCTGCGGCAATTGCCCAATTCGTATCCGAGCCGATTTGCGTCGGCACGTTGCCGCGGGCTGATCCATCCGCAAAACCCTGGCCGAGCTGACCGCTGGAGTTGAGACCCCATGACCAGAGCGTGCTATCCGTCCTGCGCGCGATGACGTGCGACGCACCGGCGGTGAGGCTCTGCCAGTTCGTGTCCGTGCCGACCTGCGCGGGCGCGGTGCGCTGCACGAGCGAGCCGTCACCGATCTGGCTGCTGGAGTTCAGGCCCCAGGTCCAGAGTGTGCCATCGGTGCGCAGCGCGGCGGAGAAAGATGAGCCGGGCGCGAGCCTGCTCCACGTCGTCGCAGTGCCGATCACCGTCGGCGTGCTGCGTGTCGTGGTGCTGGCGTCGCCGATCTGGCCGTTGCCATTGGTGCCCCACGCGTAGAGTCTGCCGTCGGTCTGGAGTGCGAGGGTGAAATCACCGCCCGCGCTCAGTGCTCCCGCCGCCGTCTGCCAGACGGTGACGGCGCCGATCTGCACCGGCGTGGAATGCGCGAGGGCATCCGTGGTGCCCTGGCCGATCTGTCCGCTGCTGTTCGAGCCCCAGGCCCAAAGTGTGCCGTCGCTCGCGATGGCGGCGCTGTGGTTTGCTCCCGCCGTCGCGCTCACCCACGTCTTCGTCACACCGAGTTGCGCGAGCGTGCCGATCGGGATCGGCGAGCTTTGCGTGGTCGTGTTGGAGTTCCCGATCTGGCCGCTCGTGTTCAGGCCCCACGCCCACATCGTGCCGTCTGCGCGCAGCGCGACACCGTGCGAGCCGCCCGCGCTCACGCTGCTCCAGTTCGTCGCCGTGCCGATCTGCACCGGCGTGCGGCGCGTGGTCGTCGTGCCGTCGCCGAGATTGCTGCTGCCGTTCGTGCCCCAGCCCCAGAGCGTGCCATCGGCGCGGATGCCGAGCACGAAGTCATTCGTCTTGCCCGAGGTGAGCTGCACGAAGCCGCTGCCCGCCGCGACGACGGCGAACGTCTGCCAGACCGGCTGCGCCGCGCCGATGGTCGTGCCGTTGCCGGGCTGCGTGGCTTTCACGGTCACGATGCCCGTCGTGCCGCTGAGGGTGATCGTGCTGCCGCTCACGCTCGCGACGGTCGCGCCTGCGACGATCTGATAGCCCACCGTCAGTCCGCTCGTGGCCGTCGCGGTGAGTGCGAACGGAACATCGGTCGCGGACTTCTGTGCGATGGCGGGGAAGGTGATCGCCTGGTCCACGCGCGTGAGCGTGATGTCGTTTCCGTCGCCTCCGCCGTAGTTGATTTGGAAAAGATACGTCACGCTGTTAAACGTGGCGGTGAAGGTGCCGCCGTTCGGCAGGCCGTTGAATGTGCCGGTGACGGGATTCACGCCCGTGTTGTTCACCAGCGTGAGCACCGCGCCGGGCGTGGGCGCGAAGCCGAGGCCGACATTCAGCGTGATGCCCGATGCGGTGAATCCGTCCACGGTCACGGGCACGTCGGTGAGCGTGTTGAAGGTCACGCTCGTCGGCGTGGAGAACGTCACGTCCGGCCCCGCGAAAACTCCTTGCGCGCAAGTCGCCACGAGGCGGCAGCGGTAAGTGAGCAGCGGCTGCAATCCGGCGATCGCCGCGCTCACCGGCACCGCGACTGTGCCGGGTGTGAAGTTTTGGATTGCTGTCGTCTGGCCGTACGATGTGCTCGGGCCGTACTCGAACCACATCGTTCCGCCGAATGCCTCGGGCGTGATCGATCCGTTCAGCGTCGCGGTCGCGGCGAGCACGTTCGTCGCGGGCGCGGCGAGCGGCACGGGCGGGAGATTCAGGCGGAAGATGCCCGTGCTGTTGCCGCCGTGGAGACGGCCATCGGCGGCGAGCACGAGGCCGCCATTGCGCGGCTGCATGCCGTCATCGCGGCCCGTGAACGAATAGAGCGACGCAACACTGCCATCGCTGGCCACGCGGAAGATCGTGCCGAAGCCGTACGTGCCGCCCGTATTCGTCGTGCCGTAAAAATGCCCGTCACCACCGGGCACCACGCCGATGAAGGGCGACGTGCCGGGCATGTTCCCGGTGTTGCCGGTGAAGCTCGCGAGCTGCGTGAGCACGCCTGCGGGCGTCATTTTGAAAACACTGCCGATGCCGTTCACACCACCGGCTGATGTCGTGCCGTAGAAGTTTCCATCCGCGCCCTGCACCATTGGTCCTTGCGGCGCATTGCCCGGATTCGCGCCGCTCGGGCCGGTGAAATTCACGAGCGTGGTGAGCACACCCGCGGGCGTGACTTTGAAGATGGTGCCGAAGCCGCCGGCCGAGCCGCCGGAGTTTGTCGTGCCATAGAAATTGCCGTCGGTCCCGAGCGTGAGCGCGGCCTGCGGCCCGGTGCCGAGGAACGCGCCGCTCGTGCCGGTGAAGCTGACGACGACCGTCTCCACGCCCGCCGGTGTCACTTTGAAAACCGTGCCGCTGCCGCTCGTGCCGCCGGTCTGCGTCGTGCCCCAGTGATTCCCATCCGGCCCGAGGATCAGCGCGCCTTGCGGAGCGGAGCCGGGATTCGTCCCGGTGGTGCCGGTGAAACTGAACACGGTGCTGAGCGCGCCGCCCGGCGTCATCTTGAAGACCGAGCCGGAATTTCCCGCGCCGCCTGAGACGCTCGTGGCCCACAGCTCGCCGTTCGCCGCAAGCATGAAGCCGCCGCGCGAGGCAATCGCCGTGGTGCCTGAGGTCGGCGGCAGCGTCGCGAGCGTGAGCGGCGACTCCGTCGGCGTGAGCGAAAATGCCGTGCCCCATCCGTTCGCGCCGCCCGCGCCGGTCGTCGTGCCGAAGAGCGTGCCGCCTGCGCCCTGCGTGAGCCTGCTCACGACTGGCGCGGCGGTGCAGTTCAGGAGCACCGAGACGATTCCATCCGCGGAGACTTTGAAAATCGCGCCCTGGTTGTTGATGCCGCCCGCGCTTGCCGTGCCGTAGAAACTGCCGTCTGCGAGTGCGACAAGGCTGCCGTTCGGAGTCGCCGCCGGTGCGCTGCCCGTCGAGCCGGTGAAACTCACGATGGTCGTGAGCACGCCCGCGGGCGTGACTTTGAAGACCGTGCCGAATCCGCCGCCGAGTCCGCCCGCCGCCGTCGTGCCGTAGAATGCGCCGTCGAGTCCCTGCACGAGCGATCCTTTCGGACTCGATCCGAGCGCTGGCGCGACCGTGCCGCTGAAATGCGCGAGCGTCGTGAGCACGCCCGAGGGCGTCATCGCGAAGGCGGTGCCGAGGTTGTTCGCGCCGCCGGTGCTGGTGGTGCCGTAGAAATTTCCGTCGCTGCCGAGCACGAGGCTGCCATTCGGAGCGGAGCCCTGCGCCGCGCCGGTGATGCCGGTGAACTGCACGAGCGTCGTGAGCGCGCCCGCGGGCGTCATTTTGAAAATGGTGCCGAGGCCCGCGGTGCCGCCGCCGTTCGTGGTGCCGTAGAAATTTCCATCACCCGCGAGGACGAGCGTGCAGCGCGGCGACGATCCGAGCACGGTGCCGGTGGTGCCGGAAAATTGCGCGAGCGTGGTGTACCCACCGCCGGTCGTGACTTTGAAGACGGTGCCAAAATTCGAGTTGCCGCCAAACTGCGCTGTGCCGTACAGCGCACCATCCGCGCCCACGGTGAGGCCGGCCTGCGGATTCGCGCCGAGGAAAAGTCCCGAGACGCTGCTCAGGCTCACGAGTGTTGTCACGACTCCGGCGGGCGTCATTTTGAAAATCGAGCCGTTGCCGATACCGCCGCCGCTCGCGGTGCCATAGAAATTTCCGTCCGGCCCCTGCGCGAGCGCGCCCTGCACGTTGGAAGGATCGTTTCCGCCATTCAGGTTGCTGTAAAAATTTGCCAGCGTGGTGAGCGTGCCGCCGCCGGAAATGCGGAACGCCGTGCCGAATGCCGCGGTGCCGCCCGTGTTCGTGGTGCCGTAGAGGTAGCCGTCATTCCCGAGGAAAAGCGGCGCCTGCGGTGCGGTGCCCGTGCTCGTGTACAGCACCGTCGGCTCGACGACATTCGCGGAGGCGGGGAGCAGATCCAGCATCTGATCCTCGCCGTAGGTGATGCCGTAGCCGTTCGACGCCACGAGTCGGAAATGCACCTCGCCCGGCGCGAGGAGATTGATCGTCGCGCGCACCGGCACCCACGCGATGCCGTTGCTCGCATTCTGCGGATCCTCGCCGCTGCTGCCCGGCCCGATCGGCTCGCCGCTGCCGGCATTCACCGGCGCGGTCTGGTGCTCGTAGTTGCCCGCCTTGTCGCCGTACTCGAACCAATACAGCGTCGTGTCACCGAGCGGATTCAGCAGCCCGTCGCACGAGAAGCCGGTCTTGCCCGCCGCGACAAATGAGCCCGTGATCACGAGCGGTGCGCCCGGCGTGGCGAAGATCTGATCCGCGGAATAGAACGTCCCCTGCGAGGTGACGGTGACGAGACGGAAGTGATACACGATGCCGGACTGCAACCCGCTGATCGCCGCATTCACCGCGATGGGGGAAGAGCCCGCGGCGAGATTTTGGGACGAGGTCTGCGAGCCGTAGTTCGTGGTGACGCCGTATTGGTAATACACCACCGCCGCGTCCTGATTCGGGATCACACTCGCGCTCAGCGTGGCCGTGGCGGGAGTGATCGCAGTGGCCGCGATGCTCTGCGGCGCAGGCTGCTGGTGGATGCGGAAAACAGTCGAGCCATTCCCGCCCCAGAGATAGCCGTCATTGCCGACGACGAACTGGCACGCGCGTGGGATGAAAGTGACATTCGTCTGGCTCTGCGATCCGCCATCCGCCGCGAGGCCAAAGGTGAACAGGCTCTGCGCCGCTCCGCTCGGGTGGAAACGATAGATCGTCCCCAGGTTATAAAAGCCGCCGCTGATCGTCGCCCCGTAAAACCAGCCGTCTGCCGCCTGCCGGATCGTCGCTTGGGGCACACTCCCCGGCAGCGTTCCTGCGGTGCCGGTGAACGCGGTGAGCGAAGTGAACGCGCCGGCGAGCGTGCAGCGATACGCGGTGCCTGCCGATAACGCTCCACCGATTGCCGTGGTGCCGTAGAGATTTCCATCCGCGCCTTGCACGAGATTCGACGAGGGTGTTTGCCCCGGCATCGTGCCCGCCGTGCCCGTGAAACTCCCCAGCGACGTGAACACACCGCCCGTGGTGATGCTGTAGATCGTGCCTGCAGAACTCGCACCTCCGCCCGTGGTTGTGCCGTAAAGATTGCCGTCGCTCGCGAGCAGCAGATTCGTGCCGGGCGTGCTGCCGACCGCGGCGCCGCTCGTCCCCGTGAAACTGACGAGCGAGGTGACCGTTCCCCCCGCGACATTCACGCGGAAGACAGTGCCGAGGCCGCCAGTGCCGCCGGTGTTTGTGGTGCCGTAGAGATTGCCATCGCCCGCGAGCACGAGGCGAGTCTGCGGTGCATTGCCGAGCGGCTGAGTGGCGCTGACGGTGGTGTTGTTGAACAGCGCCAGCGTGGTGAATGTGCCGGACGGCGTGACTTTGAAAACCGTGCCCCAGTTGCTCGTGCCGCCGCTGGAGCAGGTGCCGTAGTAGTTGCCATCGCCGCCGGCGGTGAGCGCTTCCAGCGGGCCGCTCCCTTGTGTGGATGAGGTCAGGCTGGTCAGCGTCGTCAGTGTGCCAGTGGTCGTGAGTTTGAAAATCGCGCCAGCATTGCTCGATGTGCCGCGCTGGCACGTTCCGTACAGATTGCCGTCCGTGCCTTCGAACAGGCTGTTCGGCTCCCCGCCATTGGTGACATTGAAAGTCGCAAGCGTGGTCAATGCCCCGGCTGGAGTGAGCTTGAATGCGCTGCCTGTCGAGTTGCTCCCGCCCGCGACGGTGACGCCGTAGAAATTGCCATCGCTGTGTTTCACCAGGCTGCGATACGTCGGCGGCGCGATGGGGAACGTCGAAAGCATCGTGAACGTGCTGGTCGAGGGAGCGAGGCGGAAAAAGCCGCCACTGAATTGCAGCGGAACCGCAAAGACCGTTCCGGAAGTCGTGCCGTAGAAATTTCCGTCGCTCGCGGACACCAGGCCGCCGTACGGGAAGGAACCGTCTGTCGTGGCTGAAAGCGATCGGATGGCGGTGAATGCGCCAGTCGTCGTGACCTTGAACAGCACTCCCGCCGATAAACTGCCGCCGCCCACAGTCACTCCGTATAACAATCCATCCGCGCCGAATGCGAGCGGCCCCTGGCAACTTCCGCCGGGCACGAGACCCGATGAGCCGGTGAAATTTTGCAGCGTCGTGAGCGCGCCTGCGGTGGTGCAGGAAAAGATCGTCCCGTTTCCTCCGGTGCCGCTCGCGGATGTGGTGCCGTAGAGGGTGCTGTCCGCAGCCTGCACGAGCGCGCCGAGCGGGTTGGAGCCGAGCGCCGCGCCGGTGGTGCCGGTGAATGAAACGAGCGTGGTGAATGCACCCGCGGGCGTCATTTTGAAAATGGTGCCGAACGCGGCCGCGCCGCCGCTGCCGCACGCGCCGTAGAAATTTCCATCGAGCCCCTGGATCATCGCGGCCTGCACGTTCGAGCCGTATGCGGTGCTCACGATGCCGGTGAGATTCACGAGCAGCGTGAACGCGCCCGCGGTGGTCATCTTGAAAATCGTTCCGCTGGCGCCCGTGCCGCCTGCGGTGGTGCTGCCATAGAGGCTGCCGTCCGCGCCCTGGATGAGCGCGGCCCTCGGCGTGGTGCCGGTGAGCGTGGTGCAATGGACGAGCGTGGTGAGCGCGCCGGAGGTGGAGACGCGGAAGATGGTGCCGAGATTGTTTGCGCCGCCGCTCGTCGTCGTGCCGTAGAGGAAGCCGTCGCTCGCGAGCGCGAGCCCGCCCTGCGGCTGCGCGCCGTTTGCGCCGTAAAAATTCACAAGCGTGGTCATCACGCCTGCCGTGGTCATTTTGAAAATCGCGCCCTGGCCGCTGCTGCCGCCGGTGAGGGTGGTGCCGTAGAAATTTCCATCGGGAGCGATCACCAGCCTGCCGCGCGGACTGTTGCCGGCGATCAGCGTCGAGGTCACGACCTGCTCGGCCACGGCGACGATGCCGATGTTCAGCGAGATGGTTCCGACGACGCTGGTGTTCGTGCCGTTGTTCACGGTGAAGGTGAAACTGTCCGCGCCGAGGTAGCCCGGTG
>JAYWEO010000103.1:0-5526 GCA_043779225.1 Prosthecobacter sp.
CGGGCGGAAGAGAATCGAGATGACTTCCAGCGTGCCGACGATGAGGAAGATGACCGTGAGGAACACCTTCATGAAGCCCTTCGTGCCACCCTTCGCTCCGAAGAGATGCTTGAAGAAACCGACGACGCCATTGAACTGAATCGCCCAGAAGAGCCAGCACGCGAAGAACACGAGCGACATCGCCGCCGTCATGTTCAGGTCCGCCATACCGCCGCGCAGCAGGGGAGTGGTGACGTGCTGCAGGGAGTGCGGGGCCGAAGGATCCGTCGGGTGACCCCAGCCGATCGTGCCGACGCCGGGAAAGAGACCGAACCAGTTCGTCGCGAGGATGAGGATGAAGATAGTGGCGAAGAACCAGAACGTCTTTTTCGCCAGCGCAGGCCCGATGATTTCGGTGAGGAAGCCATGCAGCGACTCGACAAGGAACTCCCAGAAGTTCTCCGCACCACGTGGCACGTGGCTGGCGGCATCCGCCGTTGAGCGCACGCGGCGGGTGGCGATCTGTGCAAAGAGGATGACAAGCCCTGCGACGATCCACGTCACGATCATCGAACTGTTCACCCACGCGCCTTTCGAGCGATCACCGAATGTCGGTGCATAGGATGGCAGGCCGTGATGCTCTTCCGCGTGAGCCGCCTGTCCCGCAGGATGGGTGGCGGTCTCGGTGGCGTGTGCTGGCGCAGGAGAATTTGCGACGCTCTTCGCGGGGGCGAATGCGAATGCGAAAATGGCGCACAGCAGCAATGCGAGCCTCGACGCGATTGCTGCGCGGGATTTTCCGGGCGTGCTGATGCTGAAAGCTGATGAGTTCATTGCGGGTGATTCATCCCGGGGCGGTCCGGCATCGCATTTGCGAATGAAGGGGAGACGCAAATGGACGCGGCTGGAAGCCGCCGACGGGGCGAAATTGGGCGCACAGAAAAGTCCGACACTTGATGCGTGGCAAGAACTTTGTGAAATTTTTCACAAAGTTTCCCAAACGCTCCCTGCTTTTACGCCATCGCTACTCTTCCGCGGAGGGCAGCTCCACGATCTGGAAGCAGTGCTGCTTGAGTGTCTGAAGAGTGTCCACGATCGCCTCAAAGGTCACCGGCTTTACGATGTAGCTGTTCACGCCGAGGTCGTAGCTGCGGTACACGTCTGCGTCGTCCTCGGAAGTGGTGAGCACAGCGATCGGGATGTGATGCAGGTTCGGCGTGTTCTTGAGTTCCTTCAGCACGGTGCGCCCATCCTTTCGCGGCATGTTCAGGTCGAGAAGGATGAGTCCTGGGCGCGGTGCCAGCGCGGGCGGCGCGAATTTTCCTCTTGCGTGCAGATAGTCCATGAGTTCCTCGCCGTTTTCGACGAAGCGGAGATCGTTGATCAGCCGTGCGTCCTTCAGCGCTTCCTGTGTCAGCAGGCGGTCGCCGGGATCGTCGTCGGCCATGAGGATGGTGATTGGCTTCGGTGCGGGATTCATCGCTTGGGGTGGGTGAAGCTGAGCGTCGGGGTGAATGATGAGTCAGAGTTTCCAGAGTGACAATCACGATTCTTGCGCAAAGTAAGCGATGGCTTGTCACCATGCCGTGCAGAAAATGGCGGAGGGGGCGAGATTCGAACTCGCGGGACCTTGCGGCCCGTCGGTTTTCAAGACCGATGCATTCAACCGCTCTGCCACCCCTCCCATTCGATGCACATATTTGGCAGACACTCCGTCGCCTGCAACAGCAATGTCGCGGCACGCCCATCACAGCGCGGGAATCGCGTGCAGCAGCAGATCCGCCAGCGCGGTCGCGGCGTGCGCGCCAGTCTCCATCACCTCGGAGTGCGCGAGCGGAGCGGCATTCAGACCGGCGGCCCAATTCGTGAGGCACGAGAAACCTGCGACTTCCAGCCCGAGTGCGCGCGCCTGGATTGCCTCCAGGACGGTGCTCATGCCGACCGCATCCGCACCGAGTCGCTGCATCATCCGCACCTCTGCGGGCGTCTCGTATTGCGGGCCGAGCAGGCCGGCATACACGCCTTCGTGCAGCGTCATGCCGCGCGATTTTGCGGCGTCGGAAAAGTGGGCGCGCAGGTGCTTCGCGTACACCTCGCTCATGTCGAAAAAATTCGCGCCGCCGAGCAGTGGCGAAGTCCCGGTGAGGTTCAGGTGATCGCCGAGCATCATCCACGAGCCCGGCGCGAACTCTGGATTGCACGTCCCGGCCGCATTTGTGAGCACGAGCCTGCGGATGCCGCGCTCGGCCATCCAGCGGATATTCGCAGTCACCTCCGCCGCGCTGCGTCCCTCGTAGAGATGCACGCGCCCGCGCGCCGCGACGACGGGCACGTCCCCGAGTTTCCCGAAGACAAATTCGCCCGCGTGTCCCGCCACGCGCGATTGCGGCAGTCCCTCGATTTCCGAGTAAGGCACGACCGCCTCCACATTCATCCGCTCGGAAAATCCGCCCAGCCCTGACCCGAGCACCAGACCCCATCGCGGACGAAATTGTTTCCAAGACATCCGCAAAGCGTGTGCGAGCGCCCGCGTTCGCGCAAGATGGCGTTGAACTCCCGCGCGGCTATTTCGCCACCGCGGGCTCGGCGGGTTTCGCCGGTTCCGGCTTCGCCACAGGCCGGGGCGCAGACTTTGGGGCTTCCGGTTTCGGAGCCTGCGCCTGCTGCGGCGCGGCCTGCCCTTCTTTGGAAAAATCCACGCTGCCGAGCACCTGCCGGATCGTCTCGCTCGGGAGCACCATCGTCTCCACGCGGCCCGAGCGCGCGATGACGATGCCGACGACATTCCCGTCGAGGTCCGTCACCGGGCCGCCGCATTGGGTGGAATTCAGCGGCAGATCCGTCTGCATCACTGACGGGAAGTCCGTCCTGCGTTTGCTGATCGTGCTGCCCATGCTGTTCATCTTGGCGTTGCCGTCGCGTGGGCTGCCGACCATCGTGCCGCGGTCCGCGAGGGCGATTTCCTTCTCCACGATCGCCTCGCCGCGCTGGAACTTGATGCGCACTTTGTCGCCCGCCTTCCGATCCGAGACCATTTTTGTGAACATGAAAAGCGATTCCGGCTTTTCCCCGTCGAGTTCCAGAATGCGATCCGCCTCCTGTAATCCCGACGCCTTCGCCGGGCCGTTTGGCTCGACCCTTTCAATCTTCAGCCCGCGCTCGTCGCTCACCAGTCTGATGCCGAGAAAGCCGCGCCCTTTCGTCATCTCATTGCGCACGGGCACGCTCACGACGCCGATGGCCACCGGGTCGCGTCCTTCCGGAGCCACCGCCGTGATGAATGTCCCGGTCTGCAGCGCGCCGTTCTCGGACCATTTCACGGCGGGCAAATCTTTCGCCGTCGTCTTCACGAGCGCGAGATCGTGATCCGGCCACGTGCGAATGACTTTCGCCGCGACCCACGCGCCTTGGATCTGGCACTGGAGTTCCGTCGCGCCACCGACTTCGCTGGCCTTCGTCAGCATCCATCCGTCGCCGCGAATACTGGTCGCAAACGCGAGCGGATCGGCCGGCTTTTTCGCATTGCGCAAAGGGATCGTCGCGGGAGCCGCGGCGAGCGTTCCGGGCCTGTGGCCTTCGAGGAGTTGCTCGAAATGATCGGCCAGCTTTTTTTCCGTGGCCTTGTCAAAGCCCGGCATCCCGCCGAATCCGAATCCCTTGAAGAGGTCGGGATTTTTTTCCTTCATCAGCCGCAGAAGCTCGGGGAGGCTGGCCTTCTTCAGCTCTTCCTCGGGCACGCCTTCCTTCTCCAGCGCTTCGCGCAAAATCTCCATCAGATCCTTGGCTTCGAGCTGCATCCTTCCGCCGTCGCGCTGCGACCGTCTGAGCAGTTCATCGAGCGGATCCGCGCCGCTTGTTTCGGGCTGCTTCGGCTTGGCTTTTGCCTGCGGCTTGGCCTCCGGCGCGGGATCGGGCTTGGAATCCGGGGCCTTCTTGATCGCCCCGTTGAGCGTCCCGGCGGCGAGCAGTGCTGCGATGATGAATGTGCGGATCATGGTGTCTGGCGTGTCAGGGTTTGCGCGGCGGGATCGGCTCCAGTCGCTTGAGCATCTCGGCTTCGGAAGTCAGGATGACCTCCGTCGTCCGCTCCTGCGTCCCGCGGCGGTAATTGAGCGCAAGCTTCTCGCCAGGCTTCGATTTTTTCATCTTGGCCGCGATCGCCTGGCCAGACGGCATCGCCTCGCCACCGAGCTTCAGGATCACATCGCCCGCCTTCATTCCTGCCGCGGCCAGCGGGGATTTTGGCAGCACTTCCTTCAGCACCGCGCCGGGGCCCGTCGTCTCAAAGACACCGCCGAGCGCCGCCGAACCCGCGACACGCTGGTTGCGGCCTCCGGGCGGCCTGCCCCACGACTTTCCTTCGAGCATTTTTTCCCACGAGACTTTCGCCGCATTCACTGGCGCATCGCGGTTGAAGCTGAGGCTCTCGGAGATGGACGAATGGATGCCGACGACCTTGCCATCGAGATCAAAGAGCGGTCCGCCCGAGTCGCCGCCGATCAGCGTGCAGTCGCTCACGAGGAAACCGCCGAGGCTTTTCTGGCTGATGCGCCCGATGCGCGCCGGCGGAGTGCGCCGGATGTCGTAGCCGCCGGGATGCCCGAGTGCGATCACGATGGTCGTCACCTCCAGCTTGTCCGAGTCGCCCATTTCCGCGACGGGATATTTTCCCGGCTCGATGATCTTCGCGAGTCCCACGTCGCGCGTGTAGTCCGCGCCGAGCACCTTGCATTTCGCCCGCTTCCCGTCGGGGAAGACGACGGTCATCGTCTCATTGCCATACGTCACATGCCCGGCGGTCAGGATCAGCCCGTCCTCCTTCACGATCACGCCAGAGCCCGAGCCCGGCACCTTGTCGCCGATGAGCGCCACGACGGAAGGCATGTTTTTCACCACGAGCCCTTTCACCTTTGCCTCCATCTCCTTCATCTCTTTCACATTGAACGCGAGGGCGTGTGGCGAAGCGCAGGTCAGGAACGCGAGGAGCGCGCCGAGGATGCGGAAGGATGCAGTCATGCGATGGGACACAGTGGAGGGAATGCGGCGCGGCGCCACGGATTTGTCTGAACAATCCGCATCCACCCGGAAAACAAGGCGGCACGGTGATTCATCGCAGGTCGAGGCACATCCGGAAATGCGGGCCGACGGTCGGGATGTCGAACTCGTCGCCGGTGATCCGCCAGCCGTTCTTCGCGTAAAAATCGGACGCACTCGTGCGGGCGTTGCACCAGATGAGCGCCGCGCCTTTCTCCCGCGCCGCAGTGATGCACGCATCGAGCAAGGCCTTGCCGAATCCCGCGCCGCGCACCTCGGGAAGCGTGGCCATGCCGCGGAGTTGGAATGCGGGCGCGATATCTGGCTGCGCAGGAAATGGCGCGGGGTAGATCGAGGCGACGCCGGTGAGCTTCCCGTCGTCGAATGCACCGAAGTGCAGCGTGCCCGGCGCGTCGTCGCCATCGA
Source organism: Prosthecobacter sp. (assembly GCA_043779225.1). GTDB lineage: Bacteria > Verrucomicrobiota > Verrucomicrobiia > Chthoniobacterales > Chthoniobacteraceae > SXWH01. The sequence goes on from JAYWEO010000103.1 coordinate 5,440, forward strand.
AAATCGCCGTCTTGCGAGCGAAGCCCGGACGCAACACGGGCCAGCGCACAGCGATCGTCTCGGCTGCGGCAATCGCGCGGATCATGC
>JAYWEO010000104.1:0-26061 GCA_043779225.1 Prosthecobacter sp.
TCGTGCTCGCGGAGAACCACCAGCCGCAGCCGAGGTAGCCGAGCGTGTTGCCGAAGCCGGAATACATGAGGACGAAGAGCGCCTGGGCGCGCGCGCGCCAGCGGGCTTCGACGCGCTGTTCGAGGTAGATTTGCAGCGTGATGAAGAAGAGCGCGAAGGCGAAGCCGTGCATGGTGATGCCGGCGAGTAGCCACCATTTTCCATCGAAGGCGCAGAGGCCGTAGCGCAGCACGCCGAAGGCGATGCCGGTGAGGAAGACGTGCTTCAGCCGCCAGCGCGTGAGGACGCCGGCGAGGCTGAACATGGCGATGACTTCGGTGACCTGGCCGAGTGTCATCCATGCGCTGGTGTGCGTGAGGCCGAGCTGCTGGAGGTGCGTGGGCGAGTAAGGATAGAAAGCGGCGAGCGGGATATTGTAGAGCGCGGCGGCGAGGAAGACGACGAGGTTGTCGCGGTTGCGCAGGAGCGAGAGGGCGTCGAGGCCGAGGCGCTGTTTCCACGTGAGGCGCTCGGTCGTGGCGGCCGCGGGCGCGACTGTTGGCAGAGTAAAAGTGAACGCGAGCACGAGCATCCACGCCACGGTACCGCAGTAGCCGGCGAGCGCGGTGCGGTCGGCGTTCAGCAGCGAGACGATGATGCAGCCGAGCACCCAGCCGACGGTGGCCATCGCGCGGATGGGGCCGAATTGCCGGCGCGCATCGCCGAGCCGGGAAAAGACGATCGTCGTCGAGATGCTCCACGTGGGCGTGGAAAAAAGCGCGTGGAGCTGGATGAGCGCGAGCACGGCGAGCGGGGGCGCGTGGAATTTGATCGCGGTCGTCGCGGCGCACATCGCGCAGCCGGTGGCGAGCGCGAGCCAGCGCAGCAGCTTCACCGGTGCGATGCGCTGGTCCGCCATCGCGCCGAAGATGAGCGGCGAGATGAATGCGGAGATTCCACTCGTGGAGAAGGCAAGCGCCTTCACGCTCATCGTGAGACCGAAGATGTGCACGTCGCCGTAGCCGCTGCCGTCGAGCACGGAGCCGAGCGGCACGAACCACATGCCCATCGCCATCCCGTGGATGAAGAAGAGTGCGATGAGTTCGGCGTACTCGCGCCACCATTTCGATTCTTGCACCGGCGGAGGGACGCATGGAGCGGCGGGGGATGGCAAGCGTGCGTGGGGAAAGTTCTCAGTGCTCAGTGCTCAGAAAAATCGCGCTGAATGTTTTTCCGAGAGCGTATGCCGAAGACCTCAGTTGGCATTGAAAAAATTGGGAGCACGGAGGAACACAGGCTTCCAGCCTGTGCGGCCGGCGAGCATCCTGCCTGCCGTTCAGAGGGGCAACAGGCTGGATGCCCGTTTGCCGCACAGCCAGAGATGGCTGTGTTCCATCGCAACGGCGCCTTTTTAGACGCCTTCTCGGAAAACGCAGAGGCGCAGAGGAAATTCGGAGAGTTGCGCAGAGGGAGAATTTTCCCGTACCGAACGACGCGCGCAGTTTCATAACCTCCCTCTGCGATCCTCTCCCCCCACTCTGCGCCTCTGCGTTTCAAAAAATGACCGCACGGACTGAATCGTTCCGACTGAGCACTGCGCACTGAGAACTTTCCCCACACGCAGACTTCGGGCTTCACACGCGTCGCCGCGTGCCGCACAAATCGCGCGACCCTGATGAAAGTCTCCGACCTTCGCGGCATCCTCACCTACGTCCCGCGCTTCCGCGAAAAAATCTTCGTGATCGCGGTGGACGGCGAGATCGTGGCCTCGCCGAATTTTGGCAACATCCTGCTCGATCTCGCGGTGCTGCGCTCGCTGAGCGTGAAGGTGATCCTCGTGCATGGCGCGGCATTCCAGATCGACAGGCTGGCCACTGCGCGCGACGTGAAGGTGAGCAACAGCGACGGCACAGGCATCACCGACGAGGCGACGCTGCAGGTCTCGCTCGATGCGGCGACGACGCTGATGAACGAAATCATGCAGGGCCTCACGAGCGTGGACCTGCGCGCGGCGTATGCGAACGTCGTCATCGCGCATCCCTCCGGCATTCTCGGTGGCGTGGATTTTCTGCACACGGGGAAAGTCGAGCGCGTGGACACGAAGCTCCTGCATTTGCTGCTGAACGAAGGCGTGATCCCCGTCGTGCCGCCGATCGGATTCGACGGCGAAGGGCGCACCTTCCGTGTGAACAGCGACGCCATCGCGGTGGAAATCGCGGAGGCGCTGCAGGCCATGAAAATCATCTATCTCGGCGCGCGTGATGCCGTGGTGGCGAATGGCGAACTCGTGCGCCAGCTCAGCATCGTAGAGGCTGAGGACCTTGTGAAAAAGCGCCGCGGCCAGGTGGATGTGATCTCACTTTCCAAGCTCGAACACGGCGCACGCGCCTGCCGCAACGGCATCCCGCGCGTCCATCTGCTGAACGGCAACGTGGACGAGGCGCTGCTCGCCGAGGTGTTCAGCCCCGAGGGCGTGGGCACGATGATTTACAGCAACGACTACCAGCAGATCCGGCGCGTCTTCAAAAAGGACGTGCGCACGCTGCTCATCCTGATCCGCTCATCCGTCGAGCACGCGGAACTCGTGAAGCGCACGCGCGCCGATCTCATCGCGCAGCTCGATGACTACTGGGTGCTGGAGATCGACCGGCAGCTCGTCGCGTGCGTCGCCGTGCATCACTATCCCGAGGCACTGAAGTCCGAACTCGCCTGCCTCTACGTCGCGAAGAGCCACGAGGGCCAGGGCTACGGGCGCAAGCTCATGGCATTTGCCGAGCAGCTCGCCGCGCAACGCGGATCAAAGCACATTTTCGCACTCTCGACACAGGCGTTCAATTACTTCCAGCAAAAGGGCGGCTACAGCGAAGTGACACCCGACGAACTCCCGCCCGAGCGCCGGAAAAAATACGACATGAGCGGCCGCAATTCCAAGGTGCTGCAACGAGTGATCGCCGCCGCAGTCGTCGATCCCTCGCGGGCGTGACGCAATAGCGGAGCGCCGCCCGGACGATTTGTGCGCTGCGGCGTGAGAAAAGGTTTGCCCGCGCTCTCACGGGCGCGGCTACGGTGACCGCGCATGAATTCAGCCCTCATCCTCGATGCCGTCGTCATCGTCGCCTACTTCGCGCTCGTCATTGGCATCGGGCTTTGGATGAGCCGCGGGGAAAAATCCGTCGAGGGATTCGCGCTTGGGAACCGGCAGATCGCGTGGTGGGCCGTGCTCGCGAGCATCCTTGCGGCAGAGATTTCCGCGGGCACTTTTTTCGGCGCGCCGGGCGAGGGCTTTGCGCTGCGGGACTACACCTATATCCAGCTCATCATCGGGTATCTGCTCGCCCGTGTCGTGGTGAGCGCGGTGTTCATCCCGGCGTTTTACCGGCACAATGTAGTGAGCATCTATGAGTTTCTCGGGACGCGCTTCGGCCCGCAGACACGGCGCGCGGCGTCGGCGGTGTTCCTCGTCACGCGCCTGCTCGCGAGCGGTGCGCGGCTGTGGGTGCCGACAGTCGTGCTCGTGATGATCTGGAATCTCGCGCATCCCCACGACGCGGCGTCGCCTGTGCGTGAATTCTGGATCACCGGCGGGGCACTTGTGTTCGTCGCGGTGGCCACGGCTATCTACACCACCATCGGCGGCATCCGCGCGGTGATCTGGACGGACGTGCTGCAGATCGTCGTGCTCGTCTGCGCGCTCGCATTTTCACTGCACTACCTCATCGGGCACGTCGGCGGTTGGGATGCCGCAAAGCCGCATCTCTTCGGTGCGAAGATCTTCGACACCGGCACGCAGGCCGGCCTCGGATTCTGGGGAAATGTGAAGCACGTGCTCGAACAGGAATACACACTGTGGGCGGCATTCCTCGGCTCGACTTTCGTGACGCTCGCGACGCATGGCACCGACCAGGACATGGTGCAGCGAATGCTCACCGCGAAAAACAAACGCCAGAGCGCATTCGCGACGATCGTGAGCGGGCTGGTGGATGTGCCGATCCAGATTTGCGTGCTCAGCATCGGCATCCTGCTCGCGGTGTACTATGGCGCGACGACGGACCCCACCATTCCGCGCAATGCCGCGGGCGCGATTGTCGCGAACAAAGCCTTCCCGCATTTCATCCTCACCGCGATGCCCGGCGGACTGCGCGGCCTGGTGCTCGCGGGCGTGCTCGCCACGACGATGGGCTCCCTGAGCACCGCACTGAATTCCCTCGCGACCTCCTACGTGCGCGACTTCCACTTCCGCTGGTTCGGCGAGCCGGACACGGACGCCGGACGCGTGCGCGTGTTCCGTTTCGGCACTCTGCTTTTCGCGCTGCTGCTGATCTTCGTCGGCCTCGCGACTGCCTGGGTCACGGTGATGAATCCGAAGCTGCGCATCATCCCGATCATCCTCGGCATCTTCGGCTACACGTACGGCTCGCTGCTCGGCATCTTTCTCGTCGGCCTCTTCACCCGCACCCGCGGCAGCGAGACGGGCAACCGCATCGCGATGCTCGCAGGCTTCCTCGCCGTGGCCTATCTGAGCGGGCTCGACGAAGCCGTCGCCGGTCTGTTCGGCGGCACCGGGCTGCCGCGTGCGGAATGGATGCCGACGCTCGAGTTCCCGTGGTGGATTTTCTCCGGCACGATCGTCACGTTCTTCATCGCGCTCTGCTTCCGCACAAAATCTGGATCACCCGAAAAGCCGCATGAATCCTAGCTTCCAGCGGTGTGCAGAAATTCCAGCACATCGCGATGGCCTTGGAACCCGCATGGATGCGTCGTCTTTCCGCCGCAAACAGGCTGCTTCCCTGCGAACTTCCGGAGTCTCCGGCACAGCAAGACTATTTTGCGGAAAAATGTTCGGCATTTTCGCGGAAAAATCTTGGCAGCGGAGGGCATGGTTTTCAGACTCCGACCGCACCTGCGGACGAGAGCGAGCACGGTGTGAATAAGTTGTGAGTAACTCCATCGTTTCCAGTCCAAAAAATTCCGTAACGGCTTCGTCACCGAAAGCCGCAGGGGATTCCCGCTGGAATAAAGTAAACATCTGCGTTCCACAGTTCACACATTTTGAAACCGCTTCCTCAAAGCGACTTACGGTTTCAAAAAACGGATCGCTCCCGTTTTTTGTGGAACGCAAAAATGTTTCGGACTCGTCGCAATCGCCGACATTTGCGCTGCCAATCGCAGCATTTCTCTAAAAATTCGGACCTCTGACTGCCTGTGGATAAAATGCCTGACCTCACCCTTCTCAAGTCCCTCTGGGACAAGATTTCTGACATCCTCCGCTCGGAAGTATCCGGCGAGATTTTCGACCGCTGGTTCAAGGCCGTCGAGCCCGTCGAGATCACCGGCCAGCACCTCACCCTGAAGGTGCCGAACGACATCTATCGCTATTGGATCGAGGACAACTACATCGGCTCGCTGCGCGCCGCGATCCTGCTCGTCGTGAAAGGCGCGCTCGAAGTGCGTTTCGTATGCGACGGCGTCGCCGCCGTGCCCGAACCGGAGATCCGCCACGAAAAGAAGCGCACGCATTCGGCCGAGACGGAACCCGAGGAAAAGACTGTGGCCAACGGGATGAATCCGAACAATACGTTCGAGACTTTTGTCGTCGGCACGAACAACCAGTTCGCACACGCCGCGTGCGTTGCGGTCGGGCAGACGCCGGGCAAGGTGTACAATCCGCTGTTCTTCTACGGCGGCGTGGGTCTCGGAAAGACGCACCTCATGCAGGCCATCGGCCAGCATGTGATGGGTTCGCGGAAAGGCGCGAAGGTCGCCTACGTCACGAGTGAGAAATTCACGAACGAGTTCATTGACGCGATCCAGAACGGCACGCTCGTGAAATTCCGCAAGCGCTACCGCCAGGTGGATGTGCTGCTCATTGATGACATCCAGTTTCTCGCCGGCAAGGAGCGTTCGCAGGAGGAATTTTTCCACACGTTCAACACGCTCTTCGACGGCCACAAGCAGATCGTCCTCAGCTCCGACCGTCCGCCGGCGGAAATCGGCAACCTCGAGCCGCGGCTCGTCTCGCGCTTCGAATGCGGCATGACCGCCGAGCTGCAGATGCCCGATGTGGAGACGCGCACCGCGATTTTGCAAAAGAAGGCTGCGGCGCTCGGCGTGAAGATCGAGCCGGCGCTGATCGAATTCCTCGCCCAGCGCATCCGCACGAACATCCGCCGCCTCGAAGGGGCGCTCATGCGCGTCGCATCGTTCATCTCGCTCAGCGGCGGCAATCCTTCGCCCGACCGCGTCGAGATCCTGCTGAAGGATCTGCTGCAGGAAGAGGCACGCCGCAGCGTGAGCATCGAGAACATCCAGAAGCGCGTCGCCGAGCATTTCGACGTGCGCTATGCGGACATGACGAGCAAGCGCCGCCCGAAGAACATCGCGTTCCCGCGGCAGATCGCGATGTTCATCGCGCGCGAACTCACGAAGTCCTCGCTGATGGAAATCGGTGACGCATTCGGCGGACGCGACCACGGCACCGTGCTGCACGCGCACCGGCTCGTGAAGGGGCGCATCGCCGAGGACGAGAAGATCCGGCAGGTCGTGAAATTCCTGCAGGATCAGCTCCAGCGGTAACGCGCGGGTTCTTATTCTTAATCTTAATCCCTGCGCTTCGCCGCGACGGGCGGGGATTAAGATTAAGAATAAGATTAAGACGGCATCGCCGCCCTACTTTTCCGCGACCGCTCCCCGCGCGCGCAGATGCGCGAATCGCACGGCCCAGTCCTCGGGCAGCCGCAGCGGCTTTCCCTCGGGCATCTGGATCAGTGCGAGACTCTGCCGGCAGGTCACCATCAGCACATCATCCACCGGGCGCACGACCTCGAACGCGCACCAGAACCGCGCCCGCTCCACGCGATCCATCCGTCCGCGGATGAGCAGCCGGTCGCTCAATTTCGCTGGCCGACGATAATCCGCCTCCGTGCGCAGCAGCACCGGATAGACACCCCGCCCTGCCAGCTCGACCATCCCGAGGCCCATCTGCTCGGCGAGCATCGTGCGCGCGGTCTCGATCATCCGGAGGTAAGCAAGATTGTGGACCACGCCGCCGCAGTCCGTGTCGAAAAACATCACCTGCTGCTCGATTTCAATCGTCGGCGTCAAAGGCGCGCATGGCTCTGCAATGGGTTCGTTCACAGCGCCGAGAAGACCGCGCATTCGCCCGCGTGAACAGCCATTTTCCTCGCGGCGAATGGAAGCTGCCGCCGTGGATTCGGCCTGAGTTTTTGTTTCCCTCGCGCGCGATTCGCGCTACATGCCTCCCGCTTTCCCGCCTGCGGGCGAGGACACGAAGAACCGAATTTTTTCCCATGGCCAAATACATCGAAATGCCGAAGCTCGCCGACACCATGACCGAGGGCACCCTCGTGAAATGGCGCATCAAGGAAGGCGACAAGGTCGCAACCGGCGACATCCTCGCCGAGATCGAGACCGACAAGGCAACGATGGAGATGGAGGCATTCGACGATGGCATCGTTCACAAGCTGCTCGTGACCACCGGCCAGAAAGTCCCGTGCGGCACTCCCATCGCGCTGCTGCTCGGGAAAAATGAGCAGCCTCCTGCCGATGGCACCATGCCTGCCGTGACCACAAAAGCTGCCGCCGCCGCCGCCGCCGGCGCAACTGCCGCCGCCACCGCCACGGCGACCGCAGCGCCCGCGAACGGCTCGCGTGCTGCGACTTCGACCTCTGGCTCACGGGTGAAAGCCTCCCCGCTCGCAAAGAAAATCGCCGCATCGCAAGGCGTGAATCTTTCCGCCTTGCGCGGCACCGGCCCCGGCGGACGCATCATCGCGCGCGACGTCGAGAACGCGCCTGCCACTCCGGCCGGCGGCGGTTCCTCCGTCCCAGTGGTGCCGCCAATTCCCGCCGGTCCGGGCGATACCGTCATCCCGCTCAGCGGCATGCGCCGCATCATCGCCGAGCGCCTGCTCTCGAGCAAGACGCACCTGCCGCATTTCTACCTCACCATCGAGGTGGACACCGCGCCGCTCATGAAGCTCCGGGCCGAGGCGAATGCCGCCGCGGAAACATCCGGCGCGGCGAAGCTCACGGTGAACGACTTTGTGCTGAAGGCCGTCGTCACCGCCGCACAGAAAGTCCCACAGGTGAATGCGAGTTTCGCAGGCGATTCGATCATTCAGTATGGCTCGGTAAATCTCAGCGTCGCCGTCGCCGTCGAGGAGGGACTCGTCACGCCCGTCATCCGCGATGCGCAGAAAAGATCGCTGCGTGAAATCAGCGAAGCCGTGAAGGATCTCGCAGGCCGCGCGCGCAGCAAAAAGCTGAAGCCCGACGAATACGCCGGCGGCACCATCACGGTCTCGAATCTCGGCGCGTATGGCATCGACCAGTTCAACGCGATCATCAACCCACCGCAGGCGCTCATCCTCGCCATCGGCGCGATCGTGAAGAAGCCGGTCGTCGGCCCCGGCGACACCATCGTCGTCGGCCAGCGCATGAATATCACGCTCAGTTCGGATCACCGCGTCGTGGACGGCGCGGTCGGCGCGAACTACCTCGGCGAACTCAAAAAGCTCCTCGAGTCCCCGGCGCTGATGCTGATGTAGCCGACGACGGAAGGAGGCGGGGTGATCGTGCGGGTTTGCAGTCGGGCAAAAGTGACGTCTGAAAGCACGCCCAGCGCCTTGGAGTGCGGCGGGAAGCGCAGCGCCACGCCGCCTTCGGAGGGTTTGCCTGCGGGGCCGCACCGGGCGTCCTTCATCGGTCGCGCGTCGCCAAGGCGGTGTCGCGCTCCGCTTGCCACCGCACTCCAAGGTGCCTCGTGTTTTTTGGAAGCCCTCCGCAGAGATCAGCCCGCCTCCTTCCGTCGGCGGCTACTTTTTCAAAGCCCACGCCTTCAGCAGCCACTCGCCACGCGTGAGTTTGCCATCGGCCTTCGGCAGAGCGGCGTCTGACAGACCGAGCTTCGCAGAAAGCGCGATCCATTTTTCCGCGAGCGCGGCGTCGAGCGTGCGATCCAGTTCCGCGGCGTGATTGGGGAACGCTTCATAATATTGGCCGTGCAAATTTTTCCCGCGCTGGCCGGGTTTCGCCGGCATCGGCGCAAGACCGTGCAATCCGCCCGCCGTGCCCCACCATTGCACTGCGGCAAAATCCGCATGCCCCGGCGGCACATCGCTCACGTAGATCGTCGCCGCGCCGTCGCCTTGCAGGCGCGCCTGCAATTCGGGAACATGCACGCGCTGCACCGTCGTGCGGCCCTTGTGCGCGAGATGCGCCGCATGCCCCGCGGCTTCGCCGAGCGACATCCAGATCGGCTCCAGCCGCAGCGCGCAGAATCCCACGTGCGATGCACTCACCGGCCCCGGCGCGAGCAGGTTCTCGATGACCTTCGGCACCAGCACTCCGTACGGGATCTGATACGGCGAAACGCCCTTGTAAAACTCCCCCGTATGCTTGCCGCCGATGCGCGCGCCCTCGTGAGCGGTGCCGTGGCAATTCGGGCCGTAATCACCCATCGCGATCGCATCGGTGTGCAGCACGGCGCGCGCGTCATCCGGTGCATGATCCGTGTCATGCTCGGTGAAGATGTGCGCGCCGATCATGCGCCGCGCCTCGCGCACGTAGAGCTGCGGCGGGAGATGCGCGTTGTCATCGTATTCGTCGCGGCACCAGCCCCATGTGCGCGCCTCGTCACCGATCTTCACCGGCACCGCGGGATCATTTTGCAAAAACCAGAGCAACCCCACATCCCAGCGCAGATGTTCGTCGAAGACACGCTGCCGCGCCTGCGCGAGACCGGTCGGCGAAAATGGCACTTCGGGTTTCACATCCTGTTCCGGTGCGCCGCGCACCGCCGCGCCTCCTCCGCCATCGGGCCATTCGAGATTCTGTCCCGGCAGCGAGAGCCGCACGATGCCGCCGGAGACATCGTTGAGATCATATTTTCCATTCGGCAGCGGCGGCGTCTGCGCCTTGTAAAGACAGCCACTCGGGTAGCCGAAGACCGTCTTCAGCTTGCCGCCCTTGAAGAGCGCCAGCACGCCTTCGAAATCTTCGCGCTGATAACCCTTCGGTTTTTTCGGCATCACGCGATTCGCCGCATCCTGCGTCGCGGTGAGGCGGAAATTGTAGGCCTGCACCTGCGCATCCGGCTGCTCCGGCGTGAGCGATTCGCCAAACTCCTCACGCCCTTCGCGCCCGACGCGGTACGGCACCTTTGCCGCCGCGATCAGATCGCCCTCGTAGGTCGCGTCGATATAGTAATCCGCGGTGACAGTCAGCGTCGTGCGCCCGTCGTTCTCGATCAGCGCGATGAGGCCGATCGAGCTGCCGGTCGCATCACCCGAGAGCCGCGCACCGAAGACGCGGCGGTTTTTCCAAAGCGTGATGTTCGGCTGCGCCGCGATCATTTTCTCGAACACGGCGAGATTCACCTTCGGTTCGGCAAAGACACCGCGCCAGCAGTCGCGCACCTGGGGCGAATCTGCGCCGAACGCATCGCGATAGTGCTGCTCGACGCGCTGCGTGAATTTCAGAAACGCGCCCGTGAGCCCTTCGCGCGTGCGGAAGTCGGTGTGCGAAAGCCCGCACGTGATCATCCCGCCGATGCGATCCGTCGGCTCGATGAGCAGCACCTTTTCGCCATCCTCCGCCGCGGCGATGGCGGCCGCTATGCCCGCGGGAGTGGCTCCATACACGAGGACATCCGGATCCTGCGCGTGGAGAATCGTGGCGGCGAGCAGGAGCAAGGCGGGGATGCGGAACATGGGCCGCGTGGTATGGCGGCGTGGCGCCGCTGGCAAGGGCGGAGCGCGCAAGGTTCGGCGGTTTTCAACCGGCGGTGAAGCGCACAGACAACAGCCGTTCGGCTTCCATGCGCAGAGCGCATCGGGAACGTGCCCGGCGGTTCAAAACCGCCGATCCTTGGGGTGCGTGCGCCGCGCGGCAGCGCAGCTCAGGAGATCTGCGCTGCGAACTACTGCAGCACGTGGTCGCGCGGGATGCCGTAGAGCTCGAAGATGCGGAGGATGGTGTCCTCGATGAGATTGTTCGGGCAGCTCGCGCCGGCGGTGATGCCGATGGTCGCGGGCGCCGCGGGCAGCCATTTCTCGGTCGTCACTTCGTGGCTGGCGTGCTGGTCGAAATGCACGATGTGGTCGCGCGATTCGAGCTTGCCGGCATTGCGGATGAAATACGTGGGCAGCAGCGCCTCGCCCATTTCCGCGAGGTGCGAGGTGTTCGAGCTGTTGTAGCCGCCGATGACGAGCAGCAGATCCATTTTTTTCTGAAGCATGTCCTTCAGCGCGTCCTGCCGCTCCTGCGTCGCGCCGCAGATGGTGTCGAAGAAACGATAGTTTTCCTTCACGCCCGTGTCGCCGTCGCGATCGCGGACGGCGGCCATGATGCGCTTCTGCACTTCCTCGGTCTCGCCGCGCATCATGGTGGTCTGGTTTGCGACGCCGACTCGGCGGAGATGGTTGTCGGGATCAAAGCCAGGGCTGTACGCGCCCTCGAAGCGGCTGAGAAATGCCGCGCGGTCTCCACCTTTGCGGATGTAGTCGCAGACAAAATCGGTGTCGTCGAGCGAGAGGACGACGAGGTAGTGGCCTTTGCTCTCATGCACGGCGCGGCTCGCTGTTGCGCGCGTCTCCTCGTGCGAGGCCTTGCCGTGGATGATGCTCGTCATGTCCTCGGCGGCGTTTTGCTTCACGCGTTTCCAGACGCTCATCACGTCGCCGCACGTCGTGTCCACGATCTGGACGCCGCGTTCCTTCAGCCGCGCGAGCGTGGTGACGCTGGTGCCGAACGCGGGGACGATCACCACGTCCTCCGGGCCGATGTCGTCCACGTTTGCCTCGCCTTTGCTGTCGAGAATGTTGACCACGCCCATGTCAGCGATCTGCCGGTTTACCTCGGGGTTGTGGATGATCTCGCCGAGGATGAATACGCGCTTGTCGGCAAAAACTTTCCGCGCCGCGTACGCGAGATCGATGGCGCGCTCGACGCCGTAGCAGAAGCCGAACTGCTTCGCGAGATGGACCGTCACGCCATCCACCGTGAGCGTGCCGCCGCCGGCGCGGATGCGCTCGACGACCGCGCTGCGGTAGTGCGACTCGACCTGCGATTGCACGGCGGCCATGACGTCTGGCGTGCGAAGGTTGACGCGTTTGGCGGGCACTGGCGCTGGTGTGGTCGTGGACATTGTCGGGAAAGGGTAGCGGTGGTTTTGAAAAAGGAAAGGCGTCCGCAACACAAGGTCGCGGACGCCTTTGAAATCCTGGATGCGCCGGGGGCTAGTTCTGGAGCAGCAGCGGGCCCGCCGGATCCTTGAACCATGCCGACGACAGCATGTATGAACGCGGCGGATCGGGGTCACGCGACTGGTCGAGTTTGCGGACGGTGCGGCCGACAGTGGCGTCTTCCGGCTGCGAAGCGGCGATGTCCACCGGCGTGCCGATGCGGACGAGTGCGTAGAACCGTGCGGCTGCCTCGCGGTGCATGCGGATGCAGCCGTGGGTGCGCGGGCGGGGATGGACGAAGCCTTCGTGAAAGCCATACGCGGACTTCCAAGCGCACCAGTAGGCCATGGGGTAGCCGGCATCCGGCTCACTCGCGCGGCGCTTGTCCTTGATTTTCTCGATGATGGTGTAGTGACCCGAACCGGTCGCACCATTCGCGCCGACACAGCCCTGGACGGCCATGAGCACGCGGCTGCCTTCCATCACATAGATGTTCTGCGTGGAGGTGGAGACCTTGACGCGGACTGCTGCGGGGTTTTTCGGCGCGTAGGCGGTGACTTTGTATCCGCCGCCGGAGCTGCCGATCATATTGCCGCACGAGGAGAGGAGTGTGATCCCGGCGAGTGCCAGGAATGTTTTGAGAAGGTGTTTCATCGGTCGCGAAGAGAATCGGTTCGGGCGCTGATGTCAAACCTGCTTGCTCGGCGCGAACGATTCCGCACGCAGCTTGTCGAAGGCGCCCCATTCATTTGCGTAAAAAGGATACGGCACCGCAGTCGCGTGCGGCCGGTAGCGGAAATGTTTGTAGGACCACAGCCACAGCTCCGGGCGTGCGCGGATGATCGGCTCGTAGCAGTCCCAGCAAAGCTGCGCGACGCTCGCGAGCGTGGCATCGGCGGGGATCTCGAGCGGATCGAGCGGACGGAACACCGCGCCGCCATCCGGCTGCGGCAGGCACAGGGCAGGCACGACGAGCGCGCCACCGCGCAGCGCGAAGATGCCATTGAGCACGCTCACACACATCTCCAGGGCAAAGGTGCGGATGACCGCGCTGGCCTGCTCCGGCGCGACCGTGAGGTCCGCGAGGAATGCGACCGTGCCGCCGCGCTTCACTTCGCGAAGCATCCGCAGCATGGACCTTTCCTGCGGGATGATCGTCTGGCCGCTGACTTCGCGCAGGCGCTTGAAGATGGCCTCCAGCCCGCGGTTCTTGAATTGCTCGGCGACCGCCAGCGCCGGGAATCCGCCCCACGCCACGCCGAGCGAGGCCCATTCCCAATTCGCGTAATGCAAGGTGAGGATCACCGCGCCGCGCCTTTCCCGCGCGAGCCGCTCGCGGATCGGCTCCCAGCTTTCCAGCCGAAGCCAGTGGCGGTTCTCCGGGCGCGCGAGCGCGGGCGACCAGAAGAGGTCCACCATCGTGCGCGTGAAATTGCGGTAGCTCGCACGGACGATTTCGCGGCGCTGCGCATCGTTGAGCGACGGGCCGAGCGCGCATTCGATGTTCGCGAGCGCCACCTCGCGTCCGTGACGGTCGAGCATGAACGCGACGGTGCCGAGGCCATTTGCCAGGTGGATGCAGCTCTGCCGGGTGAGGTGTGGGATCCACCATTCGAGCAGGCGGATGAGGGCGGTCTCGAAAAAGTAGCGGATTTTTTTCCAGGAAAACATGCGGGCGGCTCGTGGCAGTGCTCAGTTTTCAGCGCTCAGCTCGGGGCGCAATGGCGCGCGGCTTGCCACATTCGGAGCAGGAAATTCGGGCATCAGTCACAGTTGGATGAAGGAGTCTCGCAAGGTTTCACGCCACTGAATACTGATTTGCTGAGAACTGAGAACTGAGAACTGAAGCCCATGGACTCCGCCGACCTCCTCGCCATCGCACGCCGCATCCTCGCACAGCCCACCGCGCCCTTCCACGAGGACGCCGTGCGCAGGGAGATCCGCGCACAGCTCGCCGGCTGCCCGCACGTCACACTCACCGAGGATCGCTTCGGAAATCTCCTCGCGCACTACCGGCGCGGAAAGGGCGCGGCGCGCTTTGCCTTCGCCGCGCACATGGATCACCCCGCGTATGTCGGGCGCGAATTCCTCGGCGGCGTGCCCGAGCACTACCTGAAAAAGAAACCGCCCACGCGCAGGTTCGGCGCATTCCGCATGTGGGATCTCCCCGCTTGCGAAATCCGTGCCGGCCGCATCCGCTCGCGTGCGTGCGATGATCTCATCGGCTGCACCGCCATCGTCGCGATGCTGCGCGAACTCGAATCCACCGGCGCTCAGTGCAGCGCGTGGGGGCTTTTCACGCGTGCAGAGGAAGTCGGTTTCGTCGGCGCGATCGAGCTGGCGAAAAGCGGGCTCCTTCCGAAATCCGTCACCATCGTCTCGCTGGAGACCAGCAGCGTGCGCGGCGGCCCGGTGAAAATCGGCGCGGGCCCCATCATCCGCGTCGGCGACCGCACGAGCGTTTTCGACTCCGCAGCCACCGCGCATCTCCAATCCGCCGCGAAGGCCGCGGGCATCACACACCAGCGCGCGCTCATGCAGGGCGGCACCTGCGAAGCCACCGCCTACGCGCTCTACGGCTACCGCACCGCCGCCATGTGCGTCGCGCTCGGCAACTACCACAACTGCGGCCCGGGCGACCGCATCGCGCCGGAATACGTGAGCCTCGAAGATACCCTCGGCATGGCCCGCCTCTGCGTGGCAGCCTCCACCGCATCGGATGCCGACCCGCACCGCGAATTGCGCAAATCACTGGAAAAACGCCTCGGCGATCACCGCCGCCTTTTCCGGATCCTGGCAAAATGATCCCGCGCATTTGCACCGCGCGAACGAGCAGGTTTGCAACCGCAGATTTGCGCAGATTGGATTCCCAGCCACTCATCCTAAAAACGGTGGCGGCATGTCACGCAAAGACGCAAAGGCGCAAAGAAAAAGCGGATGCCAGCAAACAGCAGTTCCCCGATCGGGTGAGGGCGATCCGGTCCAATTCCTTTGCGCCTTTGCGTGACACCCGTCTCCCATCGCCGGACTTGGGATCATCCGCATCGGGCACGATTGGCACGCCACCTTTTCCCTCCTGCGTTCATCCGCAGTTTCGTTTCCTCAAAAGATTCCCCTTGCGTTCCTGGAAATCGGGTGTCTTATCCGCCTCGCAAGTTCAGAGCCCCTTTGGGCGTTGGTAGATTGCTAGTTGTGTTAGTAGCGCGGTGCAAATCGCGAGCTTCCAGTGGCAGTTTGAAATCCGATCCTCGGAAACAGCCGCAGAAAGACTCCGCAAGTTGCAGAAACTAACAACATGTCAAACAGCAAACTATACGTGGGCAATCTCTCCTTTGAGACCCTCGAAATCGAACTTGAAGACCTCTTCAAGCAGGCCGGAACCGTCACGGAAGCAGCCCTCATGCAAGATCGCATGACCGGCAAGTCCCGCGGTTTCGCCTTCGTCACCATGGGCACCGCCGATGAAGCCAAGAAGGCCATCGAGATGTTCAACGGCAAGCAGATCGGCGGACGCGCCCTCACCGTCAACGAAGCCCGCCCGCGTGAAGCAGGCGGCGGCGGCGGCGGCGGCGGTGGTGGTGGCGGACAGCGCCGCTCCTTCGGCGGCGGCGGCGGTGGCGGCGGCGGTGGCCGTCGCGATTACCAGCGCTACTAGTCCTCGGCCCAATTAGGGGCCAAGACAGCCTTCACAGGCTTCGCCTAGCGCGGGAAATCCCACGTTCAAAACATTCAAAACGCCCCGGTGGAAACGCCGGGGCGTTTTTCTTTTTGCCGAAAGCGAACGCCACATCGGTGAGTTGCGCTTGCCTTTGCTACCCTCGTCCCGCTGTCCTCACGGCCACATGAAACTGATCTCCTGGAACGTGAATGGCATCCGCGCGGCGCTGAAGAAGGGGTTTCTCGATTTCGTGGAGGCGGAGGGGGCGGACATCGTGTGCGTGCAGGAGACGCGGGCTTCGCCGGATGTCGTCGAGGTCGAGTGGCCGGCGGGCTACGGGGCGCATTGGAACTGGGCGGAGAAAAAGGGCTACTCAGGCACGCTCATCCTCAGCCGCACCGAGCCACTGTCCCTGACGCGCGGCATCGGCGTGGCCGAGCACGACCGCGAGGGGCGCGTGCTCACGGCGGAGTTTGCGGATTTTTTCCTCGTGAATGTGTATGTGCCGAATTCGCAGCGGGAGCTGACGCGGCTGGACTACCGGCAGCAGTGGGACCGCGATTTCCTCGCGCACCTCAAGGTGCTCGAACGCATGAAGCCGGTGATTTTCTGCGGTGATCTCAATGTGGCGCACACGGAGATCGATCTCGCGCGGCCGAAGGACAACGTGCGCAACCACGGCTTCACGATCGAGGAGCGCACGGGCTTCGGCGCGCTGGTGGAGGCGGGCTTCGTGGACACGTTCCGCGAGTTCGAGAAGGGCGGCGGCCATTACACTTGGTGGAGCCAGATGAACAACGCGCGCTCGCGGAACATCGGCTGGCGGATTGATTATTTCCTCGCGTCGTCGGCGCTGCGCCCGCGGCTGAAGTCGGCGCGCATCTACCCGCACATCACCGGCTCGGATCACTGCCCGGTAGGGCTGGAGCTGAAGAAAAAATAGTGTACAAGCTGTCGGCAAAGGAACGCGCCTGCGGCAGATTGACGACTGACCGATGCGATTGATGAAACGAACCCCCATCGCGCGATTCGCGCTCGCCGCCGCAGTGCTCGCGCAGTCGTGTGCCAACGGTGCGGCGGGCGCAGCGCCCGACTTTTCCCACGACATCGTGCCGATCCTCCGCGAGCACTGCGCGGCGTGCCACACGGGCGACAAGAAGAAGGGCGGGCTCTCGATGAATTCGCGCACGGAGCTGATGGCCGGCGGCGAGAATGGGAAGGTGATCGAGCCGGGCAAGGGCGCGGAGAGCAGATTCATCAAGGCGATCCTCTCGACGGATTCGGACGAGCAGATGCCGCCGCCGGATGCGAAGCAGAGGCGCGTGCCGGCGGAAAAAGTCGCGCTGCTGCGTGCGTGGATCGAAGATGGCGTGAAGTGGGAGGACGGCTTCACTTTCCGCAAGCCCGCCTACGAGCCGCCGCTGAAGCCTCGCAACGTCGCGCTGCCCGCGGCGAACGGCGCGCGGACGAATCCGCTCGATCGCATCCTCGACGCGTATCTCGCGCAGCACGGGAAGCCCGCGCCGCAGCCGCTCGACGACGCGGCCTTCGCGCGGCGTGCGCATCTCGATCTCGTCGGGCTGCTGCCGGAGCCGGAGGCGCTCGCCCATTTTCTCGCGGACACCGCGCCGGACAAGCGCGCGCGGCTCGTGCGTTCGCTGCTCGCGCGCGAGACGGACTACGCGGAGCACTGGCTCACGTTCTGGAACGACCTGCTGCGGAATGATTATTCGCGCGTCGGCTTCGGGCCGGGCAGCGGCGCGCAGATCACGAAGTGGCTCTACGGCGCGCTGCTGAACAACAAGCACTACGACGCGATGGTGCGCGAACTCATCGCGCCGCCGACGCCGGACAGCGCGGGCTTTTCCACCGGCCTCGCGTGGCGCGGCACGGTGAGCGCGAGCCAGGTGCGCGAGGTGCAGTTCGCGCAGTCCGTCTCGCAGGCGTTCCTCGGCATCAACATGAAATGCGCGTCGTGCCACGACAGCTTCGTGGATCGCTGGAAGCTCACGGAGGCGTACGGCCTCGCGGCGATCTACGCGACCGCGCCGCTGAAAATCGCGCGCTGCGACAAGGCGACGGACACGGTCGCGCAGCCCGCGTGGATTTTCCCCGAACTCGGGCAGGTGAAGGCCGACGCGCCACAGCCCGAGCGGCTGAAGCAACTCGCCGCGCTGATGACGCACCCGGAGAACGGCCGCTTCACGCGCACCATCGTGAACCGTCTGTGGCACCGCCTCATGGGCCGCGGCATCGTGCATCCCGTGGACGCGATGCAGACGGAGCCGTGGAGTTCGGACCTGCTGGATTTTCTCGCCGCGGATTTTTCCGCGGGCGGCTGCGATTTGAAAAAGACGCTGGAGCTGATCTGCACATCGCAGGCGTACCAGTCGCGCGCAGTCGTGCGGCAGAAGGACGACGACACCGGCGCATATGTCTTCACCGGCCCGCGCGCGAAGCGGATGACGGCGGAGCAATTTCTCGACGCCGTGTGGCAGCTCACCGGCGCGCGGCCCGCGGCGACCGATGCGCCCGTGCTGCGCGGCAGGCCCGATGCGCAACTCGTGAAAAGCACGCAGCTCGGCGCGCAGTGGATTTGGGAAAGTGCGGAGACGGCGGAAAAATCGGAAGCGCCAGATGCGACCAAACCCGCCGATCCACAACCGCCGGCCAAGAATCCCAAGCGTGCTGCTGCGAGGCCCGCAGCGGGCGTGGCGACACTGACTGAAAAAGGCGCGGCTGCCGATGGAAGCAGTGCATCGGCAGCGAAACCCGCGCCCGCAAATGCACCGCAGAAAAAAGAGCGCACGAAGCTCGTGCTGCGGAAAATTTTCACGCTCGCGGATGCGCCGGAGAAGGCGTTCGGCGTGCTCGGGCAGGAAACCGCGGGTGCGCAGGTGCTCGTGAACGGCACCATTTTCCAGAGCGACAAACAGATGATCCGCACGCGCGGCGCAAGCGTCGTGGATTTCAAGAACACGCTGCGCAAGGGCGCGAACGAGATCGTCGTGATGGTGGATCGTCCGCCGTCGAAGCAGCCCGCGCCGGGTGTGTTCTTCGAGGCGCATTTGCAAATGAAGGCCGGCGCGGAGACGGTCGGCACGGATGATTCGTGGGAATGGTCGCCCGATCTGCCGGACGCAAAAAACAAAGTCACCGGCCCCGAAGTGAAGAAGGCGCATTGGCTGCCCGTGGTGCCCGCGCCTGCGCAGCCGCGCCACGCGGCGCTGCATCCCGCGATGATCGAGGCGCTCACGCACATCTCCACTCCGCCGCCGCCCGCGCGCGCCTCGCTGATGAAGTGCGACCTGCTGCAACGCGCGCTCGGACGCCCGAATCGGGAGCAGATCGTGAGCACGCGCCCCGAGGATCTCACCACGCTCGAAGCGCTCGATCTCGCGAATGGCGTGACGCTCGCCACTGCCCTTGCCGGCGGTGCAAAGCGGCTCGTCGCGCGCACATGGGCTTCGCCCGACGCGTTGATTGCATGGCTCTACCAGTTTGCCGTTTCGCGTCCGCCGTCGCCGGATGAAATCGCAAGCGCACGCGAACTCCTCGGCCCCGCGCTGAACGCGCAGGGCATTGAAGACCTGCTGTGGGCCGTCTGCATGTTGCCGGAATTCCAGCTCATCCGATGACCGTCAGCGCCCGCAATTTTCTAACTCAGCAGCGCCGTGAATCCCGCCTGCCCGAAGTGCCGGTCGCGTGTCAGCGCCTCAGTCAGCCCCTCGTCACTCATCACGACGAACGAGATGCAGTCGGTCAGCGACCATGCCTTGTCGGGCCGCGTGCGATACAGATCAAAGCCGCGCCACAGCAGTTCCTCGCTCACCGGCACGATGCGTGTGTTTGCCGCCGAGCGCAGTCGCGCGATAAATTTCGCCGTGATGTCGCGTTCCCCCGGCAGGCTCATCGCGTCCGCAAGTTCGACGAGAATCCAACTCGTCGTGATCACTTCCTGAAAATCGCCGGTTGCCTGCCAGCGGAGCGCGGCATCGTGGGCGTCGTCCCGCTTGCTCAGCAGCGCGATGTAGAAATGCGTGTCCGCAAAGACACGGCTCACGGCAGGCGGCGTTTGCGGCCGTGCGCGTATTCGGTGTGGCGCTCGGCCGCGTCGGGCGGGAGCGTGTCAATGGAACCGGCGAATTCCGCCATCCATGCGAGCGGGCTGTCTTTGTCCATGCCCTCGGACGGGGCCACAATCTCCACATTTGTCCCGTCGGCGAGATGCACGCCCGCCGGGAGCTTGATCATGTCGCCCTGCACTGTTGCGCGGATTGTCATGGCGCACATGCTACCGTCGCCGCAGAGGCATCGCAAGGATACGAATTCAGGCATGCCGCACGCGGATTCCTTTCAAAATCCATGAACCCGCTCCCGCTCGATCCGCAGAACACGCGCCGTGATTTTTTGAAGAAGCTCTCCGCCGCGAGCATGGCCGCGATGATGGCGCGCGAGCCGCGGCTGTTCGCGGGAGATCAGGTGAAGCACCCGAAGCCGAAGGCGGACTCGTGCATCCTGCTGTGGATGGCGGGCGGCATGGCCGCGCCGGAGACATTCGATCCGAAGCGCTACGAGCCGTATGAAAATGGCAAGCCGGTCGCGAGCGTGCTCAGCACTTTTCCGTCAATGGATACGCCGGTGGACCACATCAAAATCTCCGCCGGACTGCCGAACATCGCGAAGGTGATGGATCGCGCGACGCTCATCCGCTCGCATGTGCTCGCGGACCTCGGCGCGATTTTGCACTCGCGGCACCAGTACCACTGGCATACCGGCTACGTGCCGCCGCAGACGGTGGCCGCGCCGCACATCGGCGCGTGGATGGCGCGCGTGCTCGGGCCGCGGAATCCGGTGATTCCCGCGTTCATCAATATCGGGCAGCGGCTCGAAGGAGTCGGTGAGAGCGAGGAGCTGAAGTCATTCACGACCGCCGGATTTTTCGGCGCGGAATTTGGGCCGATGAATTTGCCATTTCCCGAGGATGCGTCGCGCGCCGTGCGTCCGCCGAAAGGGATGGAAGGCTCGCGTTTCGAGAACCGCTACCGGGCTTACCGCAAACTGATCGATCAAAACCCGAACCGCGATTTTCTCAGCGACTACCAGCAGGAATCCATGCTGCGCTCGATGGACAATGCGCAGCGGCTGCTCGCCTCGAAGGAACGCGACGCGTTCGACATCACGCTGGAGCCGAAGGAGAGCGCGGCGAAATACGACACGGGACGCTTTGGGTGCGGCTGCCTGCTTGCGCGGCGGCTCGTGGAATCGGGCGCGCGCTTCGTCGAGGTCACGACGGAATACGTGCCGTTCCTGAATTGGGACACGCACAACAACGGGCACTCGGTGCTCGAACGGATGCACAAGGAAGTGGATGCGCCGATCGCGCAACTCATCCTCGATCTCGAAGCGCGCGGCTTGCTCGACCGCACGCTGGTCATCATCGCAAGCGAATTCAGCCGCGACATGCTCGTGGAGGGCACTGTCGGTTCCGCGGCGCTGCCGGGAAAGGACATGCCCAAAGGCGACACGATGACGGAGCCGAAGCATTACGGCCTGCACCGGCATTTCACCGGCGGCTCGTCGGCGGTGATGTTTGGCGGCGGGATGAAGCGCGGCTTCCTTTACGGCGAGACCGCGCCGGAACGCCCGCTGCTCGCGATCAAGGATCCGGTGAACATCACCGAGATGCACGCGACGATTTTCACCGCGATGGGCGTCAGCCCGAAGACCGGGTTCGATATCGAGAACCGTCCCTTTTACGCGACGCAGGACGGGCACGGGAAACCAGTGATGGCGCTGTTCGCGTAGTGGCGCAGCAGCACAGGTTTGCAACCTGTGCGGCGAGGCGGCAATCCTTGCCGCCGTTTCTGTTTCTGCGGAATCGAATCAGCGGAATCGGAGTTCCGCTGGCCGCACAGATTGCAAATCTGTGCCACCCGCGGTGCGCGCCGGTTCGGCAGCATCACCGCGCCTTATCATGCGGAAAAAACCCACGCTGCCAATGCCGCGAGCGCGGCGGCGCATGGCAGCGTGATCAGCCATGCGAGAACGATCTGGCCGACCTCCGGCCACTTCGCTTTCCGCGTTGCGATGCCGATGCCGACGAGCGAGCCGACGCTGACATGCGTGGTGCTCACGGGCAGCGAATGAAAGGTCGCAATGTTCACGAGCAGCGCGGTCGCGACGTTTGCCGCGAAACCCTCGCCGGGGTTCATGGCGGTGATTTTTTTTCCGAGCGTCTCAGCGACGTTGAGGGCGTCGAGCAGCCCGCCGATGGCCATCGTCACGGCGACGGCGAGGAATCCGCACCGGATGTCGAGTGCCTGCGCGACCAACAGCAGTGCAGCCATCTTCGGCGTATCATTCAGTCCGCGCGCAAAACTCGCCGCACCACCGCTGAGGAAGTGCAGTGTGTCGAGCGTGCGCGTGCGATGGTCTGGCAGAAGATGCACGGCCTTGAGCACGAAATACACGAGCGCACCTGCCGCGATGGCCAGCACCGGGCTGAGCAGCAGCGGTCGGACGAATGTGTCCACGAGCGGCGCGAGATGAACCGTGTGGTCGCCGCTCGCGAGTCCCGCGCCGATGAGTGCGCCCACGAGCGCGTGCGTGGTCGAGACGGGAAAGCTGAGCCGCGTGGCGAGGAAGCTCGTGAGCGCCGCGCCGAGCGCGACGGCGAGGAGGAAGTTCGGCGACTGCGTGAGCGCGTCCGGCGCGAGACCTTTGCCGCTGAATGCCGAGAGCAGTCCGCGTGCGGCGAAGAGCGCGGTGATCGCCCCGGCGAAAGTCGTCGCCGTTCCCCACCACAGCGCGGTGCGCAGACTGGTGGTGCCGCTGCCGTAGAGCGAGGCGACGCCCTTGAAGTTTGCGTTCGCGCCATTCGTGAACGCGACGCAGCACGTCGCGAGGAAGAGGGGGATGAGCCTGTGGCGTGAGGTGTTTCGTTTTGAAAATCGCCGCGTCTTTCAGCAAAGGCGCGGGCAACCGGCGTTTTCCTTCAAGTGCTTGAAAACACCACTAACACGATGAGGCGTTACTTGCCGGCCGGTTCACCGCCGGTTTCAGCGGGCAGGGATTTGCCCTTGAGCCAGACGTATTCCTTCCATGCGCCCTCGTAGAGACGCACATTCGGATAGTGGGCGACGTGCTTGAGGTAGAAGCGCAGCAGGCTGCCTTCGCGCGAGGTGCCGCAGTAGCAGATGATGTTTTTGTCCGGCGTGATGCCCGCTTTTTCCAACTCCGCCTTCGTCTCGGAGAACGGTGTGAGGATTTTGTTGGGTTGGGAGTTGGGTTTGGCCGAATGCGCGCGGTCAGAACGAGAAGACGAAATCCGCCTTGAAAGTGGCAGACGCCTGGCCGCCGTCGGTCGGGAAGTTGCCCCACGTCTCGAAGACGAACCACTTGCACACCGGGACGAGTGCGCCGACGGATGCGAGCCAAGTATGGTTGGTCTGCTGGATCGCATCGGCACGGAGGGTGAAAAGGTCGCGGTATTCGGGCGCGGCGGCCTTGACCTGTTTCCCACCCGCCTTCTTCACGGATTTCCCGTCGCTGGCGGGCACGCTCTTCGCGATGCGGAAGGTCTTGTCTATGCCGAAGAACGGCAGCGGCTGGCTGGACTGCTCGGCGATGCCCGCGTGCAACCGGAACCAGTGGAAATCCTGGGACACCACGAAGTAGACGAATGAGTCTCCCGCGCGACGGCGGTCGGCGTCGGTAAAGGAATTGTTTGCCATGCCCGCCGCGATGACCGGCAGCCCCTCGCCGAGCGGCACGGCGACCTTGAAATGCGGCTCCACCGGGCCACCCTTGCCGGGGATCAGATGGCTCGCGAGGCCGAGTTCGAGCTTCACGGCCTTGAGGTCAATGCCGGTCTTGAAGCCAAGGTTGAAGTCCGCGTTGTTGTTGCCGCCGAGGGTGGTGAAGCCCTGCAGGACGAACGTGCCCATCGGCACGGTGTCCGCGGTGGGGATGTTGTTGAGGCCGCTGGGCGTGGCGAAGGCCGACGAGCCGGCGGCGAGGAGGATGGCCAGGGTGTGGTGGGTTTTCATGTGCGAGCGTGCGCGTATGCGCAGTTAGGCATATATCATCAAAGAAAAGATTGCGGTCATCCAAAAAATTCCGCATGCAAGGCCCCATGCTTGCCGGTAATTGCACGAGTATCCTCAAAGCCCTCGCGGATCGCACGCGCATGAGTCTCGTGAAGGTACTGCTAGCCGGAGACCAGAGCGTGAACGATCTCTCCGAGCAGCTCGACCTTTCGCAATACAACGTGTCGAAGCACCTGCGCGTCCTGAAGCATGCGGGCATCGTGGACATGCGCGCCGTGGCCCAGCGCCGCGAGTATTTCATCGCGAAGCCATTCCGGAAGCGGCTGCAAAAGGAGGGCTCGGTGCTCGATTTCGGCTGCTGCTCGTTCGATTTCTCGAAGCTGCCGGACTGAACGCGAAACCCGGGACGGAGGATTCAGGACAGCGGATCGATTTTTTCTGCCAGGGCCAAGGCGAACCCGCGGCGGACGGGAAATCTCACCGCAGGCAAATCCCTTTGAACACACGACACCGGTCCTGCGTCTCAAGAATGCAGACATCATCACGGCGGCAGCGGTAAAATCCGCTGAAACCCGGCAATAAACCGGGTGAGGTTCAAATCCCCGGCCGCCGGCATTTCCCCTCAGCCGCCCAGGCTGCCTTCCTTGCGAGCTTGATACAGTCTTTCTGTTGAATGCCTGAACAGGTGGGACGAACTTGTCGAATTGAAGATGCAATGTTGCAAAAAATGCAAACACCGCACATTTGACGCCGCAGACCGGTGCCCGTCGTGCGGAACCCCGTCCACCGAGTGGTACCTACGGGTCACCGGACAAGCCTTGGTCGTGGCTCAGGCGATCGGAGTTCTGATCTTCATCATTCTCAACGCCGGCGAGCCAGTGATCGATTCGTTCCCTCCATCGGACTAAGGCGCTGGCTCATCCCTGCCACACCGGGACTGTCCGTGCGAGGCGCTGCCGCTATTTCCGATCCGTGGCCACGATGAATCCGAATGCCTTCAGCAATCCAGGCGTGACATCAGATCTCCGGCTGACAGCCACAATTCCGACTGCGGGATATTCCGCAAGCCGCTGCAGAAGGCGGGAGACTTCCAGGCTGGCATATTTGTCGTGCGCGTCCTGGACGCCGGAGCGTCTGCCAAAGAGCGCATCTTGGTTCGGGATTCTCGGCTGTACGCGTCCGCATACAAGTCCCCAGCGCCACCGGTGGCCGGATTTCCCCCTTCAGTTGCATGGTCGCCCCGGTATGCTGCGCCTCCGTGCCACTTTTCTCCGGCATCTTTCGCAATCTGATCTTCAAGCCCGTGCTGAGACCGCTCTTCCGCGTGCTCACGGGGGCGCTTGCCATTCCGGCGTTCCGCTTCGTGATGCGGCGTCTCCTGCACCGGAAGAATCTCTCGAAGGAAATGGAGCGGGACCTGGAGATGTGGTTCCGCGGTGCGATCATTCTTCTCGCGGCCACGGCAAATCTGGAGGACTTCCTCTTCGGCTGGCTCCCGTGGCACAAAAGCGAAGACCCGTGGCTGACCATGCTGCTGCGACTGCTGCTGGCGATCGGCGTCATCGAGAACATGCCGGATCAGGATGTCTTCGGGATCCTGCACCACGGCCCGCCAAAGGCGGACTGGCTCAGCCGCAGCGGCTGGCGTGAAATCTGGCGGCGGCGGCGCGAATCCATCCGCGGCATCGGGGTGCTGCACCTCAAGCGATCGTCGCCCGTGTTTGTCATCATGACGGTGATTTTTGGCAACGCCCCCGGCACCCGGGAATTCATCGTCGGCTGGGTGTTCTACGGGCTCGCGATCGTGCAGTATCTCATCATCGGCCTCGTCACGGAGAGGGACCGCATTTCGGGCCTGCTGCAGCAGTTCGACCGGAGCGCGGACGCCATCCGCCAGGAAATCGCAGGCAGGGAGAAGGCGGCGCCATCGCGCGAGGATGAGAGCCCTCCATAGGATGCGATGCCTAATATGATGGGGATGCCATGCGCGCATTCCCATCCATGCAGCCTAATGCCATTAGGCTCGAATGCCCGGACTATCGCGCAACCGCTGCGCTCCACCCGGCTAATGCCGGCGGCGACGGCGCAGGAAAGTCACGGCCATGCAGCCGGCCGCGATGCCGGTCGTGGCCGGCTCGGGAACGGCCACGGCAAGGATGGCGCTTTCGCC
>JAYWEO010000105.1:0-3611 GCA_043779225.1 Prosthecobacter sp.
GGAAGCAAACGCCTCCCGCCCTTTGTGAGATTGGTTGTTGGTTTCGGTTACTTGGCTTCGGGCTTCTTTTCGCCGGGCTTGTCACCGCCGGGGCGGCGACCGCCGGGACCGCCGCGCTTTTCCATTTCAGCCTTCTGCTTTTCTTTCTGCTCCGGGGTGAGGATCGCGGAGATTTCTTCCATCTGCGTCTTCATCATTTCCTTCATCTTCGTCTTGTCTTCCTCGGTCAGGTTCTCGCGGCCTTTCGCGAAAAGTTCCTTCATCGCGGGCGCGTTCTTTTCCTGGATGGCCTTGACCTTGTCCTGCTGTTCCTGCGTGAGGCCGAGCGTTTCGGTCATGTGCTTGAGGCGCTCCTCGGGGCTGAAGCGACCGCCGCCAGCGCCTTCGGGGCGTTTGCGTTCGGGTTTCTTTTCATCAGCCGCGAGGCTGAGTGTGGGGAGGGTGAGCAGCGCCGTGGCGGCGATGCTGAGAGTGAGTGCGATGTGTTTCATACAAGGCGGACAAACACACGCCCCGTCGCGGAGTTGCGCGGAGTTTTGAAAATTTTTGCTCATTCCCATTCCGTGTCCGCCGGCTTCTGCGCACGAATCGGGGAAAAAGAAAACCCAGCCGCCTGGCTGGGTCTCCGTGGAATTACTGAAAGTTTTTGCCGGCGCTTACTTCGCGGTCTTCTTCTCGATGTAGTCCACGACGTTGCCGACGGTCTGGAGCTTCTCCGCGTCCTCATCGGGGACTTCCACGCCGAACTCCTCCTCGAAGGCCATGACGAGTTCGACGGTGTCGAGTGAGTCGGCGCCGAGATCCTCGATGAACGACGCGGTTTCCGTGACCTGTTCAGGATTCACTCCGAGTTGCTCGACGATGATGTCTTTGACTTTTTCTGAGATGGATTTTTCGGACATGGCTGGATGGTTGTTTTTACGAAACGGGCGGTTGCTTTATGGTTCGCTCCGAAGCTTGGCAACAACGAAAGTGGGGAAAAGTTTTTTGGGCAAAGAATGTGCGTCGTCGTGTCGAGACGGTTGCCATTTCCTGCGCATGTGCATAAACCCTCGCAGACATGAGCGACACGCCTTTGGAACTCGATCTGAAATTTTTGCCCGCATGGCTCAAGGAGACGCCTGCGCCGAACCGCTATGCGGATTTCGCGGGCGAGGAACCGCGCCGCGAACGCGACGACCGCCGTGGTCCCGGCAGGGGCGCCCCTGGCCGTGGCCCGCGTCCGCCGCAGGGTGATCGTGGCCCTCGGCGTGATGATCGGGACAAGCGCAGCGGCCCCGGCGGACGTCCTCCGGGGCCGGGTGGCCGTGGTCCGAAGCCGGGTGGCTTCGGTGGTCCGCGCGGGCAGCGTGACGATCGCGGATTTCGCGATGAGCGTCCGCCCGAGCCGCAGGCACCGCGCGTGCCGGTGGTGAAGGTGGAGATTTTCCCCGAGCCCGCTGCGGCGTCGGGAATCGCAAGGCAGATCAAACTGAGCGCGCGTGCGTGCGGAGTTTTTCGCGTGGCGAACATGTTCATGGATCGCTTCGATCGCTTCCGCGTGCGCATCACGGCGCTCGATCCCGCGGCTGTCCTGTATCAAGTCGGCGAAGGTCCGGTTTCGTTCGACCGAGCCGCTGTCGAGCGCGGCGCCTTCAAGGCGAACTTTGATCAGCACTATGTCACCGAGATCGTGCAGGGGGAACCGCCGAAGGGCAACTTCACGAGTGTCGCGCGGGAGCGGCTGAGCGGTGCGCTGCTCGGGCCTTCGAGCCATCACAACTATCAGGTCGCGCTGCGCAAGCTTTACGAGGAGCGCTACGCCCGGCGGATGTCGTTCCAGGATTTCACGCGCAACATCGAGAACGTGAGTGACCCCGCTGCCGTCGAGCAGTGGAAGCAGCAGACGAGCAGCGTGACGACATACAAGACGAAAGTCGCCGAGAGCGCGGAAGTCGCAAAAGCCGCGAAACCTGCCGCAATTGCGGAAAGTAAGGAAGTCGCAGAAGGCTCGGACAGCACTGAAGGTGCGAATGTTGCCGAAGCCGCGGAAGTCGCCGCCGAAACTCCCGCCGAGGTCGTGGCAGTTGCGGAAGGCGAAGGCGTGAAAGTCGCGCCCGGCGAGCAGCCGATCGTCTTCAAGACCGAGCAGGAGGCCGAGGAGCATTTCCGCACCACGCATCTTCCGAAGCTCGTGCGGAGCGGCAATTCGCTGGAAGTCGGCGCGGCCATCGCGGGTTCGCTGCTCGACAAGAGCATCGGCTACACCGTGCGCGACGCCGTCGAACGTGAGCGCGAGGTGCCCGTGCAGATGGTGAATGCGCTGCGCCCGTATTTCAACGAGGCCGGCCTGCAGCTCTTCAAATGGAAGCGCAAGATTCTTTACGCATCGGCGATCCGTCCGCAGCGCCACCCGGCGGAGCAGACTTTTTCCGACGGCATCAGCGCGATCCTCAGCGCCGTCGGCGAGCATCCCGGCATGAAGCGCCCGCACCTTGCCGCACGGCTGCTCGGCACACTGCCCCCCGAAGTCACCGCGGAAGCTCAGCAGGACCACGACGCCAAGCTCGCCGCGCTCGCCGCGGATCTGCACTACCTCGTGCAGATCGGCTACGTGGTGGAATTTCAAAACGGCTGCCTCGAACTCCCGCCCGCGCGCAACAAGGAAGGCGGGCACGCCGAGCACGGTGACGACCACCGGCATGACATCGCCGCCGAGGCCGCCGGTTTGCATGGATCGTCCGCGGAATCACAGCCGCAGGAGCGTCCCAAGCCGCAGCAGCAGCGCCAGCCGCAGCCGCCGCGTGAACCAAGGGAGCCAAAGCCGCGTCGCGATTCCCGGTACGCGCTGCTCCCTTTGCTCACTGCAGCTTCTGTCGCATCCCTAGGGTAAGGGCACCAAGGATCGGCGGTTTTCGCTGCCGAATTTCCGATTTGCTATTTCGTTTTGTGCGCTGATTCGACACTGGCACACCTGCTCCGGCGGTTGAAAACCGCCGCTCCTTGGCGCCGCGCCGCTGCCGTTTTTTTTGAGCCAGAAATGCATCATTCGCACAGCAAAAAACCCGGCCACCGCAAGGTGACCGGGCTTTTGAATTTGTGACGCGATGCGCGCGTGGCCTACTTCGCCGCGGCGAAATTCTCCTCGGCCTGCGCCCAGTTCACCACGTTCCACCACGCCTTCACGTAGTCGGGGCGGCGGTTCTGATAATTGAGGTAGTAGGCATGCTCCCACACATCGAGACCGAGCACCGGAGTCCCGCCGCATGCGCCGACTGCCTCGCCCATGAGCGGGTTGTCCTGGTTTGCCGTCGAGCAGATCGCGAGCTTGCCGTCGCTCACGCAGAGCCACGCCCATCCGCTGCCAAAGCGCGTCGCCGCCGCCGCCGCGAATTTTTCCTGAAACGCCTCGAAGCTCCCGAACGTCGCGGTGATCGCGTCCGCGAGTTTGCCGATCGGTTTGCCTTCGGCACCGGCCTTCATGAGCTTCCAGAAAAAGGAGTGATTCCAATGTCCGCCGCCATTATTGCGCACCGCGGCGCGGATCGCCTCCGGCACCGCGCCGATATTTTTCACGAGATCGTCAATGCTCTTCGCCGCGAGATCCGGCGCGCTCTCCAGCGCCTTGTTGA
>JAYWEO010000106.1:0-11192 GCA_043779225.1 Prosthecobacter sp.
GGGATCGAAGGTCGCGTGGTCGGCGGTGTCGATGACGACGGCATCCACGCCCGTCGGGGGCTTGTATTCGGCGTGGCTCAGGGTGTTCAGGCCCTTGAGTACATGGTGGAGCGAGTAGAGCCGCTCGCGATTTGTCAGATGGGAAAGGTAGGGCAGGCCGGCGGTCACGCTCGCATCCTTCGGCACGGCCACGAGCATCGCGCTCTTCCATTCTTTTGCCCACAGCGCATGGCCCGCGCCCGTGGCGGTGTTCCAAACTCTTTTGATCGGCCCGAACCAAAACTGGCAGACGACACACGCGACGGTGACCCAGCCTGCGAGCACGTCGCGCCAGAAAAGCGCGGAACTCGCTTCCGCTGCACCCATCCAGAGCAGCGGCAGCAGCGGTGCGGCGTAGTGAAAATGGATGCTCCATTCGGACTGCCGCCACGAGAGGAGGTGCTGCAGAAAAATCGGCGCGGCCATGATGATCCATCGCGGACGCAGCAGCGGGAGCAGGAGAAACGGGACCAGCGTGCCCCATGCGAGATTGCCGCCGGTGAGCCCGCTCCAAAGCGCGCCTGCACCTTTCGATGGATGCGTGACGAAGCCCCCGAGGATGCCGCCCGCAGAGTCGCCGAGATGCGAATACAGCCCGAGGAAATCCACGCGCCCGCCGTTCAGCGCCGGGCCGATGAACAGCACGCATACGAGGAACCATCCGAAGGCGACACAGCCCGGAATGATGTTCCAGTTCACACGCCACTCGCGGTCACGGTCGCGCTCGAGGAAGTAGTACACGAGCGACATCCATGCGAGCAGCAGTCCCATGCTTTCCTTGCACGCGAGCACGAGGATGAACGAGAGCCAGAAGAGCCCTGGCCTTTGTTTCATCCGGCCTTCCAGCATCAGAAGGATCAGCGGGGCGGCGAGCGCCTCGGGGTGAAACTCATGCAGCGCGATGAAGCCCGTGGCCGGCGCGAGCAGCGTCGCGAGCCCGAGCCACATGGAGGCCTGCGGGCCAAATTCCAGATGCCGCGCGATGCGCCAGCCGGTGAAGGGCATCGTCGCGAGCAGCAGCGTCTGCGCGATCACGAGCAGCATCGGGTGCGACCAGATTTTGTAAAATGGCAGTGCGAGAAAGACGATCGGATCCTGGTGATTGCCCATCAGCGGCACATCGAGCAGCGAGACGTGCCAGAGTCCTTTTCCCGCGAGCCACAGACCTTGCGCGTAAAATGCGAGGTCGAAGGTGCCGTATTGAAAGGTCGCCCAGCGGAACCACGAGTCGGTGATCGTGATGACGCAGAAAATGATCGCGCCCCACCAGAGGCTGCGCGGCGTCGGGATGCGGTCGTAAAACATCAGGCGAATTCTTTACAGGGCACTTTTGCGAAAAGCCAGCGCGCCGCTTGACGCTTTCGCGCGCTCGCCTACAACGCGCGGCAATGGCGCGCGACATCGTCTATTTTGATCTCGAAACCCAGCGCACCGCCAACGATGTCGGCGGCTGGGACAAGAAGCGCGACATGGGCATGAGCCTCGGCGTGACGTACAGCACGCGCACCGGTGAGTATCGCATCTTCAGCGAAAAGCGCGTGGACGATCTCGTGCAGCAGCTCCTGCGCGCCGATCTCGTCGTCGGTTTCAATGTGATCAATTTCGACTACGAGGTGCTGATGGCGTACACCATCCTCGACCTGCCGCACCAGTGCCAGACGCTCGACCTGCTCGTGGACATCGAGAAAAAGCTCGGCCATCGTCTCGGCCTCGACGCCGTCGCGAGCGCGAGCCTCGGGGTGGGAAAAACAGGCGACGGCCTCGACGCGATCCGCTGGTGGCGTGAGGGCAAGCTTTTGGAAATCGCGGAGTACTGCTGCTTCGACGTGAAATGCACGAAGCTCGTCCACGAATACGGCGCGGTGAACAAGAAGGTGCTCTACGATGATCGCTTCAAGCAGCGGAAGAGCGTGGCGGTGGAGTGGGTCGCATAGGGTCGCATAGGGCTGCTCACTCCGCGCTGGCAAAGTGCCGCGGCACCCGTATTCTTCGCGCCCTTTTATGTACCGCACCACATCCTGCAACAGCCTTCGCAAGGAACACATCGGCCAGACCGTCACGCTCGCCGGGTGGATCAATTCGCGCCGCGATCACGGCGGCGTGATCTTCGTGGATCTGCGGGATCGCGAAGGTCTCACGCAGGTGGTCTTCCGTCCGGAGGAATTCGCGCAGATCTCGGAGCAGAGCCACGAGCTGCGCGCCGAGGATGTGATTTCGATCACGGGAAAAGTCTCGGAGCGTCTGCCGGGAACGGAGAACGCAAAGCTGCAGACAGGCGGCATCGAAGTCGTCGCCTCGGAGCTGCGCGTGCTGAACAAGTCCGCCGTCCCGCCCTTCCCGCTCGACGATCCGAGTGTGAACGAGGACCTGCGGCTGCACTTTCGCTACCTCGATCTGCGCACCGCGCCGATGCAGCGCAACCTGAAGCTGCGCCACCGCGTGGCAAAGGCGACGCGGGACTATCTCGACGAGCAGGGATTTTTGGAAATCGAGACGCCCGTGCTCTCGAACCCGACGCCCGAGGGCGCGCGCGACTTCCTCGTGCCGTCGCGTCTGAATCCCGGCACCTTTTACGCGTTGCCGCAGGCGCCGCAGCAATACAAGCAACTGCTGCAGGTCGCGGGCTTGGAGAAATATTTCCAGATCGCGCGCTGCTTCCGCGACGAGGATCTGCGCGCAGACCGCCAGCCGGAGTTCACGCAGATTGATGTCGAGGCGTCGTTCATCACCGACGTGGAAATCCAGACGCTCATCGAGGGTCTCCTCGCGCGCATCTTCAAGGAATCGCGCGGCGTGGACATCCCGGTGCCGTTCCCGCGCATGCCGTATTCTGATGCGATGAGCCGATACGGCAGCGACAAGCCCGACACGCGTTTCGGCCTCGAACTCGTGGAGCTCACGAATATTTTCACTGCGTCGACGTTCAAGGTTTTCGCATCCGTCGCATCGAGCGGCGGCACCATCAAGGCGATCAACGCAAAGGGTGCGGCGGCGCTGCTGAGCAAGGAGCAGCTCAAGAAATGGGAGGAGTGGGTGAAGACGGAATTCGGCGCGAAGGGCCTCGCCTACATCAAGTGGAGCGCCGGCGGTGAGTGGGAGTCGCCGATCGTGAAGTTCTTCAGCGACGCGGAAAAGGCGGCGCTCGCCGAGCGCATGGGCTTCGTCGAGGGCGACGTGCTGTTCTTCGGTGCCGATGCCAAGCTCGAGCCCGTCTGCGAAATCCTCGGCCGCGTGCGCCTGCGCTGCGCCGAACTGCTCGGTCTCACGGCTGCGGCGAAGGATCAGCTCAACTTTCTCTGGGTCGTGGATTTTCCGCTGCTCGCATTTTCACCCGAGGACAACCATTGGGTCGCCGTGCATCACCCCTTCACGCGCCCGAAGGCCGAAGACATGCCCGCGATGGAGGCCGGCGACTACGCCAAGGTCCGCGCAGTCGCGTATGACGTGGTGCTGAACGGCGTCGAACTCGGCGGCGGCTCGATCCGAATCCACGAGCGCGATTTGCAGGCGAAGCTGTTTGAGATTCTCGGTGTGAATGCCGAGGAGCAGCAGGTGAAATTCGGCCACATCCTGAAGGCGTTCAGTTTCGGTGCACCGCCGCACGGCGGCATCGCGCTCGGCCTCGACCGCCTCGTGATGCTCATCACCGGCGCGAGCAGCATCAGAGAAGTGATCGCTTTTCCGAAGAACAACCGCGGCTGCGATCTCATGACGAGCTCGCCCGTCGAGGTGGACTTCAAGCAGCTCCGCGAGATCTACATCCAGAGCACGGCGAAGAAGGTGTAGCGGTCGCCTGTCAATGCAGGCGCCAGTCGCCGAGGGCACTGGTGGAGAGGAATCCGGAGCTCGTGGTTGCGCCGCTTGCATTCAGGTGCCAGACGGCGAGCTGGCCGATGTTATTCTGAAAGATCAGATCGGCGATGCCGTCACCGTCGATGTCCGAGGCGAGCGCTATCTTCCAGTCGCCGAGGGCACCGGTAGAAATGAAGGGTTTGCTGATGATGCTGCCGTTTGGGCCCAAATACCACGCGGCGATCTGTCCGGCGTTGTTTTGGAAGACTAGGTCGGCGAAGCCGTCGCCATTGATGTCCGCCGTGCATTTTATCCTCCAGTCGCCGAGGATCGCGGTGGAGAAAAAGACGCTGCTGGTCACGGCGCCGCTGCCGTTCATATACCAGATGGCGATTTGTCCGGCGTTATTCTGAAAAATGAGGTCGGCATTGCCGTCTTTGTTGATGTCCGCAGTGGCGACGATTCTCCAATCACCAAGATTGGCTGTAGAAATGAAGGTGGTGGGGCCGACCCTGGCCCCGCTGGCGTTCAGGTACCACACCACGACTTGGCCGGCGTTGTTCTGGAAAACGAAATCCGGGATCGAGTCGCCATTCAGATCCGCAGTGGCGACCAGTTTCCAGTCCCCGAGTGCTGCGTTGGAAAGGAGGGTGTTGCTGAGCACGCTCCCGCTGGGGTTCACGGACCAGGCGGCGATATTGCCGACACCATTCTGGAAGATGAGGTCGCCATTGCCGTCACTGTTGTAATCACGCACCTTGCGGGTCACGGAGACGTTGAAGGCAGTCTGGCTGACGGAGTTTCCGTTGGAATCGGTCGCAGTCACGGTGACTGTCGCCGACGCAGTCAGATTGAGCGCGGCTCCGAGATACAGATTGCTCCCGCTGATGGTTGGCCTGACGAGGCTCGGATTCGAGCTCACCGCCGAGAAAGTGACGACGGACGCTGTGCCCGGCGCTGTCGGGAAGACAGGCACCACAGCGAGACTCGTGGCCTTCACGAGTTCGGTGAGCGGGACTGGGCCGCCCGAGGAGGCAAGATTGTGGAGAATTGGCAGTTCCGTGAATGGATCCCCATACAGTTGGGAAACCACTGAGGTGGATGAAGTGATGGTCGCATTGGCATTTGCGCTGAGCGACACGGCGGTGCCAAAAAAAGACGTGACCGTGGAGCCGAGCAACGTCCAGCCGACCCCGAAATTTGCGGGGATTCCAGCGAGGTCAACGCTGACCGAATTATTCGCGGTCGAGCTGCTTATCACGGTCACATTGCCGCCGAGCCTCGGGAGTGCAGCGATCGCGTCCACGACGTTCATGCCGGTCCCGGTCACGCGGCCAAATGCGGCGTAGCTGTTTGCGTTCAGGGCGCTCGCAGGCGACCATTCGCTGGTGTTGTCAGCGGTATTGATGAACCACTCGCTGGTTGCGGTATTCAGAGATGCCGAGGTACGCGCCATCGCGATGGTGCCGCGCGCATGCACCATGGTGTTGGCGGCTTCCATGTTGAGCGCCGCGTTTTTTACGACGGTGTTGTAGCTCGCGAAAGTGGTGCCGCTCGTGTTCGGCGTGTAGCCGCCGCCCTGGATGATCCGGAAGGTTGGATTCGACCGATGGATGAGCGTGTCTGTGAACCAGTTCGCACTCACGTAGTCGAGGAAATTGGCGACCGTGAGCGGGGCCACATCGGCCTTCATCTCCACGTTGAAAACGCCGGCACCGGGCACCGTGAACTGCACGACCGGGTTTGTGATTCCGATGGTGGGCACCGCGAAGAAAGGCCGCAGGTCGATCGGCGGAGTGCCAGCGGCAGGCGAGACGCTCTGGCTGGGAATGGTTCCCACAAGGGTGATGGGGTCGCTGTTGCCTTGGGCGGAGAGCCTTCCGGTAAAAGCAGCGACAAACGCGAGGAGGAGTGCAGGGAGAGAGCGCATGGGAGGCGAACGCTACGATTGGATTTGATTCCCGCAACATTTTCCTGCGCGCATCACGATCCTGCAAGAAAACTTTTGTGTTCGCCACTGTCGGTGCACAGCGTGCAGCATGTGGTTGAAACCGTCCTCAATGCAGTGAACCTCGATTGGAAAAAACACGTCAAACAGGAATCGCGTCTGATGCGTCCAATCGAATCCCTACACGTGGTCGGCAATCCGATTTGGAGCTGAAAGAGCAGAAAAGCTGACATTATTTGACCACATATGAATACGAACAAGGAGCAGGCGATCAGCCCCGAGCGGCAAGTTGCCGAACTGGTGCGACCGCGATGGGAGGCCATAAATCTTCTCGATGAATCCACCCTTCCTGAATATGAGCCAGAATGCATTCTCTGCCGCTACTCGGCGAAGCGTGCTGCATTCAAGATCAAGGAGGCGCAGTGCATTTTTGGCGGAGGGCGCCTGGAACGTTACGAATGCCCCTCTTGCGGATGCATTTTCGGTCCAAAAAAGATTTTGGAACTGCCCCCAGATGTGTTAGCACAGGACTACAAAGACCTGTATTCAATTTACTCAGAGAGCGACTCCAGTAAAAATGAAATCCGGGCATTCCACATGTTGTCACCCAAAAAGAATGGGATCTATCTCAACTACGGATCCGGCGCGTGGTCCAAGTCTGCCGCTATCTTGCAATCCGAAGGCTACAAGGTTTACACATACGACTCCTTTTGCGATGGCGGCCATCCGGACATGCTGACACTGGAGCAAGTCAAACTGAAAAAATTCGATGGAATCTATTCCAATAATGTAATTGAACACTTCATAGACCCGGTCGTTGAGTTTCAATTTCTCCGCTCACTTCTGAAGCGCGGCGCGGCCATGAGCCATGCGTCACCATGCTATGAGTATCTTTATGAATATACACGCTTCCATACCATATTGTTCACTGGCAAGAGTTTGAAACGCCTTGCATCCGCCGCACGGATGCGTCTGGGGAAGAAGACACGCGACGGGGAGTTTATCTGTCAGATTTTTCGCCGACCGTGGTGGTGATCAAGATCTCCCCGCCGCCGTCAAGGCTTCCGCGGGCATGGATGGAAAGCACTTCTCAAATGTCCCATCAAAACAGGAGGAAATGCCTCCACCCACCCCTCGCCGATGACTTTAGGGCAAATCATTCAACTGAAACACGCCGCATTTGAGAAAGATGTCCCCATCGGAGACAGGCACTTATCTTTATGAGTAAAATCGTGATTTTCGGTGCTTCTGGGCACGCCAGGGTCGTGCTGGACATCATCAAACGAATGGATCAATACGAAGTGATCGGGATCATTGACGGCTCGGACTGTGGTTCGAGGGAAAGCATATTCAATCATAGGATACTCGGCTGCGATGAGGATCTGCCCCGAATTATCGACGATTTCGGAGTGGATTGTGGGATCATTGCTGTGGGCGACAACTACCGTCGCTGTATGATCCATCGGAAGATCATCGGCATGTGTCCAGGCTTCAAGCTCGGGACGGCAGTCCACCCTGGCGCTAGCATGGCCGAAGACGTAACCGTTGGTGAAGGCTCCGTAGTGATGGCTGGAGCTGTTATCAATAGCGGATGCAGGATCGGGCGCTCTTGTATCCTGAACACGAATTGCTCTCTCGATCATGACTCAGAAATGGAGGACTTCTCCAGTTTCGCCCCGGGAGTGACCGCAGGAGGCAATGTCACGATTGCGACCTGTAGCGCGATCAGCATAGGGGCAATCATAAAGCATGGAGTGAGAGTCGGTGAACATGCAGTGGTGGGAGCCGGTGCCATCGTCATGCGTGATGTCCCATCTTTTACAGTTTCATATGGCCAGCCCTGCCGGGTCATCAGAGACCGGATTGTGGGTGAACGTTATCTTTGAGAGCATGTTGAAAAAGCGCAAGCTCCCGCCCTGCCGCCTCTTGACGCACTGAGGCGTGTATTCTGATCCGAGGGCGTAGATGTCAGAGCCGAGTGTGCTCTGGGGTTTATGCTGTGGCACGCAAAACGATCTGCTGTCGCGCCTTCGCCCAAGCCACGGCGTCACATCTTTGACTCGCATGCAGTTCTGCGGTAAGCGACATGCATCGCGCCGTGCTCTATGTGTTGACGGCCAGTTGGAGCCGTAGATTGCGTAGCTGGAGAGCTACACAACTTACGCATTTTATGCAGCAGCGCGGGAGTCTTGGCGTTGCCTGTGGGCTTTGGCCCAGGCTTCGGGGGTGACTTCGGGGATCTGGCCGGTGGTCATCTTGGGAAGGCGGGTGAGCACGTCGCGGAGGTAGGCCAGCGGATCGAGGCCCCGGCGGCGGCAACTCTCGACGATGGTGTAGAGGATGACTCCGCGCTGGCTGGCCTCGGCGGCTCCGATGAACAGCCAGTTCTTCTTGCCGATGGCGGTGGGGCGGATGGCGTTCTCGACTCCGTTGTTATCGATCTCGATGCGGCCGTCGGTGAGGAAGCGCGCGAGCGCGGGCCATTGGTCGAGGGCGTAGGTGATGGCGCGGCCCATCGCGCTCTGCGGAAGGTGGCGCGGGCGGATGCGCTGCAGTGCGGTCCGGATGCGGTTCACGATGGCTGTGCTTTGTGAGGCGCGCACGGCATCGCGCAGGCGCGGACCGGCTCCGCTCTCGCGCAGGCGGCGTCCGATTTGGCACAGGCGGGCGATGTGGCGGAGCAGCCATCCCACGATGCGCGGAGCGCGCTCGCGGGCCTCGATGAAGCCGCGTCGTGCGTGCGCCCAGCAGCCGGCCAGCGTGATGGCCTTGCACCCGGCGGCGGCGTTGTGGCTGCGTACGAAGGCACGGTACGCAGAGTAGCCGTCGGTTTGCAGGGTGCCTCGGAAGCCGGAGGGAATGATGCTTTGCAGACACACGGCGGCACGGCTGGTGTGCCAGGTGAACACGGCGTCGCCGCCTGGGCGCGAACAGGTCCACAGGTAGCCAAGTTTGGTTTCACCGTTGCCGGGGACCAGATACTCGATCGGCGTTTGCCTCGCTGCGCTCGATTCATCCACCTGCACGGAGCCACCGCCGAGCCCTCCGGTGCGGATGGTTTCGTAGATCGGCCGCAGCCAGTCGGCGGCCAGCCCCATCCATTGCGCCATGCTTTGCCGCGGGATTTGCACGCCGTGCCGCGTGGCAAAGATCTGCCCCTGCCGGTAGAGCGGAAGATGGCCGCAGTATTTGCCAGCGATGACTGCGGCGATAAGGCCGGGCGCTGCGATGCAGCGGGCCTGCAAGGTATCCAGCGGCGCGAGGATCGGCGCGGCAAAGGGATGATCCTTGCGCGCATACTTGCGCCGCACGATGCGCCGTTTGAAGAAGGGCGCGGGCTCGCAGTCGAGTTGCTCGGTGAGTTGCCGCTGCCTCCGCCTCACGGCGGCAGCGCCCTTCGGGCAAAGGCTCCGCCCTTTGGCGATCTCAGCCCGCAGCCGCGGGCTTCGGTTCCTCGCCGATGCAGCGCCACGCATCCGGGCAAGCCTTCACCGGCTCGGGATCGACCACTTCCTCGACGACGGGAAGATGTCCCGGCACCCGCGGGCCGCGCTCACGCGGAGGCGATGCTGCCGCCGAGCGCCGTGGTGCCTCCGCTGCCACGGGCTCCGGGGATTTTCCCGGCGAATCGAAGCCCTGCAACATCAGGAGCAATTGTTCCCGATCCAGCTTCTCGCTCTGCGCACCGAAGATCCGCTGGATGAGCGCATCGACTTTTTCACGCAGCAGCCTGGCTTCAGTTTGCATCCGCGCGTTCTCCTCGCGCAGCTGCGCATTTTCCGCCGTCGATCGAGCGAGCTCTTCGCTCAACTCGGTCTCGCGTGGCGTCGCTTGGGGCATCGCGCGTGTTCGACAACCGCGCCGTCCAGCCGTTTGAACTTTTCTTCAGCGTGAATGCATTCTTGTTGCGCCGCCTCATCCGCGATCGAACCACGGCCGCATCCTCGCCCCACGCAGATCGATCCCATCGCTGAGCATCGCAAACGCCTCGGGGCGCAACGCCAGCTTGGGCGCACCGATCTCCTCCGGCTTGGGCCACGCAAAGGTGCCCTCCTCCAGGCGCTTGATCATCAGCCACAGTCCCGTGCCGTCAAAGTAGAGCACCTTCAGCCGCGTGTGCCGCTTGTTGGTAAAAACAAAGAGCGCACCGCCGCGCACATCTTCGCGCAGCCGCTCACCCACCAGCGCGTGCAGCCCCTCGAAGCCCTTGCGCATGTCGGCTGGCTCCACCGCAAGGAACACCCGCAGCCCGCCGGTGAAACTCAGCACCCCGCACCTCCCGCCACCAGCGCCCTCAGCAATCCCGCCGCAAGCGCCATCTGCGATGCGTCAGCAACTTCCATCCGCGCGCCGCCCGGCAGATGCACCACCAGCGCACGCACCGCCGGTGATGCCTGGCTTGCTCCGGCACAGCCTCCACCCACTTCAACGCCGCAGGCTCCCCACGACGTTCCCGCTCGGCATCGGAACAGCCGCGCAGCTTGCGCCGCTGGTGCGCCCACCACGCAAACGTCGAATACTTCAATCCGATTCGCTCCGCGAACTTCGACGCCGGCATCCCGCGGCGTCCACACACGCCCAGACTTGTCCGCTTTCAATATCTGCTCGGATTTCCGGTTCATAGATTGCGTAGCCTACAACCTACACAATCTCCAACTACTCCATCTCAACGGCACCTCACGTGACCGTTACGTTCTGCGGCCTGGTGAAAATTCCTGAAGCGCCTAGCTCCCGTATTTGCAACGTGTCATTGGCCGTGCTGAAAAAGGGATTTTGAAACGGACGAAAGCCTCTGACGCAGAGGGTCGTTCGCAGGCACGCCGAAAGATGATGCCATCGTTTGGATATGCTCAAGTGCGTGGGAGACCGCCTCGCACGGGGTGAGGCTTAGGCAAATCTTCACAATTTTTTCAGCATAGTGTTTCGCAGAGCAATTGTCGCTGACCCAAGCTGGTGAGCGCCCGGCCTTTTCGAGAGCTTTGGAATAATCGCTGCAAATGTTTTCCAGATGCCGGATGATATCAGGTTCCTCGCGATTCGGGTCAACTTTCCAGACATATTCATCAGGAATCTGGCGGTAAAACCCGCTGTCCGTCACGAGCGTGGGACGCCCATACTGCAATACCTCGAGCGCGCTTGCGGATCCCCCTTCGATCGTCGGGTGTCGAAGGCAACAAACAATATGGGAGGCATTCAAGCATTCGCTCATCTCGCGGTCCGTCACTCTTCCCAGAACCCGTAAGCCCCGGAGACCAAGGTCGGCAGCCAATGCCTGAAGGGCGTCCCTTAGCGCATCTTCGATCGGCCCAGCAAGCACATAGATCACCCGTTCCTTAAGAACGGCGGAGGCCGCAATCGCCTTGATGACGGAAGCCACGCGTTTGTTCTCATTGATGTGCCCAATGGTGCAAAG
>JAYWEO010000107.1:0-8704 GCA_043779225.1 Prosthecobacter sp.
GCCGCAGCCGGGGACGGAATCGAGGTGGATCGCGATCTCGATGAGTTTGCCGTGCTTGAAGATGTAAGTGTTGCGCAGGACGTGCCCTCGCTCGCGATCCTTCATGACGACTTTCTTGTAGAGGGCGCACCAGTATTCCCTGGCGTTGCCGCGCACGGCGGTGCGGGTCGGTGTGCCGAGTTTTTCCACCACTTCCTGCCGGGTCATGCCGATGCGGATGCCGTTCTTCGTGGCGAATTCGAGCTTCCGGTCCTCGATGGGAATCTGCTCCACTATCAACTGACGGATCCGACGATGAAAACAGGCCGCATGCTGGAGACGGTGGAGCTGCAGATGCCGCCTGCGCCGCATCTGTCCGGGACGATCGAACCGGTGCCGCCAGGATACTGAGGAAACACTTCTATGCGCAATCTTGCCACACTCGCAATCGGCATCCTGATGATGCTCGCGACCATGAGCGCGAGCGCAGTGGACGTGCAGGTGCGCCCGGATGCGATCCGTGGCCGGGTATTCGATGCGGCGAGCAATCGCGGGATCGAGGGCCTGAGCGTGCAGCTCGTGGCACCGAAGGTGATGAAGCAGCCGGTGCGGCTGACGATCACGACGGCCGACGGGGCATTTGCCTTCACGGATCTGAAGCCCGGAAAATACCTGCTCTCGATCTCCCGTGGAAGCACGCTGCTGTACCGGAAGGAAATCGACAACCATGTGGCGGACCGTTTCGAGGTGCCGTTGAGAACGGTGCCGGATGCAAGGTGAGCGACTGGAGATTGCCGGTGCGGCCTGGCGCGGCCGGGAATTGTTCAAAGGGGTGCGGCGGGTTCCGGTGGTCATGGAAGCGCGCGTGCGCCGGGATTTCTCCGGGTGAGGCGCGCATCCCTCCATTTCTCCGATGAAACCGAATCATGCGAATTGCGGCGCGCAGCATCCGTGCGGGGTGACTCGGCGGGCGGCGATCCAGGCGGGGGCGATCGGATTGCTCGGGCTGGGGATGAATCACCTCGCCGGCCTCCGCGCGCTCGGCGCTCCGCAGAGAGCGCGGGCGAATTCGGTGATCTACATTTTCCTCTCGGGCGGACTCGCGCAGCACGAGAGCTTTGACATGAAGCCGGACGCCCCGCTCGAAGTGCGCGGGGAGTTCAAGCCGATCCGCACGAGTGCGCCGGGCATTGAGATTTGCGAGCATCTGCCGGAGCTGGCGAAGCGGGCGCACAAGTTTGCGCTCGTGCGCTCGCTCACGCATCCGTCGAACGACCACTCGGCGGCGCATCACATCATGCTCACGGGGCACAGCGATGTGCCGCTGGGCTTTGACCCCACGAAGCCGAAGACGTCGGACTACCCGAGCATCGCCGCCGTGGCGGGCCGCGTGCTGCCGCAGCGGAACAATCTGCCGCCCGCCATCGTGCTGCCGGAGAAACTGCGCCATCGCGAAGGGCGGATGCTCGCGGGGCAGTTTGCGGGGCAGATGGGCAAGCAGCACGATCCGTGGTTCCTCGAAATGTCACCATATCACCCCGCGCACTACGGGGCGTATCCGGAGTATCTTTTTCATCACGCAAAGGGCCTGGAAAAGGACGCGGGGCTGCTCTACGAGGCGCCTCATCTTTCGCTCCCGCAGGGGCTGAACATGGCGCGTGTGTTGGATCGCGTTTCGCTGCGCGGGGAAATGGAGCGGCAGTCGCAGTTCCTCGAAGGCACCGTGGACGATCCGGGCCTCGACAAATATCGCGACGCGGCGGTGTCGCTGGTCACGGATGGAAAAGTGCGCGACGCCTTTGACATGAGCTGCGCGGAGCCGAAATGGCTCGACCGCTACGGGCGCAACAGCTTCGGCTGGTCGCTGCTCATGGCGCGGCAGCTCGTCGAGGTCGGCGTGCGGCTCGTGCAGGTGAATCTCGGCAACAACGAGACGTGGGACACGCATCAGGCGGCATTTCCCAATCTGAGGAATTTCCTGCTTCCGCCCATGGATCGCGCGGTGAGTGCGCTGATCGATGATCTCGATTCGCGTGGCCTGCTCTCGGAGACGCTGATCGTGATGGGCAGCGAATTCGGTCGCACACCGCAGATCAAGAAAATCGCCGGCGCGACACTTCCCGGACGCGATCATTGGGGCGCGAGTCAGACGGTATTTCTCGCCGGCGGCGGTGTGCGCGGCGGGACGGTGATCGGTGCGACGGATCGCATCGGCGCGTATCCGAGCGAATCACCGCAGCACCCAGAGAATCTCGCGGCGACAATTTACCAGGGCCTCGGCCTCCCGCGCGAAATCGAATGGCACGACCCGCTGGATCGTCCGCACACGGTGTACGATGCGGAGCCGATCCCGGGGCTCACGTAGCCGACGGTAGCCGCGCTTGTGAAATCGCGGGCACGCATCTTTTCACGCAGGATTCGTTTCCAACACAGGAGGATCAGCCTGCGCTTTCACAAGCGCAGCTACGAAAGGAATCAAAAATCCCCGCCGCCACCCGAGTCACCACCACCACCGAAGTCCCCTCCTCCGCCAGAGTCGCCGCCGGAACTTCCGCTGTCCGAGCCGCTGCCAAAATCGCCGCCGGAACCGCTGTAGTCGGAGTCCTGGCCGGAAAAGCCGCTGTCGCCCGCATTCGGGTCATTATGATCGGCGCCATACGCACTGTTGCCGTGGTTGCTGAAGAACTGATCATACATCCACATGCCCGCCGCGGCGCCGAACATGCCGCCGATGAGCGAACTGAAAAACCCTCCACCACCGCCGCCGCCGCCCGCCTGACCCATCGCCGGTGCGCCACCCATCCTGCCGGACAATGCACGGAAAAGGCCGATGACCACCCAGACCACAAGGCCGATGACGATGGCCGGGATGAGCCAGCCCATCCCGCCGCCCGAAGATTGCGCGGGATGCGAAGCCGCCGGCACCGGGGCAGTGCCATTGCGCGGACGACTGCCAGCGTGCGACTTCATCGTGTTGGCGACGAAATTCACGCCGTCGCGCAATGCCTCGTCATGCTGATTCGCGCCCAGCTTGAACAGCATCAGCTTCACCAGCGCCGCCCGATCCGCCTGCGTGAAGGCAACGCGCAGAGTATCCGTGCCGACCTCTGTCTGGAGGTGCGAAGGATTCTTCACGATGAGGACATACACCCCGTTCACCGCGTGCAGCCGCGCCTGCTTCACCGCCCACTGCTCGTAGAAACGGTCGAGCGCGGCCTTGTCCTGGAGCTTTACTCCCGCCTTCAGATCCGCCGGGATTTCCTTGAAGGTCTCGACCAGAATCCCCTTGTGCAAGGTGCGCTCCATTTCACCGATCACCTTTGCAGCGTCGGACTTTGCCTGCTCGGAAAAGAAACCGCCATTGTCCACCACACCACCCGATGCGGCGTGGCCGGCACTCGTGCCGAGCAGCAACATTGCGAGGATGCCCAGCATGCATGCAAAGGCGCGGCTCGCGCGACCCGCGACTGGCAGGCTGCGTGACGATGAAAGCAGGCTCGTGGTATTCATATGCCTGCACCGTACTCCGGCGGTGAAACTTCCGCAAGCGGTGCCGGTGCGCGCGGATCGCGGACTGCGACGCATACGACCTTGCCTTGTCGCGGACACGCGGCACTTTTCACGCATGAAAGCGTCCCTCCTTGCCGCCGTCGTGTTCGGGTTCCTCTCACCCCAGCCCCTCGCGGCGCAGGCGGTCCCCGCGACGCCCACGAAATTCGACACACGCCGC
Organism: Prosthecobacter sp.; assembly: GCA_043779225.1. GTDB lineage: Bacteria > Verrucomicrobiota > Verrucomicrobiia > Chthoniobacterales > Chthoniobacteraceae > SXWH01. The sequence goes on from JAYWEO010000107.1 coordinate 3,710, forward strand.
CTCGGCGATGCCGCATCCGGCGGGGCCTCGGTGAATGTGACGCTGCCACGCACGCAGACCACGGTGCGCACCATCACGCACATCGTGCTCGGCGAGCCGCGGCAGTGGAAGATGACGGATGGAAAATTCTTCATCGGCAAGCTGATCGCGTTTGAGGATCTCGTCGCCGAGGGAAATGCAGCCCCTCTCGCCGCACCAAAAAACCTCACCCTCGTGCGCGATGGAAAAGCGCGCGTGCTCGTGAATGCGAAGCCCTTCGAGGTCGCGCTCGAACGCCTCGGCGCAGACGAGCGCAAGTTCATCGAGGAAACGCGCTCGGCCCTCGCGGCGAAGAAGTAGGTTGGCGTCGCACGCTGCGACCGGGTAGCAGAGCGGGCGTCCCATTTTCCAATGAGCAACGACCGCCTCCCTCCGCAGACCAAATTCATCGTGGGCAACGAGGCGTGCGAACGCCTGAGCTACTACGGCGTCGTCGCCATCCTCACGGGTTACGCGACGATGCTTTTCGGCGGCGGTGAGCAAGGCGGCATCGAGGCGAAGAAAATCGTGCATGATTGGAAAAGCCTCACCTACCTGCTGCCACTCATCGGCGCGTTCGTCGCGGATCGTTACTGGGGGCGCTATCGCACGATCCTCTGGGTTTCATTCGCGTACTGCGCGGGCCATGCGCTGATGTCGGCGACGGAGGGGACCAAGTGGGGGCTCTACTCGGGACTCATCCTGCTCGCGATCGGGTCTGGCGGCATCAAGCCCTGCGTCTCCGCATTTGTCGGCGATCAGTTCGGGCCGGGGCAGGAAAAGCAGATCACCAAGGCCTACAGCCTGTTTTATTGGAGCATCAATTTCGGCTCGTTCTTTGCCTTCCTGCTCCTGCCCTACATCCGCGCGAAGACGAGCTACTCGGTCGCCTTTCTCATCCCTGGAATCTTCATGCTGCTCGCCACGGCGATCTTTTTCTCAGGGCGGAAGTCATTCGTGATGAAGCCGCCGACCTCCACGCTTCCGCCTGTGGATGCCGCCACGCGCACGGCTGATCGCGCGACGCTGTGGCGCATCGCGCTCGTGTTTCTGCCGGTCACGGTTTTCTGGTCGCTGTTCGATCAGCAAAATACGACGTGGGTGCAGCAGGGGCAGCAGATGGTGCCGGTGAAGCTCGGCGACTACACGATCGACGGCGAGACGATGCAGTCCACAAATCCGATCTTCGTCATGGCGATCATCCCGCTTTTCATCACATGGCTCTACCCGGCCCTGTCGCGCATGGGCCTGCGACCGACGCTGCTCCGCCGCATGGGCGCGGGCATGGTGCTCGCGGCGTTCGCATTTCTCATCTCCGCGATGCTGCAGAGGCACATCGAGGGCGGGGAAAAAATCAGCATCCTCTGGCAACTGATTCCCTACGGCGTGATGACTGCCGGCGAGGTGCTCATCTCAGCGACAGGACTGGAGTTTGCCTTCTCCATGGCACCTGCGCGGCTCAAGAGCACCATCATGAGTTTCTGGCTGCTCACCGTGGCCATCGGCAACAAGCTGGCGTCAAAAGTCACCGAGTTGAACAGCATGAAAAACACTGCGGGTGAAACGGTGCGGCGCATTTCTGCATCGAATGAAATGCTGCTGTATGTCGCCCTCATGCTCGTGGTCGCGACCGTGTTTGCCATCATCGCGTCCCAGTTCCGTGAAAGTGATTCGGAGACGGCGAAATGAACGCGCATCCGAATTCGGCGCGAACCTTTGGAGTGCGGCGGGAAGCGCAGCGCCACGCCGCCTTTGGAGGGCATTTCTGGCAGGGCTCACGTCGCCATTCGCACGCACGTCGCTCCTGGCGCGCACGCCGCACGCACAATTTCTTCCCCAAATGAAAACGCTCCTGCTCACACTCATGCTCACCACTGCCGCGCTCGCTGCCGACACGACAAACATCATCTACCCGAAGACGCGAAAAGAAGACGTGGCGGACGATTATTTCGGCACGAAGGTCGCCGACCCGTACCGCTGGCTGGAGGATGACAACGCCGCGGAGACGAAGGCGTGGGTCGCGGAGCAGAACAAGGTGACGTCGGCATTCCTCGCGAGCATCCCGCGGCGCGAGCAGATCCGCGCGCGCCTCGCGAAACTGTGGAATTTCGAGCGCTACGGCGAGCCGTTCGAGCGCGGCGGGCGCTACTTTTGGACCTACAACTCCGGCCTGCAAAACCAGCGCGTGCTCTACACCGCCGACAAGCTCGACGCCACACCGCGCGTGCTCCTCGACCCGAACACGCTCTCCGCCGACGGCACCGTGTCGCTCAAGGACACGACGCCAAGCGAGGACGGCACGCTGCTCGTGTACGGCCTCAGCCGCGCGGGGAGCGACTGGGAGGAATTCCGCGTGCGCGAAGTCGCGACCGGCAAGGATCGCGACGACCTCATCCAGTGGGTGAAGTTCAGCGGCGCGTCGTGGATGAAGGATGGCAGCGGATTTTTCTACTCGCGCTTCGATGAGCCGAAGAAGGGCGACGAGTTGAAAGGGAAGGTCGAATTTCAAAAGCTCTACTTCCACAAACTCGGCACGCCGCAGAGCGCGGACACGCTCATCTACGAGCGAAAGGATCATGGGGACTGGGGATTTCACGGCAGCGTCACCGACGACGGACGCTGGCTCATCATCCACGTCACGCAGGGCACGGACACGAAGAACCGCATCTTTTACAAAGACCTCGAAAAGCCGGACAAAAAAGTGATCGAGCTGCTGAACGACTTCGACGCGGCGTATCACTTCGTGGACAACAGCGGCTCGCTATTCTTTTTCAAGACGGACCTCGATGCACCGCGCTACCGAGTGATCACCGTGAACACGGATGCGCCCGGGCGTGCGCATTGGCACGAGCTGATCCCGCAGGCGGAGGACAAGCTGGAGCACGTCAGCCTAGTCGGCGAGCGCCTGTTCGCGATGTATCTCAAGGACTCACGCAGTGCAGTGAAGATATTCGACACTGGTGCCGCTTTGCACCGTTTCAGCGCGAAGCCCGCGGGCGAACTCAAGCTCCCCGGCATCGGCACGGTCGCGGGATTCGGCGGTCGCAGGGAGGACACGCACACGTTCTTCAGCTTCACAAGCTTCACCGAGCCCGGCGCGATCTACCGCATGGATGTCGCGAGCGGAAAATACGCCGTGTGGAAAAAGCCGAAGGTGGATTTTGCCAGCGCGGACTACGAGACGAAGCAGGTCTTCCTAAAAAGCAAGGACGGCACGCGCGTGCCGATGTTCATCACGCACAAGCGCGGCCTCGCGCTCGACGGCAGCGCGCCAAAGATCCTCTACGGTTACGGTGGATTTAACATCTCGCTCACGCCCGCATTTTCCGTCTCGCGCGCGGTGTGGTTGGAGATGGGCGGCGTGTATGCAGTCGCGACGCTGCGCGGCGGCGGCGAGTATGGCGCGGAGTGGCACAAGGCCGGCACGAAGCTGCAAAAGCAGAATGTCTTCGACGATTTCATCGCCGCCGCTGAGTGGCTTGTGGCGAACAAATACACGCGCCCGGAAAAACTCGCGATCCAGGGTGGCAGCAACGGCGGCCTGCTCGTCGGCGCGGCGATGACACAGCGGCCTGATCTTTTCGGCGCGGCCATCCCCGCCGTGGGCGTGATGGACATGCTGCGCTTTCACAAGTTCACCATCGGCTGGGCGTGGAAGAGCGACTACGGCAGCAGTGAAAATGCCGACGACTTCAAGGCGCTGCTCGCCTATTCGCCGTATCACAAGCTCAAGCCCGGCACGCGCTACCCCGCCACGCTTGTGATGACCGCCGACCACGATGACCGCGTCGTCCCGGCGCACAGCTTCAAGTTCGCCGCACGCCTGCAGGAATCACAAGCCGCCGCCGCGCCGCCCGTGCTCATCCGGATCGAGACGAGCGCCGGCCACGGCGCAGGCACCGCGCTGAACAAGGTCATCGCGGAAACGGCGGACGCGTGGGCCTTCCTCACGAAGGTCTTCGCGATGCCGTAGCGGAAGGCGCGTTCCAGCTAGGCCCCCGGTCGCAACGCCGCGAGCAGATCGTCCAGCGATACGGTGGCGATGGCGGTCGCGGTGTCGCTCATGGCAAAAGGCAGGATCAGTTCGCGTCCGTGGACGAGTGAACCGCAGCTATAGTCGACATTCGGCACGTAGCCTTCGCGCTCGTTGCCTTCGGGAGAGAGCAGCGGTTCGCGCAGGCGGCCGAGGACTTTCGTCGGATCATCGAGGTCGAGCAGCGCGGCACCGATGCAATATTTCCGCATCGGGCCGACGCCGTGAGTGATGACGAGCCAGCCGGCCTCGGTCTCGATGGGCGAGCCGCAGTTGCCGATTTTCACGGACTCCCACATTTCGGACGGGCGCAGGATCACCTGCGGATTGCTCCAGTGGTGCAGGCTGTCGGAGAACATCACAAAAAGATTTTCGTCGTCCTGCCGCGAGAGCATGGCGTAGCGGCCCCCGATGCGGCGGGGGAAAAGCGCCATGCCTTTGTTTTGCACAGCGTCACCATTGAGGGTGAGCACGCGGAAGTGCAGGAAGTCCTGCGTCTCGATAAACTGCGGCAGGATGACGCGTCCATTATACGCCGTGTACGTGGCGCAATACCGGACCGAGCCGTCGTCATCGGTAAAGCGGACGAAGCGCGCGTCCTCGATGCCGTTGCTCTCATTTGAGGAGACGGGGAAGATGATGCGCTCGCTCATCGCGAGCTTGGAGGGGAAGTTGAGTTCGTAGTTCGACTCGGCCAGCCAGCGGAAAATCTCCAGGGTGCGGCGCAACTCGCGGGTGACGGGCTTCGACTCGAGGCGCACCCGGCGCACGCTCTCGTCGAGTTCATGGAGGGTGAAGACCTCGCCCAGCGGCGTCATCACGGCAGCCGCATGGGTGCCTTCGAAACCCATCTCGGTGAGTTTCGTGATGAAGCTTTTTTTCTTGTAAGTCGGGTTCGGCACGATCTCCGGCACGGTGACGAAACGCGAGACGGGCTCCACGCC
>JAYWEO010000108.1:0-12470 GCA_043779225.1 Prosthecobacter sp.
GTGCTTCTCAAATGGCGCGACGACTGCGCGCATCATGCGGATGCACTTCGCCTCATCGGGCTCCTCGACCTTCACGGTCTGGAAGCGACGCGTGAGCGCGGGATCCTTCTCGATGTGCTTCTTGTACTCGTCCCATGTCGTCGCCGCGAGCGTGCGCAGCGTGCCGCGTGCGAGCGCGGGCTTCAGCAAATTCGCCGCGTCACCCGTGCCGGCCGCGCCGCCTGCGCCGATGAGCGTGTGGACTTCGTCGATGAAAATGATGATCGGCTTCTCCGATGCCTGCACTTCGTCAATGACGCTGCGAAGGCGCTGCTCGAACTCGCCTTTCATGCTCGCGCCCGCCTGGAGCAGGCCGATGTCGAGCGAGAGCACGCTCACATCCTTCAGCGCCGGAGGCACGTCGCCCGCCACGATGCGGTGCGCGAAGCCCTCGACCACCGCCGTCTTGCCGACGCCCGCCTCGCCGCAGAGGATCGGGTTGTTCTGCCGGCGGCGCATGAGGATGTCCACGCACTGCCGGATTTCCTCGTCGCGCCCGATGATGGGATCGATCTCGCCCTTGCGGACTTTCTCCGTGAGGTCGGTCGTAAATTTCTTCAGCGCCTCCTGCTTGCCCATCGCCGCGGGAGCGATCGCGCCACTCGCATCGCCCGGCGATGCACCAGCCGAGCCGCTGCCGTCCGCCGGAGCGAGCGCATCCTCCTGCGAGCCAGCGACGATTTTTGCGAAGTCATCCGAGAGCGTGCCTTCCTTGATTTTGCCAAACTCCTTCGAGAGCGCGGGCAGGACGTGGCGCAGGCTCGGGTCTTTGAAAAGCGCGACCACGACATGCCCTGTGCGCACCTGCAATTCTCCGAAGAGAAGCTGCCCGAAGACGAAACCTTTTTCCACCGTCTCCTGCACCTGCTGTAAAATCCCGAGATGCCATTCGCCCCGCGCGGAAGCCGGTCGAGGCTCGCCTGCAAGTCCGACGCGAGCTTCGACACATCGAGTCCGAAATGCTTGATGATGCGGAGCAGATCCGTGTCGGGCGCCTGCACAAGCTGGAAGATCCAGTGGAGGAGTTCCACCTGCGGGTTGCCGCGCATTTTGCAAAACACAGTCGCCCCTTCGAGCGCCTTGTATGCGATGGTGTTGAGTTTTCCAAATAGGACTGCGGGTCTGATCTCGGCCATGGTGTTTGGTGGGTGAAGTTAAGGTTCTGACTGCTGAAAAACTGTTTCCGCGTTTATGCTGTCGAGTCTTGCGCAGCGGCTCATCGCCGGTGCAGGTGCGCTGTCTAGCGGGACGGATGCAGGATTGCCATCGGAAAAAATCGCCGCATCTGCTCACGCATAATTGTCGGGATCGAAGATCGGATCCTCGGCGTCCTTTTCGAGTTCCTTGCTCTTGGTCCAGCACGAGAGCCCGAGGCGGCCGGACTGGCCGAGACATGCCGATGGCGCCTCCTTTGCCTCCACCACGCACTGCACGTCCCATTTCAGTTCATACCCGATATAGTTCAGCACCCATGCCTTGAGCCGCTTGAAGGAATCCCCCCCAGGCAGCAGGCGCTCGAGATCGCGCAGCTTCATCGGACCCATGCGGATTCGGAATTTGAGCTGCGTCTCATATTTCCGCGTGCCCGCGATCGCATTGATGCCCATCGAGCCGGTGCTCGGCGATTCTCCGAGACGGCACTGGTTCTCCTCCGGGATTCTCATCCAGAAGCCCGAGAACTCCTCGATGACCGTGCGGATTCCAAAGAACCCCTCCACGATCGCCTGCAGTCCCTCCGCATTGCGCGTCTGGCACGCGAGGCGTCCGGAAAAATAGAGCTTTGCCCGATCCGGCACCGCATCGCGCTTCAGCAGCGAAGGCATCCCGACGCCAAACAGGCTCCCGATATAGGCGGCAAAGCGCGACTCCTCGGGGCGGTCATAGTCCACGCTTTTCTGCGCCGCCGCCCAGGCCCTGTAGAAGAGCGAGATGAAGCGGTGATTGAAGACATCGAGGAACCTTGCCTGCGTGCGATCCTTCGAGCTGATGACCCTGCCGAGGATGAATTCCGTGACGTGAACCGGGAGCGGACCGTTCGGCCCCAGCATCCCCATGAACTGCACAAACATCCGGGCAGCACCCTCGCCCGGAGGATCGAACTGCTCCACGCTCGAAGGCGCAAACGCGAGCGAGGGCTTCTGCCCAAAGCGGATCCAGTCGTCCTTCAGGCGCTGCGACGTGCCGATGCGGGGAGCCGCGCGGAAATGACTCTCGAGCAGTCGCACCGCGCGGAAGAAATTGAATCCGAACGGCTCTTCCGCCAGTCGCGCTATCAGATGATCGGTCGTTTGCCCGGATGCGCTGTCCATCGGATGATATCTCCCCGCTGCTGTGAGCGGATGACGGTTTCTGTGAACGAATTCAGTGACACGTAGCGTGAGAAAAACTGCTCGAGCACGGAGCCTAATATGAAAATACCCGTGCCCTCAAAGCCATGCTCGTCAAATTCCACGATGACCTCCAGCCCGCGGCCAAAGGTCAGCGGTCCTGGCGACTCGACGCGGCGGATGATCGGCTTGCAATAGGCGGCCATGATTCCATCCACCTGCTTCTGATTGCGCGCATCGGACGCATCGCAATAGAGCTTCAGCATTTCCCGCAGCCCCGCCGGCCCCGCATCGCCCTCGGCATGGAGCAGCGAAAGATAGTTCAGCGACATGTGGCTGATCACGCGCCACGCGATCTCGCCGTCCGGGTGCGCAGGCCGCGGGTCCGTGGGGCCGGCCACGCAGCGGATGGCGGCCACCGGGGCGAAAAGATCGAGGCGGAAGTCGGTCTTGCCCTGCCGGGTCACCAGCTGGATCGGGAGGTGCCGGTTGCTGCAGAGTGCCGTCACATTGAGCTGCGCCAGGTCCGCCCGGTAAGGCGCGCTTTGCCCGTCCACGAGCGATATATATATTTCGCTCCCAGTATAGGAAGACATCGCGCCGAACTGCTTTTCCCGCGCCGAGAGAACGCGCGGCACACGGTGGGCATTGAAGTAGGCCGCCGATTCCAGATCCACATCGCGCGCAAGATAGAACGGCTGGAAAAGCTGCTGCGAGTCCGCGGACGCCCCCTGCCCCACCACTTTCTGAATCTGGTAGATCTCAAAATCCAGCGGCCGCGTCTTGTCCGCCACCGCGTGATATTCCGAAAAACGCTCACCGAGCGAAATCGGATCGAGGCGCTTCGGGAAAAGGTTGATCACCGGCGTGCAGAACAGATCGAACGACTCGGCATCCACGACATTTTCCAGCCGTGGCTCCGCGTCTTTGAGGAGGATGATGAGGTCCACCTGCTCGCAGTCACATTTGCGGAGAGCCTCCTGGAGTCCGGTGAACTCGAAGAAAAGAAACCGCTCGGGCATCGCAAAATATTCATGGATGAGCCGGTAGCCCTCGAAACCGCGCGGCGCGAACGGCAGCAATGACTCCTCCTCGCTCAGCCCCAGGCGCCTGAGCGTGCTCGCCGGCATGACGTGGCTCACATTCCCATTCGCCTTCGAAGTGCGGACGATGACATGGGTGCCGCGTGCAAAAATCTGCTCGAAAATGGAACAAGGCGTCTCATTCAGCCCGCGCACAAAAATGGGCAGCCTGTCCAGTTCCAGAGTCTTGAGCTTCACCCCTGCATGCGTCTGGAGACGGATCCGTATCGCCGCCTTGCCGCGCAGGGAATCTGGCAGCCCCAGCTCCGCCATGTTCCGCGTGAGATATTTGCCTTCCGCGATTCGCAGGGGCCAGATGCGCACATCGTGCGCCGAACGGAACTCACACGACGTATCACTCGCACTGCTCGAACCTCGCAACACACTCCCACGGACAATGGGGAATCCTTCCGGAGTCCCCGCCGATTGCGGATCGGGCTCCATCCGCACGACAGCCATCGAGGGTGTGGGGCAGAGATAATGAGGATAGACCGTCTCAAGGAGGGACTGGGTGAAGCGCGGAAACTCCGCATCCAGCTTCAGGTGGACCCTCGCCGCCAGATAGGCAAAACCTTCGAGGAGCCGCTCCACAAAGGGATCCGGACACTCATCCTTCGCATCCTTGTCCAATGCCAGCCGACCGGCGATTTTCGGAAATTCGCGCGCGAATTCACCTGCCACCTCCCTGAGGTGGTGCAGTTCATTGTTATAAAGCCCGAGAAATGTGCGGTTCATCCCCTTTGTATTCGCAACGAGCTTACAGGGCTCCCCTCACGCGAGTCACAATCATTCTCATCAAAGGACGATGATTTCCCGCTCACATCGTGACCGCGCCAGTCTCCATGTCGAGCGAGGTCTTGATGAAGAGCTTCTCAGGAAAAGGCCGCGCCCATAGATCCGCCCGTATCTCGAATACCAGCGTGCTAGGCGAATGCTTTGATTCCCCGCGGACCGCGCGGACCACCAGCGTATCGCCAACGATGCGGGGTTCAAAATTCCGCACTGCACGTGCGATCTCAGCCTCCACCTGCTGCACATTCATCCCTGCGACCTCCATACCGGACAGCGATGGCTTTCCAAAATTGAAAACCGAGGACTCCACATGAGGAAAGTCATCAAGCCCCTCCGACTTCATGTGGCTGTTGCAATTCATGAGCCAGCTCAGATCGCGCAGCACCGCCGCACGGTAGTCAGACAAAGAGATGACTTTCGCAGAACGGCCCTCCTGCTTGTTCTGAACATCCTCATCGATGAGACGGTCAAAAAGGCAAGGCTGAAGCCTTTCAAACGGCGTGGACTGGGCGATGGCCATGATGGATGGATTAGCCTTCCAAAAGGTCGGACATTATGCAGGCGTCCCGCCTTGCTAAGCCGCTGGCTCCGGAGCTGCCTCCGTGGTCGGATGATTGAATTTCACGACTAGAGTCTCAAGGAGCGGGTATTCGCCTGCATCAGTCGCAAAAAGACGCTGGCCCTTCCCGAGAAAGAATCCTTCCCCAATGTCCTCCCAGTCGGTCTTTCTCGACAGACGGATACCAGCGTCCGGGGACTTCTCACTCCCAGGATAGCGAATAGGAATCAATCCCGTACTTTCCCCACCGTTCACCCATGTAAACGTGGCGGAAATCCAGACCAAGTCCCGCAGATCGCTCGGCCGCGAGATATTCATGCGAGCCACTTGATTGAAGGGAACCCAATAGTACTTCCCATCGATCACCGCCTCCAGCACCGGTCCCATCCGTGAGTCCGCGTCGGCGAGCCATTCAAATTCATGTTCATTGATGCTCCCAGGCACCGCGGGAGCCGCCTCCAAGGCTTTGTCCATCAGTTCCCGCGCCTCTTTCAAGTTGCCGGTTCCCAGCAGTGAGTTCGCGTGGATCAGCCATCCGATCCATTCCTGAGGCTCCCCAAAGATCAAGGGACTGCGCCTCCCTGCAAAGACCTCCGCACGGAGCGCCTCGCATTGGATGACCGGCCGGAAAATCTGCGCCAACAGCATGCTGTCGGGGCTGATATCGGCAACCAGGTTCAGCTGCGTGAGCGCCTTTTCCCAATCCCCATTGACACAGAGGAGTTGGAATAGGAACACCCGCAACTTCGGGTCTGCCGAATCTTTTCTGATGGCGTCACGCAAGACGCCCAACGCAGCGTCAATATCTCCCGCACGGATATGCTCTTCAGCAGTCATTTGCTATTTTGATGGTTATCGAAGCCGTTGTTCTCGGGCAATCAATGGAACGAAAGCCCAAATACTTCGGTGCTAAGAAGTTGAATTGTGTATTGAGGGCTCGCCGGTGCTTTTTAAGAAAACAGCCGGCGCGGGTTTCTAAAAACGCCGCGCCGGCCGTGATAATCATCCAAATGGAGAGCGTCTTATCCTTTGACGTTCGATGCGATATCCCAGCTGTAGGGAATCGTGGTGTCAGCGGAGCCATCGTCCTTTTGCGGAGTGTAATCCACACTGACTTTGGCAAAGTTCAGCGATACGTTTTCAGTCAGACGATCCTCGCCACCCGATCCGCCTGTGCTGAGGGAGGTGATGAGGACTTCTTCCATCTTGATCTTGAGGTATTCAACAGGTTTCTCGCCAGCCTTGCGGACGGTGAGAAGGGCCTCCTTGTAGTGCTTGCCATTGGATGCGGCGAGCAGCAACGGGCAGGTTGAACTGTCGATATACTTCGTGAAGCTCAGGTCCTGCACGTTGACCTTGCCGGCACCTGCGCCGCCGCCGACTTGGGCATTGCCGGAATTCGATACGCCCCAGCTCCACGCCAGAACATCAATTTCCTTGCCATGCTTTTTGTCTTTGGATTCGCCCTTGATATCCCCGATTTTAATGAACATGTCTACGGCCATATAATTAATCCTTTCAGTATGTGGTTTGTGTTTTTGCTTTGTGTTTTTCAGCGTGACCCGACCACCAGTCCATTCGGGATATAATCCCGAACATCGAGGAATGCCGTATCACGAATTAGAGTATGCTGCTTATTTTCCGCCTTTTCCTGAAGGAAGCTTGGAAACCAAACGGAGTGACACTGTAAGCCCCTCCAATTGATAGTGCGGCCTGAGGAAAAACTTGGAGGTGTAGTAACCAGGATTGCCTTCCACTTCTTCGACGATGACTTCGGCAGCAGCAAGAGGCCGCCTCGCCTTGTCATTTTCAGATGCAGTTTCACTGGAGACGCAAAACTGTTGAATCCAGTCGTTCAGCCATGACTGCATGTCACTGCGCTCCTTGAACGAACCGATTTTGTCACGCACCATGCATTTGAGGTAATGAGCAAAACGGCACGTGGCGAACAAGTACGGCAACCGCGCCGCCAAGTTCGCATTCGCCGTCGCATCCGGATCATCGTATTCCTGCGGCTTCTGAAGCGACTGAGCTCCGACAAAGACTGCATAGTCGGTGTTCTTCCAGTGCGAGAGAGGCATCATGCCATTTTTGGCGATTTCCGCCTCCCGCCGATCCGTGATCGCAATCTCCGTAGGACATTTCATGTCCACGCCGCCATCGTCAGTCGGGAAGGTATGCACCGGCAGGCCCTCCACCATGCCCCCACTCTCGACGCCACGGATGCAAGCGCACCATCCATAGAGCTTGAATGCCCTGGTGATGTTCACTCCCATGGCCCATGCGGAATTCATCCAGCAATACTTGTTATGGTCTGCGCCTTCCGTGTCTTCCTCAAATGCAAATTCCTCCAAAGGATTGGTCTTCGAGCCGTATGGGATGCGCGCAAGGACGCGCGGCATCGTGAGTCCGAGATACCGGGCATCTTCCGATGCACGAAGAGAGCGCCATGCAGCATAGTCCGGCGTCTGAAAGATCTTCGTAAGATCGCGCGGATTGCTCAATTCCTGCCACGAGTCCATATTCATCAGAGTCGGTGCCGCGGCCGTGATGAACGGACAATGAGCCGCGGAAGAAATCTGCGAAATGCTGCCGAGCATCTCCACATCCGGCGGTGAGTGGTCAAACTGATAGTCTCCGATCAGGCATCCGTAAGGTGCACCGCCCGGGGTGCCGAACTCGTCCTCGTAAATCTTCTTGAAGAGCGGGCTCTGATCCCAAGCCGTTCCCTTGAACTTCTTGAGTGTCTTCGCTGCATCTTTCTTGGAGATGTTCATGACGCGAATCTTGAGCTTCTCGTCCGTCTCGGTGTTGTTGACGAGATGGGAGAGCCCGCGCCAGCTTCCCTCGAGGGTCTTGAAGTCCTCGTGGTGAATGATCTTATTGACTTGCTCGCTCAGTTTCCGGTCGAGTTCGGCGATGATCGCCTGAATGGACGCGATCACATCATCGCCAATGAGTTTCGTGCTGGCGAGCGCCTGCTCGGCGAGCGTCTTCACCGCAGCATGCACTGCACTCTTTGCGGTTTCAGTCTTCGGCTTGAACTGCTTGTTCAGCAGGGCCTCAAACTCATTGATTTCTTCGGTCGCCGCTGGAGCTGCGCCTGCCTGGGCTTGGGTATTCGGGTCAGCCATATGATGAATAGTATTAGGTTAAGCTATTGAGGGCTCTCGGGCTTTGGCGCCGAAGCCAGCGATTTCAGAAGTTCCGGATCAGCCAGAAGCTTTCCAAGGACTTCCTCGGCGCCGGCTTTGCCATCCATAAAGGTGAGGAGGTTTGCGAGTTCAGTGCGGGCAGTGAGGAGCTTATTCAGCGAATCCACCTTTTTCGCAACCGCGGCAGGAGAAAAGTCGTCCATGCTTTCGAAGGTCAGATCGACACTGATATTTCCCTCGCCCGTGAGGGTGTTGGGAACCTGAAATGCGACACGTGGCTTGCATGCCTTCAGCCGGTCGTCGAAATTGTCCACGTCAATCTCAAGGAACTTCCTCTCATCGACGGGAGCCAGGGGATCGGCCGGCTTCCCGGAGAGGTCTGCCATGACGCCCATGACAAACGGCAGCTCCACTTTCTTCTGTGCGCCGTATACCTCCACATCATATTCAATCTGAACACGGGGAGCGCGGTTGCGTGCGATGAACTTCTGACTGCTTGCTTTTGCCATAGGATTTTCTGGGTTTTGATTTGTAACCGCGAGTAGAAATTTTTTCGGGGGCCGTCCGGCGTTTCGTTGAGAATCTGAACTCTGCTTTATCTATTCATTTTCAGCCGCCGAGGGCAAGATATTTTGCGTCGAAAATCGAAATAATTTCCACACCGTTTCACTGATGTATTGAGCCGATGAATGCGGAAACCGGAACGGATGCTCGCTCAGGCAGGATGGTCTGGCCGAATGCCCGCGATCACATTGATCTGATTCAGCGACTCCGGCGCAAGATCGGTGAGCAATTGGACAAAGTCCATGTCCACCAGCCGGCGCGCGCGCTGTAGAATCAGGGGCACCGGGCTTGACGGTTCAGTCCGCTTGTAAAAATCACAGATCTGGTCGAGCACGCGGATCACATCCTGCCGTGACCGGACGCTCCCGGAAATCCCCGGCCCTTCCGCCGCGGCCTCGCCGGAGCCACCGGTGGATTCACCGGGTGCTTCCTGAGCCGCTTCATTGGGTGCGGCATAGGGCGCGACCGCTTTCTGCAGTTCCTTGAGGAGCGATGCAAGCGAGTCAAACGCGACCGCCTGGCTGCTGCCTACGGTCCTGGTGAGAAGATCATCGATTTCCTTCACCGCAGCCTGCGCCCCGGTGATGCTCTGGTAAACGTCCCGAAGCTTGTCAGGCGGCGTGCTTCGGAATGCCCCCTGCACTTGCGACGGTGAGATCGCCGCTGCTCCCTCCGGCGCTGTACCGGAGACGGAACGATCCACATCCAACATGCTGATCCGGCCCATCTGCGGCGAATCCGAAAGCGGGGCCTGACGCAGTCTGGCGAGGACCTGGAGCGGGTCGCCAAATGTCCCCGCCGGGGTTGCAAGACTGGAAAGTATGTTCACGCGCTCCAGCGGGTCGTTTCCATCGTCAGGGTCGAGGCGAGGAAATACAGGGTCCCAGTAACGCTCGATCAGCCCTTTGATCACAAGCAGCCCATTGCGAAAACCCGGCAGACCTTCGGTCTTCATCCAGGCCAGGGCCATCCGCACGGCCACGCGCAAATCCTTTGAACGCCCGGACAGCTCCAGACAGCGCTCCATGACTGCCTTCCAGTCCGGTTCCTCAGCCGCGGCAAACTGGGTTTCCTGCCTCCCTTGCAGCAGCGTGTCCAGTTCAAGGAACTGAGGATCGTAGCCGATATCCTCGCCGCAGGGATTGTCCGCAGAAATGGGTTCCAGCAGACTGTCAACGGATGCCTTCATATTTTCCTTTGGTGTCGTGTACTGTCCGGAATGTCAATCCGCGGGTGACCTTGACCTGATGATACGGCAGCCTACTGCGCCTTGGGTTCCGCTGCGGCATCTGCCGGCGGCGGAGTCGGTGCGGGACCACCCGGAGCAGGGGCACCCGCCTCAGGCGCGGGCGGCAGAGGTTCGGGGGCGCCCGGTGCCGGAGGACCACCCGCAGGAGGCACGTCAACGGGCGGCGGCGGCGCAGTCACCGCAGGACGCGGAGCCTGCGGCGGAAGCTTCGCAGCGCCTTCCACGAGCGTCGCGATCTCGTCGCCACCCAGGCCGGCCTTGTCGAGAGCAAGGCATATCTTGGCCTTGCAGATCGCCACCTCCTTTCTCGTCAGGCCGACCTGCGAGAGCTGCACGAAGACTGCGGACAATTCATCGAGATTCCTGGCAAGTTCATCCGCCCCCTTGTCAGTGGCACGGTTTCCTTGCAGCCATTTTGTGAAGCCATCGAGTCCGATGGCTCCCGGCATTTCGACGCGGAATTTTTTCACCTGATCATCGAGCAGAGTCGCGATCTTGTCGATGTCCGCGGGATCCTTGCCCGCCACGGCGATGTAGGCCTTGATGATCTTCTGCACTTCCTCGGTTGTCAGGCGGTTGACAACCACTGCGTATTCCGGATCGTCCATCTCGGCCTTGCCCTCGATCGGCTGGCGAAACACGCCGCGCTTCAGGCTCACGGTGATATTTTCATCCGAGGTGGCCTCACGTGGATAGATGCCCATCCTCTTCAGGATTTCCTGATCGCTCTTGCTGAGGAACGTGTCCTGCGGCAGCTCCACCACCTTGGGAATCTCCAGCACGAACGTCACCTGGATCTGACCCGGCTCTGTGACACGGGTGCCGCTCGCGATAGGCTGCACGGTGCCAAATATCACATTAGGCACGACCGGCAGGAACAGCGGGGCCGGCCCCAGTTTCAGATCCGGCTTGCTGAACTGCAGGGCGATATCCTTGTCAATCTCAAGCGACAGCCCGGCAATCTGCCGGACAAGTGCGATGGCGTCCCTCGTGGAAAATACCACGACCGGTTTGGTGCCAGAGGCGAATGACACACTTGCCGAATTGAACCGGATGGTCGGCGAGACAAATCCGAGCCCGTGATCCTGCCGGTTTGAATTGAAGAAGCCGTTCAACTGCCGTCCTTGGAAGACCACCGCAGACGCCGTCAGATTCATGGATGCGGACGCCGCCATGTCTCCCACGGTGGCGATGCCCCCCGCACTCAGCGTGAGGCCGCCGTTGTTCACCAGCAGCTTCTGCTCGTTGCCCATGAAGAAATCACCAGCCGCAGAGATCACCAGGTTTCCCGCATTGCTCAGGATGGTCGCATGCTTGGAGACCGCAGGACGGTTGGTCGGGTTGAAGAGCACACTGCCGCCGAGGGAGGAATAGAAGCCCCCCACGAGATTCACCAGCCCGTCCGAGCCATCCGAGCCGATCGCGAGCGTGGTCAGCGCATCCACCTTGAGCTGATTCAATGTGCGGGTGTTATTAAGGGTGATGATAGGCGCAGTGGCCGTGAGCGAATCGAGCGTCGTCAGGAAGCCGGCATTGCCAGCAAACACTAGATGACCGCGTGAACTCGCCGTCAGCGAACCGGGCCCATCCACAGTGCTGTCGAAGCGCAGCGAGGCGCCTGAGGTGCTGCTCTGTGCGCTCGCTCCGGCAGTGGTCGTGGCTATCACGACATCGCCCCGGACGGCCACCGGCCCCGTAAATTCGAGCGGTCCCGGAACTGTGATATTAGTCGTCGTGGCAGGCGTGCCGATGGTCGTGGTCAGTCCGACGGAAGGCGTCAGGCTGGTGAGATTCGAGATCGTCGCACCGAGTGTGGCGCTTCCACTTGTCGAAAGCGTGAGCGAATGGTTCATGGCATTCACCGTCGAGAGCAGATTGATGGCACCGGCGGCGTTGCTTTTCAAAATCGTATCCGCAGCCGCACTGAGGGTGACGGGGTCCGCAAAATTCTGAGTGCCCGTAGTAGTGACCATCGCTGGCAATGTGGTCGTCCCTGCCGCATCCGTGCTCACGGAGGCCATCGGAGTCGTCTGGCCGATGTTGCCAGAGAATGTCGTGGCTCCGGCGGTATTCACAGAGACTCCGCGCGGCCCGTTCAATGTCCCGCTGAATGAGATCGCCTGGGCACCGGTATCGGTAAGCACCGCATCCTGCGTGAATGTCGCGGCACCGGCGACGATCGAACTGAATGCCTGTCCGCCACCCGTGCGGATTGTGGGCGCCGCGGCGTTGCTGTTTGCCGCATTGAACACGACCGCATCGTTGACCGTCACCTTCCCCGTCACATTCACCCCCGCCCTGCCCGCCGGGGCGAGAGCGACGTCCATGTTGAATTGCGTCTGACCTCCAAGCAGCAGCGCATCCGTGGTCAGGCTCGTGAGTGCCGCGGTGCCGCCGATGATGCCATTGAAAATCTCGTTCCCCGTCGTGTTCACCTGCAATGTGCGGGCACCATTCAAAGTATTTTGGAAAATGATCGTTCCGCCGCCGGTGCTGGTGAGCACTGTATTCGCCCCCAAGGTCGCCGCATCCCCATAGGTCTGCGCCCCGGTCGTCCTCACCTGCCCGCCATCAATCGCCACCGTGCCGGGGCCGTCCGTTGTCAGGCTCGTCAGCGCGGTCGCGTTGCCCACCGTTCCCGTGAAGACCGTCGCGCCGCTCGCGTTCACCGTCAGCGCACTCGCTCCGTTGAGCGTCTTCGCA
>JAYWEO010000109.1:0-12478 GCA_043779225.1 Prosthecobacter sp.
CCGACTACGTGCATCACTGCTGGGGCACAAGGACGCTGAGCGGCGAATACACGACTTCCTCATTGATCACGGATGCCCTGGCGGAAATGCTGCCATACCCTGCCGTATGGACGGAAGCCGCCATGGGCGCGGACGTGGCCTACCGTCACCTGGGCGCGGGCGAATCAACATTTTCATATGGCAAAGCCAAATATAGAGTTCGAGCCAATCCCTCCGCGGCTCAAAAGATCACCTGGTGCGAATTCTTCACGCCCGACGACGACCCGACGACGACAGATGTGGATGAGAGCACACAGATACGAATCCACGCGATACACACCTGGGCCAAGGAAAAGACCCAAACTGAGAGCCCGGAGTATTCCATCATACCCTCCGAGGACGAAGGTAATGGAAGCTACACAGTGGGCCTCCTGCCGGTGGAGGTAAGGGCGTTCCAGGACGAGGACGGCCCATACGGCAGCGCTCCGATGTATGCCCCGCCGCGTCCCGATGACGGTCAGCCGTTCGGTGACCTCTTTTCGCTGTGGCCGGCGGAGCAAGCGACCTTCGGAATCGCTGAACCAATCGCGGGAATGTTAACGCGGCACGAGCTTCCAGCCGGCACTGTAAAGTGGAGTGGCGATGGCCTAGCCGAGAAGACTGATGTAACCATTTTTGACGTTCAGTGGTGGACCCCTGGACTAAAGCACGTCAATCTTCAGATCGGCGCATCCATCTATCACCTTTACGTCAATGTCCCGGATACAGGCAGCCTAGACTTGACGCAAAACTGGGATGCCGACAAACCCTTGAGAGATCTAGTTGGCCGTTTGGCGTATATCAAGATCGGTGCTTCGGGCAAACAGATGCAGAACCGAGTGGCAATTCGTTATGGTCAGGATGGAGCAACCGGCGGAACGAGACAAGACGCAATTCGCCATTCCAGTTGGAATGCATTTGCTGCTGAACAAGTAGGAAAGGCTAAAACACTAATCGTTACTACCGCCAACGAATTCCACGGGCAGTATTTTACTGCTGCATTTGCAAGCAACACTACGATGGATCTCCACAACAATGACGTTGGGGCCACGGCTGGGGATGCGTATTTCAACACAGCACCACTCAAGTTTCCAGAGGAGCTAATCAATGAAATGGAGGCGAAGTTCGACAAGGGGGATTTGTGGGCATGGACTCCTCCTAATGCGAACGTCAATACGCACTGGCACATCCTCAAAAATTCGGATCGCACCAAGATATTCGCACCATGAAGATTTTGTTCGCGCTTTTGCTCACAGTTCTACTTTCGCCGCGGGCGTTTACAGCCACTGTAGAACAGCTTTTACCGTGGCTTGCACCTAACACATTGGCTTTCGGAACTCCATTTTCCGATTTTACAATATCTCACCCTTCCGCAACGGAACTTTTCCCAAACGAGCGTCTAGCCGGAGGAGCGTTTAATGGAGGAGTAGCGGAAGAATTGTCGGACGGATCCGCTTTTATTTACGGATTCGCGGATGGTAGATTGGCGTCGATAGATTGGGTATCGAATCCAAGCGGCAGAATAGCGGAGACACTTCTCGCAGCTCGGAACGCGCTTATTCGGGTTCACGGACAACCAACGGTCGAAACTGCGGCGCGCGTTGACGTACGCGGTTCAATCGCGCGCATTGAGCGAGAAGTTTATCGCCCAACAATCGAGAAGGACTACGTGATTTGCTTGATGGCAACTTCCGAAGGCGTCGAGGTGGCTCTTACAAATGAAGCCATCGCACGAAAGCACGGCGTCAACACGTCGCGTCAGACCTACGAAGAGGCAGCCAAATCTATATCTTCGGTGGTTCAGCCCAACGCGAAGCAATCTGAACTCGTTGATTATCTTGCCGCCGAGAGGAAGAAACCTGAAGCCCCACAGCCCGACGCGAAGCCGAAGCCGCCAAATCCGCAACCGCCAACGCCATCAACACCCTTTCCGGCTGCGACACCATTGCCATCGAAGCCGGTTGCAAAGGTTGCTGAAAGTCCCGCGCCAGTGGTTGAGCGCGAGTCGTCGGCGTGGCCGTGGGTTGTTGGAATCGCCGCCCTCATCGCGATCATCGTGGTTGCCTTGAAACGCCGCGCCTAGCCACCGCGCTGCCGTTAAGTGTGGCGGCGTCCCGCCGCGTAACTGTCAGCGCACCGCCCGCCGTGCAGGCATCGCGCCGCGCGAGCGAGCGGCCCCGCCTTCGCCCAACGCCGCTCCCTCGAGCGTCACGCTGCCTGCTAAGCCGCGCCCGGCCCCAACCCCGCCCGTTCCCCGCCCGCGCGGCTGTCACACCGGCTGCGTGCGCGAACCGCTGCGCCAGCCGCCCCAGGACTAACTAAGACCAACCAAACCAGACCCGGCGCGGCCAAGCCACTCCTCCCATTCCAACAAGTTAGTCGGCGTCCCGCCGAGAATAGTTGGAGCGGCGGCGCACCCTGCTCCCCGCCATGGAGCCCGCGCAACGTGGGACGAGGGACGGACTGATAGTTCCAACCCGCTCAGGGAATCAGCCGGAGCATCAGTTCCGGCGCAGTCTGGAGACCGCTCAGGACGAGTTGTGCCGTGAGCCCGAGCGCGAGGGCGAGCAAGGTGAGGCCCGCGGCGATTCGCACCGGAAAGCTCTCCGCGAAAGCGTTTACGCCAGAGGCGGCTTTGCTGAGGATTGCGAAGGTCAGCGTGACGACGAAATTCAGCGCCATGATCGGCGCGGCCATTTGCACCGCGAGGAGGAAAATACTGCCGGTGCTCTGCACGAAGACTTCCCCCGCCGAGCGGTTGAAGCCGATGACGCCGGGCGGCATGAGCGCAAAGGATCGCGCGAACGCGGCGAACACGGCGTGATGCGCGCCGGAGATCAGGAAAAGCAGCGTGCCGAAAAGGGTGAGTCCGACGCCGACGGGGCTGGAGCTGTTTTGCGACACGGGATCGATCTGGGCACTCACGACGAGGCCCATTTCCGTCGCGATGATCTGCCCGGCCGTTTCCAGGGCGAAGAAGATGAGACGCACTCCGAGGCCCATGAGCAGGCCGATGATCAGCTCATGCGTGAGCGCAAGGATCAGCCCGACGACATCCGCCGGCGGGGCGGTGATGCCGCGCACATTTTGCAAGCCGACCCAGCCGAGGAATGCCGCGATCGCGAGCCGCACCGGCATGGGGATGTTCTTGCCGGAAAAGACGGGCACCATCGTGACCAGGCCGCCCGCGCGGGCAAACGCCATCATCCACAGAAACAGAAACTCGGTGGCCATGCGCGTGGCCCTGCGTCATCTCCCGACTTCGGCCATCCGCGTGAGATGGCTGGTCGTGAATTGCATCAGATTCCGCAGCATCCACGGCGAGACGAGCACGAGCACGAGCGCCACGGCGATGAGCTTTGGCACGAAGGACAGCGTCTGCTCCTGGATGCTGGTCGCAGACTGGATGATGCTCACGACGAGGCCGACGACGACCGCGACGATGAGGATGGGCGAGATGATCATCAGCACCATGGTGATGAGCCCGCGCAGGACATCGATGGCTTGCTCGATGTTCATAAGGCAAAACTCTCCACGAGTGAACGCACGACGAGGTGCCAGCCGTCCACGAGCACGAAGAGGAGCAGCTTGAATGGCAGCGAGATCATCACCGGCGGCATCATCATCATGCCCATGCTCATCAACGTGGAGGCCACAAGGAAATCGATCACGAGGAAGGGAATGAAGACGAGAAAGCCCATCTGGAACGCCGTGCGCAGCTCGCTCACGACGAAGGCGGGCGCGAGCACGGTGAGCGGGACTTCCTCGGCCTTCGTCGGGCCGCGGCCGGAGAGGCCGAGGAAAAAATCAATCTCATTCGCGCGCGTCTGCCGCATCATGAACTGCCGCAGCGGAGCCGACGCGCGATCGAGCGCCTGCTCGGTGGTGATCGTCTTCGCGAGGTACGGCTGCAGCGCCTCGTCGTTCATCTTCGTGCCGACCGGCGCCATGATGAAGAGCGTGAGGAAAAGCGAGAGGCCGACGATGACCTGGTTCGACGGCGCGGACTGCACGCCGATGGCGCTGCGCACAAAGCCGAGCACGATGACGATGCGCGTGAAGCTCGTCATCAGCATGATGATGGACGGTGCGAGCGTGAGGAAAGTCATCACCACCACGATCTGGATCACCGCGGAGACGCTGCCCGTCTCGGAGCCGCCGCCGACGGAGATGTTCACCGCGGGCATGGACTTGTCCGGCATCTGCGCAAATGCAGGCGTCGCCAGCACGAGCAGCACAAAGAGCCACGGCAGCCACCGCCAGCGGCGTCCGATGAATCGCACCACGCTCATTCCGGCTTCTCCGTCGAGAGCTTTGGAAATTCCGGCTCCGCCGAGGACAGCGAGCAAAGGAAATCAATCCGCCCTGGGCACACTCCGAGGAGCACCTTGCGATTTTCATATTCGGCGACGACGAGGAACTGCCGTCCGCCGAGGCCACGCGTCTCGCTGACGTTCAATTTCCGCGGCCCCTTGTTCTTCTGCATCATCGGCAGGCCATTGCGCAGAAGCCACGCACCGCCGATGAAAAGCACGAGCATCCCGCCAAGGTACGCGGCGATCTGCATCGAGTTGCCGCCGAGCTGAGGCACGGACTGCGGAGCAGCCTGCGGGATAGGAGTCGCTACGGGAACAAGAGCAGGAACCGCTGGTGCGTCGGCACCGCACCCGATCGAAATCAGTGCGGCGAAAACAACGATCCACACAAGCCACTTACGCCTCACTGTTTTGCCTCCTCCTCACCGATCAGCTCGGTGATTTTGATGCCGAAATTATCCTCGATCACGACGACCTCGCCGCGGGCGATGAGCTTGTCATTGATGTAGAGGCCCACGCTGTCGCTGGCCTTCTGGTCGAGCTGCACGACGGCGCCGGGGGCGAGTTCCAGCACGTCGCGCATCATGAGCTGGCACGAGCCGAGCCGCACGCTGAGCTGCACTTTGACGCCGAGGACTGTGTCGAGCCGTTGTTCCTGAAGAGTGTTGTTCATGAAATTTTTCTAGTCTTCGCTGCTGGTGGCGGTGATTTGCACGGCGACGTGCCCGTTCTGGATGCCCACGGTGCCGACGTAGGTCTCGACCTCGGAAAGCCGGAGGCGGGCGTGATTGATGAGTGCGCCGGGAAGCTCGATGATGTCGCCCTTGCTGAAGCGCAGCGTGTCCCCGAGCGGCATCTCGCGGACCTTCCATTCGGCAAAAATCGGCACCGCGATTCCGGCGTACGGCTTGCGCCATTGCGCGGGCTTGGCGCGCTTTTCCTCGCTGCCCGGATCGTGGGCCTGCTCCAGCTTGCGCACGGAGTATTCGATCATGGAGACCGGGACGCCCACCTGGAACTGGCTGGCGGCTTCGCCGATCGTCACCTCGACCGTCATCACGAGGAACTGATCATCGGCCGCCGCGGTCTGGATGCATCGCCCGCTCGTCTCGTGGCCGATGATTCGCGGCTGGAGGCGCTGTTCCTTGCCCGCCCAGATATCGGCCCATCCGCCGAGGATGAGCTGCATCACATCCTCGATCAGCGCCATCTCGATCTCCGTGAGCGGGCGCTCGTCGAGAGGCGCGCGGCCCTTGCCGCCGAGGAGCCGGTCGGCCATCGCGAGCGCGAGCGGCAGCCGCATGTCCAGGATGCCCACCCCGCGCAACTGCTCGATGCCAAACATCGTCACACACGAAGTCGCAGGCATGGACTCGCAGAACTTCGAGAAAGCGGAACTCGTGAGCGTGCCGAACTTCAGCGCACATTCCATCCTCAGGAAAATCGAGAGCCGCGCGGCGAGGTTCCGCACGTACCGCTGGCAGAGGCCCTCGACATTCCGCAGGTCCGCCTGCGAGAGCGCGCCGCGGCTGCGGAAATCATGCGCCGAGATTTTGCGCGCATCCACATTCGCGCGGCGGCCATCCTTGAGAAAGATGCGCACCGTGCCGTTCGCTGCGGGCGCTGCCGTCTGGGAATCCGCGGGGGCGGCTTCGGTGCTCATTGGATGACAAATTCGCTGAAGAAAATCTGCTCGATCAGGTCCGAGTGCAGCGCCTCGTTGAAGTGCGCCATCAGATCATTGCGGATCACATTCTTCGATCCCGGAGCCTCGAGGTCGGCGAGGCTGCGCGAGGAGAGGACGCTAATCGCCACATCGAGCATCTGCTTTTTATTTTCCTCGACGATCTTCTTCAGGTTCGCGTTCGAGCTGTTGAAGGTGAAGCTCGTCTTGAGATACTTCGTGCCGAGGGAACCCGAAAGGTTCACGACGACGCCCTCAAAGTCGCAGGCAAACTTTCCATTCTCACCCGCCCCGCCTTTGCCTCCATGCTCGCCGCCCTTGCTGCCGTGTGCGTCCGCTTTGGCTCCGTGCTCGCCACCCTTGGCGCCATGCTCGCCTTCCTTGCCTGCGCCCGCGGCCGACTTGCTGTCGGCCAGCACAGTGCGGAGGCGCGGCAGGATGAGGAATTGCGTCGCGGCAAAAGAGATCGCCGGCATGAGCACGATCACCGCGATGATCGGCATCCACGGGCTCGGCGCTTTCGCCGGCGCTGCGGCTGCCGCGCCGTCGGCGGCTGGTGTTTCTTCGTGGGCCATGGCTGGTGTCGGCTAGCGTTTGAGATTCACGATTTCCTCGAGCATCCGGT
Source organism: Prosthecobacter sp. (assembly GCA_043779225.1). Lineage (GTDB taxonomy): Bacteria > Verrucomicrobiota > Verrucomicrobiia > Chthoniobacterales > Chthoniobacteraceae > SXWH01. The sequence continues at coordinate 6,644 of JAYWEO010000109.1, forward strand.
CGGAGACCGTCACGACGCGCGAAGCCGCCTGGAAGCTGCGCTCGATGACGATCATGTCCGTCATCTCCTTGCTCAGATCCACGTTCGAAAGTTCCAGCGCGCCGACCTCCACTTTTCCAAGCCCGCTGGTTCCCGGAGTGTTGTTCGCCGCCGTCAGCGTCGTGCCGCCGATGGGACCTGCGGCGGCGAGCCCGGTGTAGAGATTGTTGCCCGCCTTCGTCAGGCCGCTCACGTCGTTGAAATTCTGGAGCAGAAGCTGCCCGCGGGTCACCTTGTCGCCGTTGGACAAACCGATGATCACCTCGCCCGATTCGCTCACGGTGAATGAGCGGAATGTCGGTTTGCCCACATTCACCTGAGCATCCGTGAATGCCCCGCCGGTGCTGTTCGTAATGCCACTGCCGACACTGATATTGAAATCAATCCTGATGTCGCCGACCGCACTGGGCGCGGTCGCCGTCTGCGCAAATTGCAGCACCGGCGGCGTGGCCCCGTTGGATGTCGCCACATACGTCGCCGCACCGTCGGAAAGTCCCTGCACGCGGAATCCTTCGCTGGTCACGAGATACCCCGAAGAATCGAGCCGGAAATCGCCTGCGCGCGTCACGTAGTCCACATTGTTCGCCACATCGCGCACTCGGAAAAAGCCCGCGCCCGAAACGGCGATGTCGGTATTTTTTCCAGTCGAAGAAAGCGTGCCCTGATTGTGATTCGCAGTCACCGAGGCGACCTGCACGCCCGTGCCGATCTGCGTGCCCGGAGTATTCGATCCGTTGCCGGAAGACGGCGCGGGCGCGGCCTGCCGCAGGATGTTGGAAAAGCTGTCGCTGTATTCCGAACGCGAGCCCTTGAAGGCCGTCGTGTTCACGTTCGCGATGTTGTTCGAGAGGACCTGGATGCCCTCGGAAAATGCGCTCAGGGCGCTGACTCCGCTATTGAGTGTGCTGGTAAGTGACATGGCGTGATGGGTTGCTGAGTTTTGCTTTTGCTTGTGATTTTTTTACTGTGAGAAAGTTGTCCCTGTCGTGTGGCTATGCGCCAGCCTTCGAGACTGTGGAACTGGTGATGCTCGTCACCGTGGAGGGATCGTAGGCCGTGCCATTGACGATGATCTGCGCCGCACCATTTTTGATCCGCACTTCGCTCACCGGTCCGGTCACCACGGCGTCGTCCGAGGTGAGCGATACCGTCCTCGACAGAAGATTCTGCGCCGAGGAAATCTGCTGCGCGCTGCTGAATGCCTCGAAATCCTTCGTGAGCGTGGTCGCCTGCTGGAGCGAGCTGAACTGCGCCATCTGCGCGATGAACTGCGTGTCATCCATCGGCTTTAACGGGTCTTGATTCGAGAGCTGCGTGGTGAGCAGCTTCAGGAAATCATCCTGATTGAGCTGCTGCCTCGGCGCGGATGCGGGAGTCCCGCTGAGGAAACTGCTGGCTGCTGGCGTGATACTGGTGAGACCTGGGATGCTGCTCATAAAATACTAGGCGTAAACCTGCATTGCCGCGGCTTCTGAGAAGCGTGAGGCGTGTGACGCGCGCGCGGGTTTCGCGGCGGCGGGAAATGGCACGACATTTTCAAACGCGGGCTCCAGTTCGCGACGGTTGAACGGGCGCTCACGTCCGCCGGATTCCGACTGCTGCTGCGCATTTCCACCGAGGTCCGACTGCGCGGATTGCGATTCAAAAACGGGCGTCCCGAACTTCACGGGCTGCGAGCCAGGCTGCGGCACCGCGCGATTCCAGTTCTGCTCCAGCGCGCGGCAGAGCGCCTCGGATTCGGTCTTGAAGACAGGCTTCCATTCGCCGCGTTCGAGACGGATCGACACCGTGACCTCCTGCCCGTCATTCAGGAGCATCCGCACCTCGGCATGATCGCGGTCGGTCACGCGGACGCGTTCGATGAGGTCGAAAGTCTGCCTCGTGATTTCCGATGCGGCGGTGGGTTCCATCGTCACCAGCGCCTCGCTCACCGATCCCCTGCCCGCCGTTGGTTCAAAAGTGATGCCAGCATTCATGGGAATGCCCGGCACAGATTCGGACACGCGCGTTCCGGAAGACTTTTCCAGACTGCCAGTCACGCGCTGCTTTCCCGCCGCGGACGAGATCACCGCGACATTTGCTGCGGTCCTCGATTGGCGTTCGGCAGATTGATCCTTCATGATGACCCGCTGCATAGCAGCCGTCGTGCCACCGGATTCCCCCGCGCTCGCCGTGCCGGAGACATCCTGCGATTGCCTCTGTAAAATCCCTTTTTCCGGTTCGGAAACCACCGGCGCTGAAACCGAGCTTGCAACAGCCTGCTCCGTCGAAGGGGAAATTTCTGCCGACGCGGCAGCGACCGGAAGTCCGGCCTGCACCGGCTGCGTGAGCGATCCAGGCGCGACCGAAGATGCCACCTTTGCGACTGCGGATGAAACGGCGGAAGCACCAGCGACATCTGCCGCCGAGTCCGCAGTGCGCGATGCAACCTGCGGAGTCGGGATCGTATCCGACTGCACCTTGGGTGATGTTCCCGATGCGGATTTTTCGGACACGACATTGCCGCCAGCAAAATCGGCATTCGCTGTCGGCAGCACGGCTGCGCCGGGCACGCCGTCCATCACACCACTCGCACTTGCCGCCTGAGACATGTCCGGCGTCGGCAAAGGCGATGGCGGCGAAACGTGCGGCAACATGAATGGCAGACGGATCGCGAGCGACGGATCAGTTCCATCGTCAGACTGCTTGCGTGGCGGCGTCTTGGCTGCGGCGGGCTTGGGAGTTCCATCCGCCGGATGCTCCGGAGCATTGTCGAGCAAATCGGCGAACGGCCTCGTGTCATCATCCTTTGCTGAAATTGCGCCAGCGGCACTGCGTTCGCCGCGCATGGGCATGGGTGTCGGATCGAGTGAAGGTGCGATGTTCATGAATATTCTGTGGCTCGTCTTGCGGAGTTGCGACCGGCCCGCATCCCGGCTTCCGCGTCTGCCTAGGAGGCTTCCTTTTTCGGCGTCTGGAGCAGGCGGAGCTTGTCCATGATGCGCACGATGCGGCGCGGCGTCGGCTCCTCGCCGGACTTCTCTCGCACCTTGGCCATCTCTTCGAGGATCGCAGTGATGCGGTCCGGCTTCATCACGCCGAGAATCCGTACGACCATGTCCTCCTCCATCTCCTGGAAAATGGTGACCGTCGTCGCAGGCTTCATCGCGGAATACTGCGTGGCGAGCGTCTTGATGTTCTTCAGATCGGTCTCCTGAATCTTCACCACCCGCAGATCCAGATCGTCACGCAGCGCCTTGATCTCATCGCGCACCTTTTCGAGTTCCGCGCGCTCGGTGCTGATCTGCGAACGCATCGTCTCAATGCTCTTTTGCTCTTCGGCGAATCGCGCGCGCTCATCGTGAAGCTCTGTGATCAGCTCGTCCACGGCGTCCGTCTTGAAGTTCCAGATGCGCGGCGGCTTGGCCGTCGGATCGGCCATTTTCGGGCCGGGCTTCGGGAGGCCTTGCAGGACCACAAGCGTCGAAGTCAGAATGTAGGAAATCGCGGCGATGAGCGCGAGCCCCCAGCGTGAGGTGAGCATTTTCATGGCAAGGTCACAGGGCTGCGGCGTGACGGTTGGCGTTCATGTTCATGGGAAAGTGCGAGCTGCGCATTCATCGCGTGACGCGACATGATGAGGTCGGAGATGGCATTCTCCTCACGGCGCTGCTCGATGGCCGCGTGTGCGAGACGGTGGCGTTCGCGGAGCTTGATCATCGCCTCGTGCCTGCGCCGGGCCGCCTGGAAAAGTGCGCGCTGCTTTTCCATTTCGCTGCGCACGGCATCGAGACGGAGCGCGAGCTTTTCGCAGAGTTCGCGCCGGACTCTCGCGGCATTCAGGAAGACGACACAATCATTGCCCGTCGCGCGTCCGCCGCGCTGATCGGAGATGGCCTGCTCGATGCCGCTGAGTTCCTCGCGCGCCGCACTGAGATCGATCTCGGCACGGGACACAGCCTGCATCGCCTGCTCGAAAATTTCCTGCGCGCGCGCCTCCTCGCGTGCGCGCAATTGCAGGATGGATTCGAGACGGAAGACGAAAGGCTTCATGCGCGGAGAAGAGTGGCGAGCTGCTGCATGCTGGCGGCACGCGGCGCGGATTCGTCCGTGCTCTGGCGGAGCAGTTGCATCAGCGGCTCGTGCAGTTTGATCGCACGATCGAGCCGCGGGTTCGTACCGGACACGTACGTGCCGAGCGTGATGAGATCCTCATTTTTCCGATAAAGCGCGAGGAGGTCGCGGGCCTGTGACACGCAGGCCAGCTCGTCCGCTGAGCTGAGTTCGCGCACGAGACGGCTGATGCTTTCGAGCACATCAATCGCCGGGAAATGATTCGCCGTCGCCAGCGCGCGGCTGAGCACGAGATGGCCATCGAGGATGCCGCGCACCGCATCGGTGATCGGCTCGTTCATGTCGTCGCCCTCGACGAGCACGGAATAGAATGCCGTGATCGATCCGCGCTCGCTGGCACCGGTGCGCTCAAGGAGCTGCGGCAGCATCGCGAAGACCGACGGCGTGTAGCCGCGACTGCTAGGCGGCTCTCCGACGGCAAGGCCGATCTCGCGCTGTGCCATCGCAAAGCGCGTGACCGAGTCCATCATGAAAAGCACTTCACGGCCCGCATCGCGGAAGTCCTCGGCGATGGCCGTCGCCAGCAGCGCCGCGCGCAGCCGGAGCGGAGCCGGCTGATCGGACGTCGCGCAGACGATCACCGAGCGAGCGAGTCCCTCGGGGCCGAGATCGCGCTCGACGAAATCACGCAGCTCGCGGCCACGCTCACCGATCAGCGCGATGACATTCACATCGCTCGCCGCATTGCGCGCCATCATCCCGAGCATCGTGGATTTTCCCACGCCACTGCCTGCAAAAATACCCATGCGCTGTCCTCGTCCGACCGGCGTGAAAAGATCCACCGCGCGCACGCCGGTGGAAAATGGTTCCGAGATCCGTTTGCGCTTCAGCGGATCGGGCGGCGTGCCGCGCAGCGAACGATGATGCGTAGCCGGCAGCGGCCCGCGGCCATCAATCGGCCTGCCGAGACCGTCGAGCACACGCCCGCACAGCGCCTTTCCGATCGGCACTGCCGATGCGGAATCCGCGGCGACCACTTCGCTGCCGGGACGCAGACGCGGCATCGTGCCGAGCGGCATGAGCTGGATGAGATGATCGCGGAAGCCGACGACTTCCGCCTGAATCGGCGCATCGCCGGAGTGCGTGCGGATGTGGCAGATTTCTCCGAGTGCAAGATTCGGCCCGTGCGACTCGATGATCTGCCCGACCACTCGCGCGACGCGTCCGATGCGGCGCACGACATTCAGCGAGCGGAGGTTTGCCACGAGCGTCTCGCCATCGAGCAGATCCTCCGGTGCTTCGAGGATTTCAGGCGGCATGGAGCGCCTCCTTGCAGATCTGAAGCTTGGTCGCGATCGTCCCGTCGAGCATGCCGAAGCGGCTTTGCACAATGCAGTCGCCGCGCTGCAGATCACCGTCGGCGCGGAAGAGAATCGCGGGATGCTTTTCGCGAAAATCCGACTCATGCCCGGCGATGAGTTCCAGATCGGCTGGCGCGAGACGGACCTCCAGGTCCGGGCTGCCGGGCTCGATATTCTGAAGCATCTCGCCGACGATCCCGAGCACCGTGTCCTGTGAAAGCAGCGCACCGGCGAGCACGCGCGATGCGGCCTCGGTGGCGAGCTTCGGCAGCAGTGCGCGGAACTGCGCGACGACCGTGGCATGCGCCTCGGCGAGCTCTGTGAAAGTGCGCGACTGCAAGTGCTGCACGTCGGTGCGGAGGTCGAGCATCTGGCGCTCCAT
>JAYWEO010000110.1:0-27245 GCA_043779225.1 Prosthecobacter sp.
TTCCGCGACGGCCAGCAGATCGCGCAGTTGAAACGGCTGTGGGAGAGTCTGGAGCTGGAGATCGTCCGCGTGCTCGAATCCACGAACCGCCTGCGCGAAAGCGCGGAGTATGAGCTGGCGCAGTTGGTGGAGAAACAGCCCGGCTTGCTCGATGCCGTGGCGGCAAAGCGAATCGCCGCGCTCGATGCGGAACTGGCGGGACTGCAAACGGAAGCGGCACGGCTGGCGGCGGAGATCGGGGAGCTGACGGGCGACGGCGGAGCGGGGATTGTGTGAGGCGGCTGGTGCGTCGAAGGGGAAAAACAGGATTTGCATCCGCGCCATTCCCGCTACGTTCCGCGCCCCATGGAAGTACTCCCGATTGAAATTTTTGGCGTCGCCGTTGACGTGCCGTTCCCCGCGCCGCTCGGCTACCAGAGCGCGAAGCTCGACGATTTTGCCGCGAAAATATGCGACACGCAGATCGGCCTCTCGCTGCGCCCGGATCAGATCCACCTGCGGAAAGTGGACGACCTTTTCGACTATGAATTGAAGGGCGTCTTCTTCGGCGACAATGGCACGCTCAACCGCACCGCGGAGCGCGTGAAGCTCGGCGTCCGCAATGCGCGCACGGCGGGCGACTGGACGATCATCCAGCAGACGCTCACGCGATTTTACAACCTGATGGACTTCGACAAGAAGACCGTGTCGCATCTCTCCACGCATGTGCATGCGAGGTTCGACACCCTGGAGGAGCGCGACAAATGGCTCGATCAGTTCTCGCACAATGCGCTCGTCCACCGGCCTTGCGCGCTCGGCTATGTGAAGATTCCCGACTGGGAAAAGGACATCCGCGTGCTCATCGAGCTGTCGAACGCCGCGCCGAACTGCGTCTTCGTCGCGTGGGATACGCAGTTCACGAATGACCAGGAGTGGGAGACATTCATCGGCTCGCTCATCCATGTGATGGAAAATTCGGCGAACTTCTTCGAGCTCGGCTTCGACCCTTTCAAAGAGCGCGTGTGAGTGCGCTGCTCCGACTCGACGCGCTGCTCTCGCGCTTCGGCTACTGCTCACGCAGCGAGGCGCGCGCGTGGGTGAAGGCGGGCCGCGTACTCGTCGGCGGAGCGGTGGCAAAATCGCCATCGGACAAGGCCGCGCCCGCGAATGTGCTCGTGGACGGCGCGCCCGTGGAGCATCCGCATGGCATCCTCGCGCTGCTGCACAAGCCCGCGGGCTGCGTGTGCTCGCACGACACGGAAGAAGGCGCGACCATTTATGATCTGCTGCCGCCGCGCTGGCTCGCGCGTAATCCGATCGTGACGAGCATCGGCCGGCTCGACAAGGACGTGACCGGCGTGCTGCTCGTGACGGACGACGGCGAACTCGTGCACCGCTGGACTTCGCCGAAGCACAAGGTGGCGAAAATCTACGAGATCACCGTTGCGGAAGATTTGCCCGCCGACATTGCGGAGGTCTTCGCGAGCGGAAAGCTGATGCTCGAAGGCGAGGACAAGCCGTGCCTTCCCGCACGCATCGAAGTGCTCGGGCCGCGCGAGGCGAGGCTGGAGATCATCGAGGGACGCTACCACCAGGTGAAGCGGATGTTCGCGAGCCAGGGCTGCCCGGTCACGAGGCTTCACCGCAGCCGATTCGGAGACTTCACCGCGGACGGGCTTGCGCCGGGTGAATGGCGGATCATTTTGCCGCAGGCTGCGGCACCGACGCATCCGGTGTAGCCTCTTCGGGCGGCGGCTGGGGATTCCGTATCGCAGGCTTCGGGGTGGCCTTGGGCTTGCGCTGCTTTGCAGACGCATCCTGCTTTTTCGCCGGCGCAGGCGTCGCAGAAGGAAAAGGAACCGGGGTATTTGTCTTTCCGATCTTGGGGCCGACCGACTCTGCGGGTGCCCGTCCCACGGCTTTGGACACCTGCCTCTGGTCATCATCGTCTCCGGCGTACTTCGTCGCCGCCGTGTTTCGGAAGAACAGGAGCCACACGCTGCCTCCGACTAGCGCCATGAGAAGTCCGCACATCGTCAAAATGAGCGCGGTATGCGATTTGCCCGCAGGAGCCGGAGCAGATTTTGCAGCGGGCTTTGCGGCAGCAGCCTGATTGGAAATGCCGCTGGAGGCTGGCGGCGGCTTTCGGATCGCGGAGATCGGCTTTGCGCTTTCCGGCGGCTTCGCGATGCCCGAGGCAATCGGCAGTGTCAGACGCGGAAGTGCCGGACGCGCGCGGAACGATTCGGGCGGCACGGGCGCGGAAGGCGGGTTCAGCGCCGCGAGGGAAGCGAGCGCATCCACCGCGGACTCGGGCCGTTTTTCGAGATCAAGTGCGAGCAGGCTGCAAAGCCACTGCACAAATTTCGCAGGCAGATCCGGGCGCAGATCCACGAGCACGGCGGGGTTCACCGTCTTCCACGCGGCCTCTGCCTCCGTGCGTGTCTTCGCTGCGATGAGCGCCTTGTCCGTGCAGAGAAAGAAGAGCGTCGCTCCCGCGGAAAAAAGATCCGCGCGATGCGATGCGACGGCGCCGCTGAGCCGCTCCGGCGCGAGGTAGGGCAGCGTGTCATCGGCGACCACAGGGCGGTACGCGGTGAGCGCCCAGTCGAGCACGAGCGTGAAGGGCCGCCCTTCCGCGAGGTCCATGAAGATGAGGTTCGACGGCTTCAGATCGCCGTGCGGGCATTTCTGCCGCTCGCCGGAACGCAGCGCGCTGATGAACTGCGCGGCCACATCGATCACCTGCGCGGCCTCCAGCTTCCGTTTCGCAGGCAGCTCGGCGCCGTTCATGCCCTGTGCAAATTCATAGACAAGGGCGGGGCCGTCGTCCTCATCCACGATCACGTCGAGGAGCTGGCAGACGTGCGCGCCGGTGATCAGCTTCAGCCGGGGCGCATCGGTGAGCAGCGGATCGAGATGAAAGCGGTGATCCACATTTTCATCCTGCACGAGGAGCTTCAGCACGACCTGCCGGTGCGTGGCCTTGTCCACGGCGCGATAGACGAGCGCACCGTTGCCGACGGCGAGCCGCGTGAGGATGTCGTAGGTCCGGGTGATGAGTCCCATTTTTCGGGGGTGATGGTTCAGGAGTAGCGCGTACCGGAGCCTTGGGGAAGCGCGCTCAGTATTTATTGATGAGCATGCGCACGGCTTCATCGCACGCCTCAGAGGCTTCCGTGCAATCCGCATTGCATGCCGCGACGAAGCAGGTGTTCTCCCGCGGGCCGAGCCACATCACGGCGTAGAACATCGTGTTGTCGCCGCTGTGCATGAGCGCGGTGCCGCCGGCCCAGCGGCGTTTCGTCACCGCCCAGCCCATCGCGTATTCCTGGCCATCGGGCGGTGTGTGAAGTTTCCGGAAGGACTCGGGCTTCAGCAGCGTCCCCTCCCCGCGATCCCCGGCCACGTGCCATTGCGCGTAGCGCACAAAATCCGAGATGCTCATGTGGACCGTGGCCGCAGGGGCGAGCGCCGGAGGGTAGTCCGCATCCGGCCCCGGCGGGACGGGCTTGAAGGGCGGCTCGTAGCCGTGGTGCCCCCACGGCTGATCCAGTTTGCTGCGCGTGGCCGGCGCGCCGAAGCCCGCGCTCTTCAGCCGGAGCGGCTTGAAAAGACGGCGCTGGATCAGCTCCTCCCACGGCTCGCCGGCGGCTCGCTCCAGCATCGCGCCCGCGATCGCATAGCCGCAGTCGCTGTAGATCCAGTGCGTGCCCGGCGGCTTCGCAGGCGGGCGGCGGAGCAGGCCGGTGACGAATTCCCAGCGCTGCAGCAGCGGCTCGCCTTCCTGCTTCAGCGCCGCGGCATACAGATCCTTCGGCGGCTCGTGCGGCGCGCCGCCGCGATGCACGAGGAGCTGCTCCAGCGTCACCTCGCGCCATGCGTGATCCATCTCCTCGATCTCATCGGGGAAAATTTCGCCGAGCGTGGTTTTCCAATGGATCAGCCCGTCCTCGACGAGCATCGCCGCGAGGCTCGCCGTCATGCTCTTGGTGCAGGAGGCGAGGTTCCACTTGTCGTCGATGGTCACCGGCACCACGCGCGATGCACTGCGCATTCCGGTCGCACCGAGCGCGACGATTTTCCCCTCGTCCATCACCGCGGCCGCGAGCGCCGGCACGTCGTGCTCGTCGCGGATTTTCTCCAGCAATGCGCTCACGTCGTCCGGGGCCGCATGCAGGCACGCCGCGGAAAAAATCACGAGGGCACTGGCCATCAGTCGCTTCATCCGCGCGCAAAAAAGCGCCGCGCACAGGGGAGGCAAATGAAGACTTTGTTTCCGCGCCGCCACGATCAGCGAAAACGGTAGCCGACCTGCCCGCGATCATCGCGTCGTCCGCCACCGCCTCCACCACCACCCTGCCCGCGGCGCTGTTGCTGCCCCCCTCCACCTCCGCGATTTCCTCCACCCTGCGGACGTCCACCACCACCACGCGGCCCGCGCGGAGCTTCCGGGAGACGCGGGGGCGCAGGCTGGTTGTAGTCAAAACCCTCCGCCTTTTTCCGGACGATGCCGCGGCCAATGAAACGCTCCAGCGACTTCAGCGAACCGTAGTCGTCCGAACTCACAAAGCTGATCGCGTCGCCAATTTGGTTCGCGCGGCCCGTGCGGCCGATGCGATGCACGTAGTCCTCCGAGTGCATCGGAAAATCGTAATTCACGACGTGCGAGATGCCGTCCACGTCGATGCCGCGCGCCGCGATGTCCGTCGCCACGAGCACGCGCACGGTGCCGGCCTTGAATTCATTCAGCGCCTTCAGCCGCTGATTCTGCGAGCGGTTCGAGTGCAGCGTGCCGCACTTGATGCCCGCGATCTCGAGCCGCTTCGCGATCTTGTCCGCGCCGTGCTTGGTGCGGGAGAAAATGAGCACGCTGTCCATCTTCTCATTCTGCAAGAGATGCGTGAGCAGCACCGGCTTCAGGTGCCCCGGCACTTCGTACACGAACTGCGTCACCGTCTCCGCGGGATTCGAGCGGCGGCCGATCTGCACCGTCTTCGGGCTGTGCTGGAACTCGTGCGTGAGCGCCTCGATCTCCCGCGACAGCGTCGCGGAGAACATGAGCGTCTGCCTCTTCTGCGGCAGCGCGCGGATCACGCGGCGGATGCTCGGCAGGAAGCCCATGTCCAGCATCCGGTCCGCCTCATCGAGCACGAGATGTTGCAGCCCGGAAAAATCACCATTGCGCCGATCCATGAGATCGAGCAACCGACCCGGACACGCGATGATGATGTCCGCACCCGAGCGCAGCGCCTTGATCTGCGGATTCTCGCCCACGCCGCCAAAGACCGTCGCCATCGTGAGCGGCAGATGCTTCGCGTAGGCGCGCACATTTTCCTCGATCTGCACGACGAGCTCGCGCGTCGGCGCGAGGATGAGCGTGCGCGTGCGGCGCGGCCCGCCATCATTGATCATGCAAGCCATGCGCGCGAGAATCGGCAGTGTGAAAGCCGCCGTCTTTCCCGTGCCGGTCTGTGCGATGCCGATGAGGTCACCCCCCGCGAGCACGAGCGGAATCGCCGCCGACTGGATCGGCGTGGGCTCCGTGTATCCTGCTTCCTGGATGGCTTGAAAAATTCTGTCTCCGAGGCCGAGTTGGCGAAATGGCATAGCCCCGCACTATGGGGCTCCCTGCGAAAAAGGGAAATTACTTCGCTCGATTTCGGTGCGGCGCGATCAGCGCGAGAGACGGTCGATCACATTGCGCGTGATGCGCTCGACTGTCTTGTCGCCGCCGCGCAGGCCGAGCGCCCAGTCGGTCGTCGCCGCGGTGAAGACCGTGCCACCGCGCACATAGATGCCCATGCATGCCGCGCCCGTGCGTCCCTTTTCCCATCGCTCGTACCACTCGCAATCATCCGGGTGCCACCGCACCGGACACGTGCCGAGCACGGTGAAAGTCTCGGGCGTGCCATCCCGATGTGTCGCGAATGGAAGCCCGTCGCGCCACTCCAGCTCGCAGCCGTCCGTCTCGTAGCCGACGATGGAATCGTGCGCGCCGAACTTTTCCCCGCGCTTCAAATCTGTGCCCTCGAAGACCCAGTGCGCCGGCTGGTGCACGGTGTATTCCGCAGGCTCGCCGATGAACTGCCCGTGGCTGTGCCGATAGCCGCCCCAGAGAAAGCCGACGCCGGTGAGCTGGTTTTCCGGACGCGCGACGAGGTGGTGGCTCCATGCCGTCGAGAGCGTCTTGAAATCACGTGTCTGAAAAACCGGATCGGCCATGTAGTGCTGCTTCCAGCAGGTGAACGCGCGCCCTTCGTCCTCGCTGCGGATCTGCCAGCACACGGAGTTGCCGCTGAAAAACGCGACGTTGCCGCCCTGCGCGATGAACGCCTCGAGATGGTCGCGCATCGGCGCGCTCCAATACTCGTCGTGGCCCACGCTCAGCACGAGCCGGTAGTTTTTCAAAAGCGCGGGCCGGAATTCGAGATCCGCATTCGTCGCGTAGTCGAGCGCGATGCCGTTGCGCTCGCACCACTGCACGAAAGGCAGCTCCCATCGCGAAAACTGCGGGCTGAGCGGACGCTCGAAAGACACGCGGCTGCCCTGATTTTTTGCGAGGCTGTTATAGGCATACACGCTCGAGCCGCCCCAGTTCGTGTACGCGTTATAGGTGTTCGTGCAAAGTTGCAGCAGGATTTTGGAACGCGTGCCCGGCTCAACGGCGCGGACGACGAAGCACGCCTCACCTTCCGCCGTGCGCCAGCCGCGATGCGTCCACTTTCCTCCGCGATCCTCGATCGAAAACCGCGCCGTATAGTAGCCGCTCTTCCACTCTTTGCCGACAGGCACGCGAAGCGACTCCGGCCAGCGGCAGCCCATCGCCGCAGCATCCTCCGGCACCGGGTGCGCCAGTCCCGGCAGATCCTTTTTGCTCCACACGATTTCGTTCTTTGCGCCCCAGCGGACGATCTCGACCGCGAATTTCGGCGCGCTCGTCGAGACATGAAACGCAAGCTCCTCGCCCGGCGCGATGCTGAGATTTCCCGCGTAGCCCTCGATGAAAAGCGGCGGTCCGTCATCGGCAAAGGTGTGGAGTGAAAGCAGCAGGCTGCACAGCAGGAGGCGGATCGTGTTCATGGAGGTAATGCCCGACGCGGGCACCGCTGATTCGACAAAAAGCGCGGAGTTGCTGCAATGGAATACACGCCGCAGAATTGCCTCCGCATGAAATCCCCCCGTCTCCGTGCCGCGCTGCTCGCAGTGCTGCTCACGGCATGCACTGCTCACGCGGAGGCCGGCGTGCCCGCCGAGATGCGGCTCGACGCACTGCCCGCGAGCGCGCCCGATCCCGCGGACAATCCTTCCACTCCCGCGAAGATTCGCCTCGGTCGCCTGCTGTTCTTCGATCCGATTTTGTCCGCGACACAGACCGTCGCATGCGCCACCTGCCATCATCCGAAATTCGGCTGGGCCGACGGGCGCGCGACACCGCTCGGCGTCGGCGGCCACGGCATCGGGCCCGCGCGAATGCTCGCGGTAAAAACGGATGCCGCGCCGCTCCTGCGCAACGTGCCCTCGCTGCTGAACGTCGGCTTCAACGGCATCGTCGCAGGCCAGCCGCACGATCCGAAATGCGCGCCGATGTTCTGGGATTCGCGCGCGCAAGGCTTGGAATCGCAGGTGCTCCATCCCATCCGTTCGCGCGACGAGATGCGCGGGGCGCGCTCCGCAGAAAAGGACGCTGTCACCGATGCGGCGGATCGCGTGCGGCAGATCGCGGAATACCGCACGCTTTTCGCCGACGCATTTTCCCAGCCGCAGGACGCAGTCACCTCCGGCAATCTCGCCAAGGCCGTCGCGTCATTCGAGCGCTCGCTGATCGCCGGCGACTCGCCATTCGATCGCCACCTCCGCGGCACAGGCCCGGCGCTCACGGTGCAGCAGCAGCACGGCCTTCGCGTTTTTGAAACCGCCGGATGCATCCACTGCCACGGCGGGCCGATGTTTTCAGACTTCAAGCTGCACTTCATCGGCGCGGGCGATTCCACCCCCGACGGACGCCGCGAATTTCGCACGCCGACCCTGCGCAATCTCCGCCACACCGCGCCCTACATGCACCACGGCGGCGTACGCACGCTCGATGAGGCGCTCGCATTCTACGAACAGCTTTCGGACATCGCGAGTGAGGTGCTCGACGGTGCCGACACAACCGCACATCCCGCGCTCGATCCGCTGCTAAAGCATCTCGATCTGAAAACGGCTGACATCCCTGATCTCACGGCATTCCTCGAAATGCTGAACGACGACGATTACGATCGGGGCACGCCGGTGAAAGTCCCGAGCGGCCTGCCTCTCGATTGGTGAATGATCCATTCGCCCCGCGTTTTTCCCCAGCGATGATCGCGCCTGCGGATTGAACCTTCAACACTTCCTCCCGCCATGCTCCGCTCCCTCGTCGTCCTCCTTTTTGCCGTCATCATCACCCGCGCTGAAGAGCCCATCTCCATCGGTTCGCGCCGCGAACTTTTCACGGACAAAGTGCTCATCGAAAAATTGTCGGGCGCGTCGCTGCGCATGCATTCGCCGCAGCCCGCGGGCGTGGCGCTGAAATTTGATCAGCCTTGGGAAGGCCGCTTCAGCGCCTACATCACGGTGATTCACGACGAGGCGGCGAAAAAATTCCGCATGTATTATCGCGGCAACACCGGCTTCGCCGACGGCACGACTGGCGAATGCACCTGCTATGCGGAGTCCGCAGACGGCATCCGCTGGACGCGGCCAAAGCTCGGCCTGCACGCGATTGACGGCAGCAAGGACAACAACGTGATGCTCGCGAACATGCCGCCCTTCACGCACAACTTCGCGCCTTTCCTCGACCGGCGTGCAGGCGTGCCTGCGGACGAGCATTACAAGACGCTCGCGGGCCTCGGCGGAAAGTTCGGCGGGCTCAGTGCGTTCGCATCCGGCGACGGCATTCATTGGCGGAAAATGCAGGACGCGCCGGTCATTACGAAAGGCGCGTTTGATTCGCAGAATGTCTCATTCTGGTCCGAGGCCGAGCAGTGCTACGTGGCGTATTTCCGCATCTTCACCGGCGGCGGCACGGATGAAAAGACGTGGCAGCCGAAAGGCGTTCGCTGGGTGAGCCGCGCGACGAGCAAGGACTTCATCCACTGGAGCGACGCCACGCCGATGACGAGCGATCAGCCGCTGTTCGATCACATCTACATCAGCCAGACCCAGCCGTATTTTCGCGCACCGCACCTCTACATCTCGACGGCCGCGCGCTTCATGCAAGGCAAGGCCGTGCTCGATGCAGAACAAAAGGCGCAAGTCGCCGACGACACGAAAAAATACGCCGCGCTGATCCAGGACTGCTCGGAGGCCGTGCTCATGACGAGCCGCGCGGGCAGCACGAAATACGATCGCACTTTCATGGAAGGCTTCGTGCGGCCCGGACTGGATTTCCGGAATTGGACCAGCCGATCCAATTATCCCGCATGTGGCCTCGTGCAGACCGGCGCGGCGGAACTCTCGATGTTCGTCGAGCAGCACTACGGCCAGACCTCGGCGCAGCTCCAGCGCTTCACGCTGCGGCTCGATGGCTTTGCGTCGCTGCACGCGGACTACGCAGCCGGCGAGATGATCACGAAGCCTCTCACTTTCACCGGCAAGGATCTGCGCCTCAATCTCTCGACCGGCGCTGCTGGCTCCGTGACCGTGGAGATTCAGGATGCGGGCGGCCAGCCAGTGCCCGGCTTCACGATCGCAGACTGCCAGACGATCACCGGCGACAGCCTGGACCGCGTCGTCACCTGGAAAGGCGCGGCCGATGTTTCATCACTCGCCGGGAAGCCGATTCGCCTGCGCTGGGTGCTGAAAGATGCGGACGTGTTCGCGTTTCGCTTCCAATAGGGGCACAAACGTTCAGGCCCGCCACGTCCGTTTTTGAAGAACTTACAAAGCCCATCCATGAGACTCCCCTTCCCCGCCATCGCAGCATTGCTGCTCATTCCGCTGGCTGCCGCGCGCGCTGCCGGGCCGCGATACGAAGTCGTGCGCGACTGGCCCGCGCTCGAGGGCAAGTCGCTCGGCCTGTGCGCAGGTGTCGGAGTCGATTCGCACGGGAACGTCTTTGTCTTCCATCGCAATGCACGCTCGTGGAGCACGCCCTTCCCAGAAGATCCGATTTCCGAGCCGACGATCAGTGTCTTCGATGGCACCAGCGGAAAGCAGATCACAGCGTGGGGCGCGGGCGAATTCATCATGCCGCACGGGCTCACGCTCGACGGTGAGGACAACGTGTGGCTCACCGATGTCGGGCGTCATCAGGTGTTCAAGTTCACGCACGACGGCCGCCTTTTGCTGACGCTCGGCGAGCGCTGCAGGCCAGGCTCAGACAGGACGCATTTCAATCTCCCGACCGATGTCGCCGTGCTGCCGGATGGCTCGTTTTACGTGAGCGATGGCTACAAAAATACGCGCGTGGTGAAATTCGACGCCGCAGGCCGCTACGAATCCGAATGGGGCGGCAAGGGCAGCGAGCCGGGGAAATTCAATCTCCCGCACGGCATCGCGGTGGATGCGCGGGGCCGCGTCTTTGTGTGCGACCGCAGCAACTCGCGCGTGCAGGTCTTCGACGCACAGGGGAAATTTCTCGCCGAGTGGAAAGGCCCGCACATTGGACGGCCGTACGGCGTCAGCGTCGGCGCGGACGGGCATGTTTTCATCATCGATGGCGGCGATCAATCCGCCGACAACCTGGATCACGCGAAGGTGGTGAAACTCGATGCCGAGGGAGTTGTCGTGGATACCTTCGGGTCTTTCGGAAAAGCGCCGGGGCAATTCCAGATGGGCCACGACATCGCCGTGGCGCGCGACGGCTCAGTCTATGTCGCGGAAGGCAAAGGCAAACGCGTGCAGAAATTCGTGCGAAAGGCGGAAGCGCCCGGCCATTCCCGCTGAGCAGGCGGCGGATTCGCGGTTCGCTGCGCCGAGCGAAAGTGGAGCGGGTAGAGGGAATCGAACCCTCCTGGCCAGTTTGGAAGACTGGAACTTTACCACTAAGCTATACCCGCATTGCTCATTCAATCTGGCGGCATCGCGGCACGGATTCAAGACCGAATTCGCGCGTGCGTTTGGAGTTCCGCGTTCAGCCGGCGGGCGGCGCCTACTTCTGCGCGGGGAGCATTCCCGTCTGGCGTGCGTAGTCGAAGACGCCGCCGGCATCAATGACGGGGCGCACTTCGCCGAGCGGCTTGAGCGGGTAGGTCGTGCCGTTCACGGTGAGCGTGTCGGAATCGAGATCGAGGGTGCCGATGTCGCCGGTCTTGATTTTTTCGCAGAGACGTTCGCTGGCGTCGTACGGGTAGAGTTCGCCGGTGGCGACGCAGTTGCGGAAAAAGATGCGCGCGAAGGAATCGGCGATCACGGCATCACAGCCGGCAGCCCCGAGGGCGATGGGGGCGTGTTCGCGGGAACTGCCGCAGCCGAAATTTTTTCCGCCGATGACGATTTTATACGGCGTCTTGGTCGTGCCTGCGGGGACGAATTTCACCGGGTAGTCCTGGTCGGACAGGCCGATGAGCGCGTAGCTGCCGAGCTTCTCGTATTCGTCGGGCTTGGTCGGCACGAGCGTGAGGTATTGCGCGGGGATGATCTGGTCCGTGTCGATGTTGTCGCGGACGACGAAGACGGGACTGGTGATGGTGTTGGCCATAGGCAGGAGTGAGAACAAAGCGCACCTGCGCGAAAAGGGAAAAGCAATTTTCAGCGGGATGCGCGGATGGCCGTAATCCTCCCGTCAGCCGAGGATGCACTCCGCGGTGCGGTCGGACGCGCCTTGGTGAACTGCGAGCGCGGCGCGCGCACGGCTGCCGATGGCCGCGCATTTTTCCGAATCGGCGAGCAGTGCGCGGAGTGCGGCGGGCAATTCGGATGCCACAGCGAGCTGCACGGCGGCGTTTTCTTTCAAAAGGTGCGCGACGAGCGGGGCGAAGTTTTCCATGTGGGGGCCGAAGACCACGGGCAGGCCGAGCGCGGCGGGCTCGCCGGCGTTTTGCCCGCCGATTTCGGCAATGCCGGGCAGGCTTTTCCCGACGAAGACGACGGTCGCGAGCGCGTACCAGTGGCGCAGTTCGCCGGTCGTATCCACGAGGAGCACATCGGCCTCACCGTGCGATGCGAGCCTACTGCTCGATGTCAATTTGCTCCGCAAAGCGACGCTAAGACCGGCGCGCGTGAGTTCGTCGGTGATCGCTGGGGCGCGCTCGACGTGGCGCGGGACGAGGATGAGCCGCAGCGTTGGAAATTCTTCGCGCAGCTTTTTGAAGGCATTGGCGAGCGCGTGCTCCTCGGGTTCCCACGTGCTGCCGCCGATGATGAGCGGGCCGGAGAATCCAAGTGGTGCCACGAGCGCGCGGAACTCCGCCTCACGCGATGACGCGCCCTTTGCCGCATTGTCGAATTTCACGCTGCCGGTATGGCGGATGCGACCACGCGGGACGCCGATGGATTCAAAGCGCGCGACGTCGTCGGCCTCAGGCACGCAGACGATGTCGAAGAGATCCCACACCGCGCGCGCGATTCCGCTGAAGCGCCGCCAGCGGCGTTCGCTGCGCGGGGAAAGGCGCGCGCCTGCGAGGATGATACGGATGCCTGCGGCGCGTGCGGCGGAGAGGAGATTCGGCCAGATGCCGCCCTCGATGAGCACGAATGCGCGTGGCTGGATCGCGGCAACGGCGGCGCGTGCGGCGAAGGTGAAATCAATCGGATTGTAGAGCGGCATGAGCCAGTCGAGCGCGGCGGCTTCGCGCAGCAGCATCTCGTATCCGGTGCTCGTCGTCACGGAGAGGACGACGCGCGTCTGCGGATCGCGGGCCCGGATGGCGCGGGCGATTTTGAGCGCGACGAGCGTCTCGCCGACGCTGATGGAGCAGATCCAGATCGGCGCGGGCTGCTGCGCGAGGCGGGCGAGCGTTTTTGCATCGTAGCTGCCAAAGCGCTGGCCGAGACCGATGCCGTAGCCGGGCGGCTTCTGCTGCGATGCGCGGCCACGTTCACGGCGCACGAGGCGCAGCGCGTAAAAGGGCAGCGCCACGAGAAATGCGAACGGGAACAGCAGGCGGTAAAGCAGGAGCGCCATGGACGCATGCCGAATGGCGAATGACGCCGCGCGAGGCAATGACGAATCAGCGCAATGCTTCGACGATCGCGAGCGCCAGCGCATCTGCGACGCGGGGCAGCCGCGAGATGAAGCGCGCGAACGGCGCGATGTGCGAGGGGTGGCGGAGCAGGTGAAGGACGAGTGCGAGAGGTCGCGCACGCTGGCGACGCATGTCGAACCACGCCTCGAACGGCACCGGGAGAAACTGATCCGCGGAATCGCTCACCGCGCGCACGGAGACGAGCGGCACGCCTGCGCTCGCGCACACTGCGGCGAGCGCGGCGGTCTCCATGTCCACGAGCCGTGCGCCGGTCTCGCGGAAGGCGGCGATTTTTTCCGCGGGTGTCTCGATGGGCATTGCGCGGGAAAGGATCTTCGCGTTGGCAAAATCCGCAGTGAGCGTGTCCCCGACTTGCAGCGCGGGATCGAGGCCGCCGGCGAATCCCGCGCTGATCACCTTGCACGGCTTTTCGTGCGAGAGCAGTTCGCGGATCGCGCTGCCTGCGGATGCGGGACCGATGCCGTGGTGAATCACAGTCACCGCGATTTTCCCCATGCTTCCGCGCCATGCGGGGAGCGCGCCACAGCGGCCTTTGCGCAGGCTGCCGAGCTTTCGCCGGAATGCGCCGCTCTCCTCGGGCCGTGCAAAAGTCACGGCGACGGGTGCGGTGGAGTCGGCTGTGGTTTCGGGCGGCAAGCGGCGACACTTCCGCGTGTGAGGGACTCGACTCAAGACTCATTTGCAATCGGATCAGTTCCACACCCGTGCGGCGAAAGTCACCACGCGGCGAATTTTTCACTGTTTTCGATGGCGCGGCGGGTGTGCTTTTGTAGGGTGCGCCCGCAGTCCTCACCCAGATCTATGAAAGCCCCGAATGTCTCCAGAGCCGGAAGGCTCGCCGTCGCCTCCATCACGCTGCTCGCAGGCTTCATCGCGCCGCCGGTGTTGCGCGCGCAGGCACCACCGCCGCAGCAGGCCGGCCCGGACACACAGGAATACAACGCAGCGGAAAAACTTTTCACCGAAGGAAAGTTCAAGGAGGCCGCCGATGCGTTCGACAAATTCCTGGCGAAATACAAGATGCTCTCGCCGCGGTCGCTCGATGCGAAATTCCGCCTCGCGGTCGCCCGCGTGCAGGAGGGGCTGTATGATGACGCGATCAGGCATCTGCGGGAACTGATCACGAATCCGAAAATCGACGCTTCCGCCCGCGAGATGGCGCAACTGCTCGTGGCAAAGTCGCTCACGCTGAAGGCCTCGAAGATGCCCGGCGAAACCCCGCCGCAGAAGGACGCGCAGAAGAAAATTTTCGATGAGGGCATCAAGGAATACACCTCGTTCTTGGAAACCTTTCCGAAGAGCCGCGACATAGACAGCGCGCAGTTCCTCCGGGCCACGCTGCTGCTGCAGTCGGAGAATTACGACGAGGCTTTGAAGGGCTTCGCAGCCGTGGCGCGCATCGCGACCAGCCCATACGCGTGGGAGTCGCTGATGTGGATCGGGAAGACGTTCTTCATCCAGGGCAATGCGCTCCTGCAGCCGAAGGGCGGGAAGGAGGCGACGCCCGAGGATGTGAAGAGGGCGATGGGGATTTTTGACAATGCGGAGCCGTCGCTGACGCAGGCATATCAGAAAAGCGGCGATGTCGCGCTGATGAACGAGGCGGTGTTCTTCGTCGGCCAGATGCAGCTCACGCGCAGCCAGCACGTGAATACGGAGGATGAGCCGGGGAAGAAGAAGCAGGCCGACCGGCTGAAGGCCTCGCTGGAGGCATTCCGCGCGGTGCGCAGCGTCGAGGAGGTCGTCGAGGCGCAGACGGCGAAAATCAAGGCGCTCGAACAGCAGATCGGCCTGCTGCCCAAAGGGACGCCCGACTATCTTCCGATGAAGACGCGCTACGAAAACCTCATCGGCTACGAGGAGGAGAAGCGGGAGAAATTCAAGAACGGGCAGGATCAGTATCTCGCCGCGAGGCTGGCCATCGCGCGCATTTTTCTCTTCCTGCACAAGACGGACGAGGCGCGGACGCTGATGCGGCTCCTGCTCACGCAGAAGGAACTTTTTGAAAAGGACAAGGACGCGCAGGCGACCATCGCCGCGCTGCTGTGCCTGACGTATGCCGAGCAGAAGAACACGGCGAAGGCGGTGGAGACGTATCAGGGATTCCGCAAGGAATTCAAAGGCAACGCGAGCGGAGACAACCTCGCGCTGCTCGTGGCAAACCTGCTCGTGGAAAAGGGCGACGCAGACCAGGCCGAGAAGGTCGTGGCCGAGGGACAGGCGGACTACAAGGACTGGCGCTTCACGACCGAGGCGATGCAGATCCTCACCGCGACGGCTCTGAAAAAGAACGACTTCAAGAAGGCGCTCGACCTCTCGGAAAAGCTGCTCGCGAGCAATCCGAAACCGGATGTCGAAATGCAGACGCTCTTCGTGAAAGGCAGCGTGCAGCAGGCGCAGGCACGCGAAAAGGGGGACGTGGCGATGTATGACGCCGCCTTCGCCACTTTCAAAAAGCTGCGCGACAAATTCCCGAACAACCCGCAGGCGGAGGACGCATGGTTCGCGTCCTGCCAGATCCTCGGCGCAAGGGATCCGCAGAAGGCGATCACGGAACTGACGGCGTTCCTCGCGAAGTTCGGCGGCAAAGGCGGCAGCAGCGTGAATACCAAGGACAACCTGGCGACGGCGCAGTATCTCCTCGGCACGGCATTCGCGACGGTGAACCAGCGGGAGAAGGCCGTGGAGGCTTGGAAAAAGGTGTATGAATCCTATCCCGAAAGCGACGCGGCGCCCGGTGCGTATTTCAAGGTCTTCGACTCGCTCAACGAGAAGAAGGACTACGCCGCCGCACTGAAGCTCATGGAGGATTTCGTGGCGAAGTATCCGAAGCACGAGAATGTGTACTTTGCCTACAACAACATGGCGGAGTTCCTCTTCTCCGGCGTGCTCGATCCGAAGAAGAACGCGGACACGGAAACTGGCGCGAAGAAGCTGCTCGACTACGTGGATTACGAACTCGCAAACAAGCTGCCGCACCGCCGGGGCGACGGTTCGCTCATGAAGATCGCCGACAAATGGCTGAAGGAACTCGCGAAGCTGCCCATTTACCTGAGCCTGAACCCGGCACAGAAGGAGGCCTGGAAGAAGGACGTGGATGGCGTGACCGGGGCCGTGGAGCGGATGCTGAAGGACTACCCCGAGAGCGAGCGCATCGCCGAGGGTCTCGAACGGCTCGTGACCGTGCAGACTGCCCGGCGCAAGGCGCAGCAGGCAGACGCGGCGCAGGTGGAGGCCTACTTCAAGAAGCTCGCGGAAGACTATGGCAAGACGCCGCTGGTGAAGGCGAAGATCGAGGTCGCGCTCGCGTCGTTCCTCCATGAGAACGATCCGAAGCGCGCCTTCAAGGTGATGGACGAGGCGTTCAAAAATGCACCGGGGTCGGTGAAAGTGACGGACACGGATGGCAACCAGCGCACCGCAACGACTTTCACGCCGACGGATTCCGACCGGTTCATGGCCGGGCTTTTCGATGAGAAGCGGAATGAGGATCTCACAAAAGCCATCGCGCGCATCCGGCAGGAGTACCCGCTCAGCGACAAGGAAGACCTCACGAAGATTTCGCGCAATATCCTCGATGCGCAGGCGATCGCACTTTTCTGGGAGGCGAAGCTGCTGCAGGAGCAGGGCAAGGTCTCGGAGGCGGGTGCGAAATTCGCAGCGCTGAAGACGAAATTTCCGAAATCCACCAAGGCGCTCGAGGCCGACTACGGGGTGATCCTCGGTGAATTCGAGCAGACGAAGCAGGTGAAGGACGACTACATCCAGCGGCTCTCGAAGGTCGTGAACACGCAGACTGGGAAGAGCTTCGAGCTGCAGGCCAAGGCGCTCTTTCTCATCGGCAGGATCCAGGAGGCGAAAAAGGAATTCGACGGCGCGATCGAGACCTACGCAAAAATCCAGGACCGCTACGCGAGCGCACCAAAGATCGCCGCCGCCGGACTCTGGAAAGCTGCGGAACTCGCCGAGAAGCAGGCGCGCGGCGAATCCGGCTTCCCGGTGAAGACCAAGAAGGAACGCATCGAGGCAGCAGCGGCACGGGACGCCGAAAAAAGGGCGGCACCTGCGGCCGAGAAACCCAAGGATGACAAAACCCCCGAGGCAAAGCCCGAAAACGAAAAGCCGGCCGAACCCAAAAAATAACGTCACTTCCACTCCGCCGCGCCAAACAGACCGCAGAAATAGCTTGGCACGCGCAGGCGGATGCGGAAAACACCCCGCCGCGTCGTCGCCCCAGCAGTGATACCCACCCGCTCCATGCACCGCCACTTCATCCTACTCTCCGCCCTCTGCGCGACGCTGCTGTTCACCGCCTGCGGGGAAAAAAGCGAAGCGGAAAAAGCCGAGGAGGAGCGCGCCACCGTCCGCGAGGAGAAGCGCAAAAGGGCGGCCGAACTCTACAAGTCGCTCGCCAAGGAATATCCCGACGACCCGAAGGCTGCCGAGGCAAAGCAGAGGGCTGCCGCGCTCGATGCGATGGCCCCGAAGAAGTAGGCATGGCGCGCGAAACCGCCGCTGCGCGTGCCGCACGCGCGCAGGAGATCCTGGCCGCCCTCGCGCGCACGTATCCGCAGGCGCACTGCGAACTGGACTACACGACGCCGCTCGAACTTCTCGTCGCCACGATCCTCAGCGCGCAATGCACGGACAAGCGCGTGAACATCGTGACGAAGGAACTTTTCCGCGTGTGCAAGACCGCCGCCGACTACGTGGCGCTGCCGCAGGAACAGCTTGAGGAAATCGTCCATACGACCGGATTTTTCCGCGCGAAGGCGAAGAACGTGAAGGCATGCTGCGCCGCGCTCGTCGAGCGCCACGGCGGCAAGGTGCCGCGCACGATGGACGAACTCACGGCGCTCGCAGGCGTCGGACGCAAGACGGCGAACGTCGTGCTCGGGAATGCATTCGGGATCAATGTGGGCGTCGTCGTGGACACGCACGTCCAGCGACTCACCGCGCGCCTCGGCCTGACGCGCGAGACCACGCCGGAAAAAATCGAGCAGGACATGATGCGCCTCGTCCCGCGCGATCAGTGGGCCGTCTTCAGCCATTGGCTGATCTGGCACGGACGCCGCCGTTGCGACGCGCGAAAGCCCGACTGCGCGCAGTGCGAGATCGCGAAGCTATGTCCGAGAATGGGCGTGAAACAAAAGTAGCTGCTCCTGCAAAAGCGCGGGCTGATTTTTCCCGCAGTACGTGCGGAGAATCGCAGCGTCAAAGTGCCCGCGCTCCCACGAGTGCGGCTACGATGAGGGCTACACCTTCCAGTTCCCGCGGTACTCGCGCGTGAGCCAGTCGGCCTTGCCGCTGCCGGCGGCGAAGTCGAGCTTCGCGGGATCCCATTGGATTTTCTGTCCGTGGCGATACGCGAGGTTCACGAGGTGGCACGTCGTGACGCTGCGCGCACCGATGGCGACATCGGCGATCGGGCGCTTCCGCGAGCGCACGCAGTCCATGAAGTTGTCCTTGTGTCCGGTCGTGGCCTCGAGCTTCACCTCGGCGCTGGCGAGGTATTCCTTCTCCACGAGATCGAGCGCAGGGGCGAGTTCCGCATGCTGTTCCTTTGTGCGGATGCTGGCCACTTCCCGGTCGCCGATCTTCAAAATAAAGAGCCCGCGGTTCACGAAGATGAATCCGTTTTCGCCGTGGAAGGTGACGCCGTTCTCCGAGATGTGATCCACCTCGACACCGCTCGCATATTTCAGCTTCGCGCCTTTCTGCGCGTCCTTTTCGTCCGGCGGGATGATTTCAACAGGGCCACGCTCGTCTTCGCCGAGGCCCCATTGGCAGATGTCGAAGTGATGCGCGCCCCAATCCGTCACCATGCCGCCGCCGTATTCCCAGTCTTTCCGCCAGTTCGGGAAATGGTTATGCACGCCGCGCGGCGAGAGTTCGCTGTGATACGGGCGCTTCGGCGCGGGCCCGAGCCAGCGATCCCAGTCGAGCCCTGGCTCCATTGCTTCCTCCGGCAAATCGCACGGCACGCCCGGACCGCCGACACCGACCGAGGCATGATAGATTTTCCCGACGATGTTGTTGCGCGCGAGTTCGCACGCCACGCGGAATTCCCGCGAGCTGCGCTGCTGCGAGCCGGTCTGGAAGACACGGCTCGTGTCGCGGATTGTTTTTACGAGCGTCCATGCCTCGTGGATCGTTTCCGTCATCGGCTTCTCGGCGTAGATGTCCTTGCCGGCCTTTGCGGCGGCGATGTCGATGAGCGCGTGCCAGTGGTCAGGCGTCGCGACGCACACGAGATCGATGTCCTTGCGCGCGAGCAGATCCTCGAAATTCGTGAACGCCGCACAGCCCTTGTATTCGGTGCCCGTCGCCTTTGCGTAGTGCGCTTCGGCGGTCTTCTTCGCATTTTCGCGGCGCGTGGTGTCCACGTCGCACACGGCGACGACCTGCGTGTCGGCACGCTTCAGCCAGTCGCCGAGATGGCCGGAGTTCATCTTGCCGTTGCCGATGAGGCCGATGGAAAGGCGGTCATTAGGCTTCACGTCTGCGGACCAGATGCGGCCCGGCAGGAACATCGGCGCGACGCCGGCTGCGAGGGTGGCCTTGATGAAGGAGCGGCGGGGAATGCGTGGGAGGTTCATAGTCGTGGAGTTAGTGTGAGGAGTATCCGCAGTTCGCGGTGCCCTTGGCAAAAAAAGAATGCATCATTCGCGAGGCCGCGAACCGCGCGCGCTATTTCGCGACAGGGCCGCAGGTGCCGCGCTCGATGAGACGGACGCCCACGGTCATTTTCGCCCCGCCAGCCGGGAGGCCCTCGCGAATCTGACGGTCCGCCTCCCGCACTGCGACCGATGCGATTTCATCCACGGGAACGACGACCGCAGTCATCGGGATGGTCGAGTCAATCATCCCGTCGTGATCCGCAAAGGTGACGACGCTGAGCTGGTCCGGCACCCACATGCCGTGGGCTTGCGCGCCGACGATCACTCCGGCAGCCGCGCTCTCGGCGAGGCACACGAGCGCGGTGGGTGCCTTCGCGCGTTCGCGCATGTGTTTCACGGCGACGATTCCGGCTTCAAAATTCAGGTCACCGCCGAAGATGTCCTCCGCCGCGATCGAGAGCCCGAGCTGCCCCGCCGCATCGCCGATGGCGACGTTCATTTCCGCAAGCCGCGGATCGTGGCTGCCGAAGGGTCCGCTCACGATTCCGATGTGGCGGTGCCCGTGGCCGTGGAGCAGTCCCAGCGCGAGCCGGGCGGCGGCGGGATAGTCGGGCACGATGCTGGTCACGCCGGGCATGTGGGCGGTGTGGCCGAGCATGATGGCCGGAAGGCTGCGTTCATGAACGACCCGGCAGATCGCCTCATTGGCCGCCCCGACACAGAGGATCTTTGACGCCGTGCCGTGCTTCAGCGGGCCGGGCATGGTGGCGTCGGCCGAGTAGTCATGCGTCTCGCTGTACAAAATCACCGCGATACTGGCAGGCTGCCGCCGGATATGCGCCATGAGCGCCGCAGTGAGCCGCCCGACAAATGGATTCGCGATTCCGCCGTGGATCCTGTCGGAGACCAGGAGGCAGGTCTCGCCGAGCTCGGGATAGATGCGGACGAGGGCGCGGAGGTCGTTCGGCTCATAGCCGAGATCACGGCAGATTTTGAAAACCTTCTCGCGGTTTTTCAGACTGACCCGGATGCCGTAGTCGCGGTCGTTGAGCAATGAGGAGATGGCGCCTTGGGAAAGCCCCACGATGCGCGCGACTGCGGCCATGGTGACAGCCTTTTCGGGACGCGAAACAGAGGGGTATTTCTTGGGCTCCTCCCCTCCATTTCCAGAGGAGGAACTCTCGCTGGGCGGACTCATGTCTTCACTCTAATCATGTGAATGGACGTCCCCCAAGAATAAAAGCTGCCCCGGACTTCTCAATCCTCCGGCAGCACCTGCTTCGCCAGCCGGGCCACGCCATCGCGGGCAAAGTCGCTCGCAGGATACATCTTCTGCGCCTTGAGATAGTGCGCGAGGCCGGACCCGACCTGCCCGCGCTTCTCGAGATCCTCGGCGCTGCGGATCGTCTTCACAAAATCGCTCGCCCGCGTCGTCATGTCCGCGCGCTGCTGGTTGAGCTTCCCGTCGTCCGGAAAATCCGCCCACGCGCGCTCCAGGCTTTCCCAGGCGCCGGCGTGGTTGCCCGTGCGCGACATTTCCTCGGCGCGCATCAGCGAGGCCTCGATGGTCTCGATGTTCTTCATCACCTTTTCGAGCGTCTGCTTGCGCTCCGGGTTCACGGCCACGGCGGCGATGAAGCGCACCTTGTCGTTCCAGATTCCGCGGTAGTCGCGCTTGCCGACGAGGCTGTCGAATTCCCTCAGCGCGTCCTGCACGACATCGGTCTGCTTGAAAATTTTCTCCGTCGCCTCCTTGAATTCCGGGTTGTTTGGCCACGCTTCGGCGGCATCGGCGAGCGCCTTTTCCATCGTGGCCTTGTCATCGCGGGCCAGCGCATCGCGCGCCTTGGCGAGGAGCATCCGGGTCTGCACGCGCGCGCCCTCGATGGCCTGCGTGGGCTTCGAGTCGTCGAAGTCATTTGCGACCTTTTTCAGATCCTTCACGAGTCCCTCCGCGCGGCCATAGTCGCGCACGTCGAGCGCCGAGATGAGCTGGTAGCTCTTCTGCGAAAATTCGAGGCACTTCCGCTTTTTGTCACGCGGCACGAGGCGCACCTCGGGCATGTATTCGCCGGTCACGAAGACCTCCTGCATGCGCATCGTCGCGCCCTGCATCTCATTTTTCGTGAGGAGAAAGTCGAACGCCTTCACGCCCTCGCGCACGTCGCGCATCATCTCGTTCGCCATCGAGTCGATGATGCTCACCGTCGGCGGCATGCCGGTGCTTTTGGCAAAGAGATCCGTCGCGTCCTTGCCAAGGTTCAGCTTCGTGT
The DNA here is from genome assembly GCA_043779225.1 of Prosthecobacter sp. Taxonomy (GTDB): domain Bacteria; phylum Verrucomicrobiota; class Verrucomicrobiia; order Chthoniobacterales; family Chthoniobacteraceae; genus SXWH01. Next base: position 22,045 of record JAYWEO010000110.1, read on the forward strand.
CGCCATCCGTGAAAAGCGCGCGGTAGAAACGCGTCGCCATGAGCACATGCTGGAAGCGGCGCTGCAGGAAGAACTGCACCATCATCGCCTGAAACTCGACCTTCGCCTGGATCTCCGAGAGCTCCTTCTTCACCTGGTTCGCCTTGATCGTCGCGAGATTTTCGGTGAGCCGCCGCGTGTAACTCGCGGTCTGCGCATCCGTCTGGTTGGCGGGGTTGATGTTGGAGCTTCCCGTCCCAGGCTTTACGTTGTTCGTGCCGGCGTTTTTGCCGCTCGGCTGCGACGGCTTGCTCATCGCCTTGTCCGCGTTCACCACGCCGATGTTCCATTCGAGCTTCCGCGCCGCCTCTTCGAGTGAATCGTTCGCATTTGCGAGGCGAGAGACATTCCGCTGCGCCTGCCACACAGAGTACACCGCATCGGCGAGCGAATTGCACAACCGCGCATCGATGTCATACCGCCCCGCGTACGGCAGCAGCCGGAATGCGCCGTCGATGTTTTGCACCGTGGCATTGCCCGGCGCGAGCAGCGCGAGGATGCGATCGATGATCTGCCGGTACGCGGCCTCCTCGCCGTTGGTGGCTTCGGGCGCATTCAGGAATTTTTCAAACCGCGACTGGAAGATCCGGTTGTTCGTCACGTTCCAGTTCTTGCCGTTGAAAGTCATCACCTCCGAGCCGGGATCGAGCACAGGAATCTCCTGGCCAAATGGCGAGCCGCCCGCCTTTGGTTTCGCCGCGCCACCGGCAGCCGGAGCCGCCGCTGGAGCCGGCGAGCCGCCGGGTGCGGGCGCATCCGGCACCTGCGCAAATGCGCTGCAAAGGCTCAGTGCGAAAACGGCGAGGATGCGAGGGATGGCCATAGGAGAAACGCAATGAGCATACCCACCCGATTGTCCGATGCAACGCCGCCGCGCGTCAGACTTTCTTGAGCTCGATCGCCTTCAGCACGCCCTTGTCGCCGACCTTCACGCGGAACTGCAGCCGCTGGCCTTTCTGCACATTCACGTCGCGCAGTTCCGCCGGGATCACGATGCTCACAGGCTCGCCATTCACCTCGACCGAGAAAAGCCGCGCGTTCTTGGAATAATGGAGCTGCTCGCCGACCACGCCCTCCAGCTTGTACTCGTTCAGGTGCAGCGAATTTGCATTTTGCAAATAGTCCGCCACCGGAAATGCCTCCAGTTTGCTGAACGGATCCGCAAACCGGCCCTTCGCCCACCACAGCCCCGCAATCACCACGACGATCACGACGGCCGCGACGGCAAACCATGCGGGATTTACGGATGAACTTGCTCTGCGGGCCATCCGGCGACACTAGGAAACGGCATCCGCATTGGCAAAAGGTTTCGCAAAATGCCCCGCACTCGACACCCGCCCTTCGCCGAGTATCTTCATCCTGTGCGCGATCAGGAACACACGCCAGCCACCCTCGCGGGAAGCTTTCTCATCTCCCATCCCGGCCTGCTGGATCCGAACTTCCGCCGCACCGTCATCATCCTCCCCGACCACTCGCCCACGGATGGAAGCTTCGGCCTCATTTTAAACCGCCCGACCGGCCGTGTCGTCGGCGATCTGCTCGGGAAAAAGCCGCTCGGCCATCTCGCCCGCGTGCCTGTTCTCAGCGGTGGTCCCGTCGGTTCGGATCAGCTCATCCTCGCAGCGTTCCGCTGGCATCCGCAGACGCACGTGCTCGAATGCCGCCACCACATCGCGCTCGAGGAGGCGGAAAATCTCGCGGCAAAGCAGCACCATACCGTGCGTGCATTTGCCGGCCATTCCGGCTGGTCCGCCGGGCAGCTCGATGCCGAGCTCGCGCAACGCTCGTGGCTCGTGCGCAAGGCGGACGACGAGGACGTGCTGGAGCTTTCCCGCGCGCCGCTCGTGTGGCGCGAGCTCACGAGCGCCTTCGGCCCGTGGTTCCAAATGGTCGCCGAAGCGCCGGATGATCCGACGCTGAACTGACGCCGCGGAGTGGACAGCGCCGCGCGCTGCGGTAAATGGGAGCGATGCTCCTCTGGCGTGAAAAAATCCCTGATTCCTGGCTTCCGAAAATCCGCGCGGATCTCGGCGCGGTGCTCGTGAATCACGCGCATCTCGAACGCAAGGCCGCGACCTCCGCGCTGAACATGGAGAAATACGACGAGCTTTTCGACCGCGTCTCGGAGCTGAACGCGATCGCCATCGAGGAACTCCAGCACTTCGAGCAGGTGCTCGGCCTGCTGCGCGAGCGGGGCGTCCCGTTTGGCACGGCCAAGAAAAGCCCGTGGATCTCCGGCTTGATGTCGCATGTCCGCAAAGGCCGGAAGCAGCAGGTGATCGATCACCTCGTCGCATGCGCGCTCATCGAAGGACGCTCGTGCGAGAAATTCCAGATCCTCGCCGAAGGCGTGCGCGATCTCGATCCGGGCCTCGCGGATTTCTACGCGAGCCTCGTCGAGAGCGAAGGCAACCACTACGCGACCTATCTCATCATGGCGCGGCGCATCGATCTCGCCGAGACCGAGCGCCGCCTGGATTTCTTCCTCGATATCGACGCACAGCTCATCCGCCAGCCGCACCCGCTGCCGATGCTGCACTGAAAATCTGCAGCCGCCGACGGCTACAGCATCTCCTCGATCCGCCGCTGCCGCTCGCGCTGCACGGCGTATTCCTGCGCCGCGGCTTTGCGCGGCTTCACGGGGTTCACCAGCTTTTGCACGGGCACCGGGTAGCCGAGTTTTTCGAGCGCAAAGACGGCGGCGCCACGCATGAATGGCTCGGGCTCGTCGCATGGATGGATGGCGTGACCGAGGACATTCGCGATCCGCTCGACGCAACTTGGAGATTTCACATTCGTCCCGCTGACGATCAGCTTTGGCACTCCATTTCCATTTTCACCGAGCACTTCCAGCGCGCGCGCGATGCGATGATACAGCGACTCCGTGACGGCCTGCAAAATATCGAGCGCCGTCGTGCCCTGCCGCACGCCATGGATCGTCCCGGCGGCATCCTCGTCCCAAGTCGGCGCGCGCTCGCCATTCCACGAAGGCAGGACGACCAGCCCGTGCTGCGGGCTCTGCCTCGCGGCGAGCGCGGCCTCCAGCTCGGGGCCGTCGGTGAGGCGCAATTCGCGCACGCACCACGCGCGGAGATTCGCGCCGTTGCTCACGGTGGCGTCCGCAAAATGTCGTGCGGCATCCACGCGGAAACTGCACATGCCGAATGGCGCGGCTGGCGCGCCAGCGCGCATCACCCGGATCGCCGCGCTGCCGCCAAGATGGAGCGCGGCGACCCCCTCGCGCGCCGCACCGGTGCCGAGACTGCCTGCGACGCCAGCGCCGATCCCGGGAAACCACGGCACGCCGCGCAGCTCGGGAAATTCCTGCGCCAGCGCGCCTCCGACGGCCGCGGGCGCATCGCAGAGCGGGCGCAAATTTTCCGGGGAAAGCTCCGCAGACTTGAGCATGGCGGCGTCCCATTTCATCGCCGCAGGATCGAGGAAGCCGGTGCCCGTCGCCATGCCGAGCGCGCAATTCGCATCACCCGCAAGCCGGATCTGCAGCCACTCGGCGGGCGACATCCATTGCCGCACGCGCGCAAAAAGCCGGCCCTCGATGCGCTGGAACCACGCCATTTTCGCAGGCCAGAAATGGGAGCGCAACATGCAGCCCGTGCGCGCATGGATTTTCCGCTCGTCGAATCTTTTCCTCAGCACCTCGGCGGCATCGCGGCAGCGCGTGTCGTCCGCAGTCACGATTCGCGTGATGGCCTCGCCCTTCTCGGTGCAGCCGATCATGCTGTGCCAGAAGCAAGACACACCGATGCCGGCGATGGGACGCCCGCGCAGAGCCGCATCCGCGCGACGCGCATGCAGCGCCTCGGTGATGCAGCCGCGCACCGCGCCGAGCAGCGCGCCGGGCTCGATCTCCGACATGCCATCGCGCGAGGTGAGCAGCGGGTATTCGTGATGCGTGATCGCCAGCGCGGTGCGGCGCGCGGAGATGTCGTAGAAGGCCGCGCGTGTGGACGAGGTGCCGATGTCGAGTGCGAGGATGAGCGGCTCAGCCATTTCGGGCGCGACGATGGATCGCAAAGGCGGCGCGACGAAAGCAGGAAATTTCCCGGCGGCAGTTCCGGCTTCCCATCCGCGGACAAGCCGGACACTTTTCCCGGAATGCCAGCCGAAGCACGCGTCATGAAAACTTGGATCCAGCAGAAGGGACTCATCCCGGTTTTTCTGTTTGGTTTCGCCCTGTGGTTCCTGTGGGACGGACTCATCGGCTGGCCCCGGAGCAACGAGCGATTCGACGCGCACGAACGCCTCAAGGACAAATCCGGCGAGTGGGAAAAGCTCTGCGCAGCAAAAGGCTGGACGACCGATGCGCCGCACAAGCGCCACGACAGCCAGGCGATCCTTGTTCAGTTTGTCTTCGTGGCGATCACCGGCGCGATCGGCACGTGCAGCCTCATCTTCTGGCTGCGTGCGAAAAAGGCTTTCATCCGATCGGAGGCAGACGCGGTCATCACCCCTTCCGGCAAACGCGTGCCATACGCGAGCATCACGGATCTCGATCTTCGGACGTGGAAATCCAAAGGCCTCGCGACCGTGTCGTACTCGCTCGAAGGTGCAAAAGGCCGCTTCCTGCTCGACGACGCCAAATACGATCCGGCGGCGCTCGACGCGATCCTCGATGACATCCGGCAGCACACCGCCGGTCACGCGAAAGTGAACGAATAGCGCGGGACGCAGCGTCGGCTCGCGCGGGGCGTCCTCCGATCTTCTTGCCACGCGCGGCTCCGATTGCTGAAATCCGCGTCCTTTTAACCCAACACCTCAAAACACCATCCCATGAAATACGGCCTCAACATCCGCCAAGACGGCGCACTCGATTTCCTCTCGCTCGGCGCACTCGTGCATCGTCTCGACCCCGGCATCATTCCTTTCCGCAAAGCCTCTCACTGCGACATCCATGTGAGCGGCGGCGAATTCAACTGCGCGGCGAATCTTTCCGACTGCTTCCGCCTCAACACCGGCGTCGCGACGGCGATGGTGGACTACCCGATCGGCGACCTCATCGCGGAGCGCGTGCGCGCGATGGGCGTGAAGCCGTTCTACAAGAAGTTCAAGCACGACGGCGTGCGCGGGCCGAACATGGCGACCGTGTATTCCGACCGCGGCCAGGGCGTGCGCGCCCCCGTCGTTTTCTACAACCGCAGCAA
>JAYWEO010000111.1:0-13625 GCA_043779225.1 Prosthecobacter sp.
AGCACGGGCGTGAGCGGGAGGTCGAAAAATTGCGCGGCATTGTGATAGGCGTGCGCGTGCGTGCGCCCCATGAATCCGTAGCCGACGAGACCGATGTTGAGAGTTTTCTTTGCCATGTGAGTGAGGAAGTTTTGGGTTTGAAGGGGCGGGATGACAGCAAAGAGCCGCCCGGCTTGCAACCGCCGAGTCGCAGGCGAGAGGAGGGCTTTACCGGGATATTCATTGACCATCGCCATGGCTTTGATAGGAGGGGAAATGGTCATGAAAAATCCCCTCCGGTCTGGCATCGTCGCGCTCATCGCAGTTGTATTTTGCACTGCAAATTCATGGGCCGCGCGCTCCTCGGGCGCACGACTCACCATCGCTGACAACAAAGTCACGATCGCCGGGCAGCCCGCCGCATCCGGCACCGCCATCACACCCGGTGACACGATCGTGACCGGCTCGCGTTCCCGTGCGGAACTGATGCTGCCCGACGGCACCGTCGTCCGCATCGGGCAGGGTTCCAGCTTCACCTACACCGGCTCGAAGCTCGTGCTGAACCAAGGCACCGCGCTCGTCCACGTGACGCACAAGAACACGACCGTCATCAGCGGCTCGCGCACCTACACGGGTGGCCCTGCGGTCGTTTCCGCGGAGGTTTCAAAGAAGACTGACGGACTCTACATTCTTCAAGGCGGTGGAAAAGTGAACGGCGTGACGCTCATCCCCGGCCAGACCTCTGTGCTCGATCGCGGCAAGGATCGGACATTCACCTTTGATCTGCAGAAGATGGAAGCGAGCTCGGCGCTTGTGACGAAATTCCCGCAGACGCCGTGGATCGTGCAGACCGAGACTCTGGGCGCCGTGCAACATCAGTTGCTCACGGCAAAGGTGACGCCTGCCGGCAAGTCGCGTCCGCAGGGAGGATCGCAGGACAACGTCTCGGGCAGCTTGGCGAGCCTAGTCAGCACGGGCGCTGCCGGAACATCGCTGGCGAGCAGGACGGGAAGTTCAAATTCGCCCGGTGGCGGAGCGCTGCAATTGCTCGGCGGCCCGCTCTCGCTCGGAGCGGACAAAGTCGCGGTGATCAAGAGTGCGGCGATCAGTTCTTTCACGAATGGCGGCACGCTTCAGGTGTCGGGTGTCACGTCCAGCGCATCTCTTACGCTAAGCGGTGTGATTTTGACGTCCGCATCCTTGCGGACGGGGAGCGTGAGTGGTGTGACTGTGAATTTGAACAACGCGAATGTGATTGACCAGACCCAGGGCTCACTCACCAAGGCGGGTGGCGGTGTGCTGGTTCTGAATGGAGGGACGCAGAATTACGGTGCATCGAACGGCTCGGCTGCCGGGACGGCCACCTTGAATGTCTCCAATTTTAATCTGAACACCACTATCTCGGCAGGGAGCTTGTCGGCTGGTACTACGACTACATCCGCGGTCACGAATACCACTGCTGGATTGACTGCGGGAGTTGGGGTTTTGACTATCAATGGAGCTAACACCTACACAGGCGTTACGACTGTCAATGCAGGGACTCTGACTGTGAACAACGGCGGGGTGATACCCGGGAACTTGATTCTCAACAGCGGCAACACGCTTAATTTGGCTGCAGGAGCCAGCATCAGCAAGTTAGCGACGATTACCTATCAACAGGGTGCCAGTATTGTTGTAGGCGGAGCGCCATTGATATTGCCGCAGCAGGCTGGCCAGAACGTCACGATCAATGGCATCAACTACCTTTCCGCTCAGCCTGGAGGCGCGGGCACCAATGTGATCCTGCAACCTGTGGCGCATTGATTCAGCGCGATCTGCGAAAAAGGCCGCGGCACACAACACGGAACGCACAGGGATAGCGGAATGTTGAAGCAAATCATCGGGCCTCTCGCGCTGGCGTGTGCGACGACGCTAGGCTTCGCGCAGAATGCCGCGGTCGAGCAGGTGCGCGGGCGCACGCAGGCGGTCGGCCGCGAGGACCCTGCGGACCTTCGCATGATCGCGGAGGATCGCGGGCAGGTCGTCGAACTCAACGGGCAGCCAGCGCGTTCATTCAAATTCCGCACGGGCGTCTCGTCGGCGCTCGAACATCACTCGAATGCGCGCCTGCTCGGCAGCGGGCCGGTGGATGACTGGACTTTTCTCGCCGCAGTCGAGGCCGGGGTGAACAAACCGCTCGGCGACAAGTTCAGCTTCGATCTCTCGATCCGCGCCGATGTCGCGAACTATTTCCAACTGGAACGTCTTAGCTATTGGGGCCCGTCGGCGACGGCGCTGTTTGACTGGCGTCCGCGCAGCGGGTGGCCGCGGCTGTTTGTCGGCGGGCAGCTCTATCGCTATGATCTGTTCGATACGGGGGCGAAGATCACCTCTGCCGGCGCGCTGATCACAGGAGTGGATCACACATGGGTCTTCCGTGGCGGGAAGAGCTCGCTCTCGGCGGGCTATCAGTTCTCGCAGTTCTGGGCTTCGCCGAATTTTGAAGACCGCGCATCGCACACCCTTTTCGCCACCTACACGCACCAGCTTGCGACGAAGCTCTTCGCGCAGGCGTCCTACGTCTGGCAGTACACGGATTTTGAAAAGCAGGCGCGCTACGACTCGCGGCACGTGATCGGCGTCGGGCTCATCTATGCGGCAAATGACAAGTTTGCCGCACGGCTGTACGCGAATTTTGTGCGCAACGAATCGAGCAATCCGTTCACCGACTACGAGGATTTCACGACCGGCCTCGGCGCTTCGTTCATCCTGCAGTTTTGAGAGGGTGTGCCGGAATTCATGCAGGGCCAAAGGCCCGCGTCCATACCAGCCTGGGGCAATGCCCCAGGATTGCGAGAAGGACGGTCAAGAGGGCTGAAAGCCCGATCCATCAGGGGATGATTGCGCGGGATGGGGCGGGCTTTCAGCCCTCTTGCTCATCCTATTCGAGAGTTCCTGGGGCGATGCCCCAAGGCTGGTATGAGGCACGCCTTTGGCGCTCAGGCATGGCGGACTTTTCGGCACACCCTCTAAGACCGGGTGGGTTCGCGCATTACCCTGCCGGACATCCCTCACCCGCTTTTTCCAATCATGAAACGTATCTCCATTCTCGCTTCCTGCATCTTCCCTGCGATTGCCGCCATTGCCGGTTCGCCCACCGTCGGCCAGGTCATCCCATCCGCTGCGCAGCGCGGGACTGAGGCTGAGGTGACGCTGACGGGTGGCAATCTCGGCGATGCGCGCACGCTGCTTTTCGACCAAAAGGGCATCGAGTGCGTGAGCGTGAGTGAGGTGACGGCGGGAAAATTCAAGGCAAAGCTGAAAATCGCGGCCGACGCGCGGCTCGGCGAGTATGCCTTCCGCGCGATCACGAACTCTGGCATCGGCGACGTGAAACTATTTTTTGTCACGCCTTTCCCGGTGCAAAAGGAGGCGGATGAGGTCGCGGCCGAGCCATACAAAGTGCAGCCGGCGAAGCTTGGCACGACGATCTACGGCACTGCGCCGGGCGAGGATCAGGATCATTTCGAGGTCGAGGCAAAGAAGGGCCAGCGTATTTCCGCCGAGGTCGTCGGCGTGCGCATCGCCACGCAGGCGCACCTCGACGCGCATCTGAAAATCACCACCGCCGACGGCAAGGAACTCGCGGAGCAGGACGACAGCGTCTTCACGCGGCAGGATCCGTCGGTGAGCGTCATCGCGCCGGAGGACGGCAAATACCGCGTCATCCTCCGTGACTCGACGAACAGCGGCCAGGGGCCTTGCAATTACCTCCTGCACATCGGCTCGTATCCGCGCCCGACGATCGTGTATCCGCTCGGGGGCATGGCGGGCGAGACGGTGAAATTCACGATGCTCGGAGATGCGGGCGGGCCTTTCGAGCAGACGGTGAAGCTGCCGGCCGAGCCGCAGGATCGCTTTGAGATCATCGCCGAGAAGGACGGCGAGATTGCGCCGCAGCCGAATTTCGTCCGCGTGTCGCCTTTCCCGAATGTCCTCGAAGTCGAGCCGAACAATACGATCCAGACGGCGACGCCGTCGAAATACGCGCCGCCGGTCGCGCTGAACGGGATCATTCAGGAAAAGGGCGACGTGGATTATTTCAAGTTCACCGCGCAGAAGGGCATGGTGTACGAGGTCAATGTGCGCGCCCGCATGCTGCGTTCGCCGCTCGATCCGGTCGTCGAGATTTACAACGACAAGGGCGGGCGTCTTGCGCTGAACGATGACGCCGGCGGGCCCGACAGCTACGTTCGGTGGACGGCTCCCGCGGACGGTGACTTTTTCCTGCAAGTCCACGACCAGCTCATGCGTGGCGGCCCGCTCTTTGCGTATCGCGCGGAGATCGCAAAGATGGCGCCCGCGCTCATCACCTACCTGCCGGAGATGGTCATCAACAGCTCGCAACAGCGCCGCAGCGTGCCGGTGCCGAAGGGCAACCGCTACGCCACGCTCGTGCAGGTGAAGCGCGCCGATGTCGGCGGTGATGTGCTGCTCGAACCGAAGGGCCTCCCCGCCGGCGTGAGCGCCGCCTTTGACAAGGCGGACAAGTCCGTGGATCGCATCGCGATGGTCTTCGAGGCAAAGCCGGATGCGGCGCCTGCGCAGACCGAGTTCATCATCGAGGCGAAGCTCACCGAGCCGCCGAAGGACACGACGGTCGCATCGCGCATCGCGCATCGCGTGGAGACTTCGGAAAATGGAAACCAGAAGTCGTATTACGGCGTGGATGAGCACGCGCTGCCGATCGCGGTGACGGACGAGATTCCGGTGACGATCAACTATGTGCAGCAGAAGGTGCCGATTTTGCAGAACGGCTCGATGGCGCTGAAAGTCCTCGTCGAGCGTCGCAACGACTTCAAGGGGCCGATCGACATCCAGGTGCTCTACGCGCCTCCGGGCGTTGGCACGCCGGGCACGGTGAACATCCCCGGGGAAAAGAAAGACGGAGACAAAACGATCGCTGCGCAGAACGAGGGCAGCATCACCATCAGCGCCAACGGCAACGCGCCGATCGCGAAATGGAAGACGGTCATCGTCGGCACGGCGGATTTCGGGAAGGGACCGACGTGGATGAGCACGCAGCTTTTTGATCTCGAGGTCGCCGCGCCTTTCGTCACCGGCGCGATCGTCCGCACTTTCATCGATCAGGGCGGCGAAGGCTCCATGACGGTGAAGCTCGATCAAAAGAACGCCTTTGAAGGCAAGGCGAAGATCGCACTCATCGGCCTGCCCCAAGGTGTGACCGCCGAGGAGCGCGAGATCACCAAGGATGACACCGAGGTGAAATTTGCGCTCAAGGCCACGCCGACCGCGCAGGTCGGGCAGGCGAAGACCGTGTTCGCGTCCTTCACCCTCGTGCGCGACGGCGAGACGATGACGAACACCATCGCCAGCGGAGGCATTCTCCGGGTGGACAAGGCGTCCGCCGCCGCGAAGGTCGCCGACGCGAAATAATCACACCTGAATTAAACCGCCACGGGGCCAAAGAAACCGGCCCGGCGCAGGTATCTGCCAGTAAGCTTCCAACGAGAATCCACCCATGCAAAAAGTCATCCGTTTCCTGCCTCTTTTCCTGACGTTGTCCGGCACCAGTTTTGCCGCGAGCAACTTCGAGGTATTCCCCGCCGAGGTGAATCTGAAATTCCTGCGCGACCGCCAGTCGCTCGTCTGCCGCTGGACGGAGCCGAACGGCGTGCAGCGCAACGTGACCGCAGAGGCGAAGTTCACACTTTCCGACGCGGCGAAAGCGCGCGTGGAGAGCGGCACGGTCTATCCTGTCGCGGACGGCGACGCGAAGCTGAAGGTCGAGTATAACGGCCAGAGCGTGGAACTGCCCGTGAAGGTCGCGGAGGCGACGAAGGATCAGGGCATTTCGTTCCGGCTCGATGTGATGCCGATTTTCATGCGCAACGGCTGCAACAGCGGCGGGTGCCACGGCTCGTCGCGCGGCAAGGACGGCTTCCGCACTTCGCTGTTTGGGTTTGATCCCGCAGGCGATTATTTCCGCCTCACACGCGAGCAGATCGGCCGGCGCATCAACCTCGGCACGCCCGAGGCCTCAATGCTCGTGACGAAGTGCATCGGCGAAGCGCCGCACACCGGCGGCAAGCTTTTCACGAAGGACAGCGAGAACTGCCAGACGCTCATCCGCTGGATCGAAAATGGTGCGAAAGACGATGCGCCGGACATCTCGGAGGCGACGAGCCTCGAAATCCTGCCGAAGCAACTCCTGCTCGAAGCGCCGGGACAGAAATTCCAGATGACCGTGCGCGCGCACTACAGCGACGGCACGGATCGCGATGTCACGAAGCTCGCGCTTTTCCTCAGCAGCAATGATGGCTCGGCGAAGATCGACAAGGAGGGCATCATCACCACCGGCCAGCGCGGCGAGGCGTTCGTCATGGCGCGCTTCCACACGTTCACCGTCGGCACGCAGGTGATCATCATTCCGAAAGCGCTGCAATATGCGAAGCCGAAGGTCGAGGAGCGGAACTACGTGGATCAGCTCGTGAATGCGAAACTCGACAAGCTGCGCATGTTCCCGAGCCCGCTCTGCGACGACGAGACGTTCCTCCGCCGCGCGCACATCGACATCAACGGCACGCTGCCGACGCCCGACGACGTGAAGGCATTCACCGCCGACAACGACGCGCAGAAGCGCGCAAAGAAAGTGGATCAGCTCCTCGCGCGGAATGAGTTCGTGGACATCTGGGCGATGAAGTGGAGCGAGCTGCTGCAAATCCGCAGCACGAACAACAACGTGGCGACGGGCTACAAGTCCATCCTCACGTACTACTCGTGGATCCGGGAGCAGCTCGAAAAAAATGTGCCCGTCAATGAAATGGCACGGCAGCTCATCGCCGCCACCGGTTCCAATCTCGATAATCCCGCGACGAACTACTACGAGCTGGAAATCGACCCCCTGAAGCTCGCGGAAAATACCGCGCAGGCATTCTTCGGCACCCGCATCCAGTGCGCGCAGTGCCATAATCATCCGTTCGATCGCTGGACGATGTCCGACTACCGCGGCTTCGTCTCGTTCTTCAGCCAGATCGCCCGCAAGCCCGGCGAAGACCCGCGCGAGCGCATCGTCTTCAACTCCGGCGGCGGCGAGGCGAAGCACCCCGTGGACGGCCGTGTGATCCCCGCAAAATTCCTCGGCGAAGAGCAGCCCGACTGCACCGGCAAGGATCGCCGCCAGGTGCTCGCCGACTGGATCGCGTCGCCGAAGAACCCGTTCTTCTCCCGACACATCGCGAACCTCGTTTGGGCGCAATACATGGGCCGCGGCATCGTCGAGCCCGTGGACGACGCGCGCATCTCGAATCCGCCGAGCAATCCCGAGCTGCTCGACGCGCTCGCGGCGAAGCTCGTCGAATACAACTTCGACGTGCGGCACCTCGTCCGCGACATCTGCACCAGCGCCGCCTATCAGCGCACGACCCGCGTGAACGAGTCGAACGAACTTGATGACCGCAATTTTGCGAAGGCTAGCATCCGCCGCATGCGTTCCGAGGTGATGCTCGACTGCATCACGCAGGTCACCGAGACGAAGGACAAATATCGCGGCTTGCCGCTCGGCGCGCGCTCCGTGGAAATCGCGGATGGCAAGACCACGAGCTACTTCCTCACCACCTTCGGCCGTGCGGATCGCGAGGCCATCTGCTCCCGCGAGCAGGTCGGCCCGACGCTGAGCCAGGCGCTGCACATGCTGAATGGCGAGACGGTCGAGGGCAAAATTGCCGCTGGCGGAGTCGTGCAGAAGCTCATGAAATCCAACATGACGCCTCGCGAAATCGCGTCGGAACTTTACCTCCGCTGCTTTGGCCGCAAGCCGACCGACCAGGAACTCGTGAAACTCGAAGAGCACTGGGGTGTCACCGAAGAGCAGCCGAAAGTTTACACCGACATCTTCTGGGCGCTCATGAACGCGAAAGAGTTCATGTTCAACCACTGAGTCCTGACGGATGAAATTCAAACGCGCCCGGTGGCCCACGCCGCCGGGCGCGTTTCGTTTGTAGCCGCGCTTGTCAAAGCGCGGGCTGACCTTCCCGCGAGAAAGCAGAGAGTGCCCGCGCTTTCACAAGCGCGGCTACGGATGAAGGCGTCTCGTTTCGCAGTATTGCGTGCGAACCAATCGTGCGGTTACGGTTTGCAAAGGCATCCCTCCTCACCCTCATGAATCCTTTCTCCCAAATCACCCGCCGCCATTTTGTCTCCAAAGTCGCCACCGCTGCCGCCGCACTCGCCGCACCGCGCATTTTGACGGCACAGAAGTCCGACAAGCAGCTCGTCATCGGCGAGGGCGAGCATCGCTACGAGGTGCAGCATAATTGGCCGCAGCTCCCGGACAAATATTCGTGGCAGACCACGCACAATGTCGCGGTGGATGCCGAGGGGTTGCTCTACGTGATCCACGAGGGACGTGAGGAGATGAAGGATCACCCGTCCATTTTCGTCTTCGATGCGAAGGGCAAATTTGTGCGTGCATTTGGCAATCAGTTCCAAGGCGGCGGGCATGGGCTCGAAGTGCGGACCGAGGGCAAGGAGCAGTTCCTCTGGGTCACGGGCTACCAGCAGCTTAAGAACTTCGCGAAGCTCACGCTCAGGGGCGAGGTCGTGTGGGAAAAACGCGCGCCGATGGAGTCGAAGCTCTATCCCGAGGGCGAGGACACGAAGCCCGCGAAGCGCTGGGGCCGCGATGCATTCATGCCGACGAATTTTGCGTTCCTGCCCGATGGCGGATTCTTCCTCGCCGACGGCTACGGCTCGCACCGTGTTCATCGCTATGACAAGGATGGCAAGTGGCTCTCGATGATCGGCGAGCCGGGGAAAGGCGACGCGCAATTCAACACGCCTCACGGGCTGTGGATCGACAGCCGTCCCGGCAAGGAGCCTTCGCTCGTCGTCGCCGATCGCGCGAACAAGCGGCTGCAATGGTTCACGCTCGACGGCAAACATCTCAAGACGCTCGACGGCTTCATCCTGCCCGCAAACATCGATCAGCGTGGCGACGTGCTGCTCGTGCCCGACCTCAGCGCACGCATCACTTTGCTCGGCAAGGACGACAAGGTGATCGTGCATCTCGGCGAAGACCCCGAGTGGCGCGCTCAGGTGCTGAAGGACGGCATGAAGATGCGCCGCGAGGACAAAGGCGAAAGCTGGGTGTCCGGCAAATTCCTGCATCCGCACGACGCGTGCTTCGACCACGACGGCAACATCTTCGTCGCCGAATGGGTGAACACCGGGCGCATCACCCGGCTGCGCAAGGTGAGCTGAACGATGGGCGCGTGATTTTTTATGAAATATCTCAGTGCAATTCTCGTCCTCCTGTCCGTCGCCGCAGTGGCGCAGGAAAAGGCGGCTTCCCCGAAGAAAGGGATGATGGGCGATCTCGCAAACGTGCGCACCTTGAAGGCAGCGTGGTACTACAACTGGGGGCCGAAGGGCGTGTCGGAACCCGGTGTGGAATTCATCCCGATGGTGAAAGGCAAGTGGGCCGTGAACGATGCGACGCTCGCCGCAATCCAGGCATCTGGCGCGAAGACGCTGCTGTGCTTCAACGAGCCCGAACGTGAAAAGCAGGGCAACACGACGGTCGAAGAGGCGCTCGACCTCTGGCCGAAGCTGATGGCCACCGGCCTGCGTCTCAGCAGCCCTGCGCCATCCTCGGATGCGCAGGGCGTGGCATGGCTGGAGCGGTTCATGGAAGGTGCGAAGCAGCGCAAGCTGCGCGTGGATTTCATCGCGGTGCACTGGTATCGCAGTGCGAACGAAAAGGATCTGGAGCACTGGCTCGCCGAGTTGCACCGCAAATGGAACCGGCCGATCTGGGTCACGGAGTTCAACGCCTACTTCACGAAAGGCGACAAGGATCGTTTCGCGGAAATGTCGTTCAAGATGCTGGAGCAAAATCGCCTGGTGGAGCGCTACGCCTACATGGACACCGCCCCCGGCACGCCCGGCGCACTGTGGAAGGACGCGGCGCACACCGAACCCTCGAAGCTCGGGGAAAAGTTCCGCGGACGCTGAGCATGCGCGGTTTTACGGTGCCATCCGGGCGAGGCTGTCGATGAGGTTGGGAAGCAGTTGCTTCTTGCGCGAGACGACGCCGTCGAGCTGCCAGATGTGCGGCGGATAGACGACGGGCGCTGCGATACTGCGGAGGAAACGATCCTCGCCGCGGACGAGCAGGAGGCTGCTCGAAGTGGTGATGTCCGTCACGAGCAGTGCGGCGAAGAGAAGGCCCTCGCGCTTTCTCCGCGCATCGAGCGCGGCGAGCAGGGCGTCGCGTTTTTCGTGGAAGTGCGCGAAGGTCAGCTCCTCGACCTGCGCGACCACGAAACGGTGGCCGTCCTCGGTGTATGGCTTGGAATCGGCAGTGATGGCCTCCTCCGCGGTAAGCGTGAGCAGCGGGCTGCCGACGCTGAAGATTTCCCGCGCGTACGCATCGGGATCGACGTCGGCGGTCTTCGCGAGTTCGTCGCGGATTTTCCGATCGGTCGCGGTGGTTGTCGGTGAATTGAGATTCAGCGTATCGCTGATGAGCCCGGAGAGGAGGACGCCCGCGATTTTCTGCGGGATGGCGATGCCGGCGTGCTGGAAGCTCAGCGCGACGATCGTGCTCGTGCTGCCGACGGGGTTGTTCCAGAAAAGCACGGGCGTCTTCGTGGTGAAGCCGCCGATGCGGTGGTGGTCGTAGATTTCCAGGATGGGCACCTGGTCCGCGCCGCGCACGGCCTGATCCAGCTCGTTGTGATCCACGAGGATGAGCTGGCGCGGGACTTCCTTGATGAAGTCCGACTTGGAAAGGATGCCGCAGAGCGCGCCGTGCTCGTCGATGACGGGGAAGACGAATGCGGTGCTGTCCGTTGCCGCGTGGCGTGCCTCGGAGAGGCGCAGGTCTTTTTGAAACGAGAGAAAATCCATCTCGACCATGCGGCCTGCACGCACGGCGCCGCGGCTCATGAGCACGCTGGTCGCGGTGTCGGTCGGCGAGGAGATGAGCGTCACGCCCGCGGCGCGTGCCGCGATTTCCACGTGGGGCTCGATGGCGTAGCCGCCGGTCACGACGATGGCGTGCGCGCCGAGTTCGATCGCGCGCTCCTGGATGTGTGGGCGGTCGCCGACGAAGACGACGACCTTGCGCCCGGCCTGCTGATATTCCTCCAGCCGCGGGCCGAAGCTGTCCTGCTTCATCGCGCCGACGAGCAGGAAGAGCTCCTCCTCGGAGGTCGAGAGCTTGCCGCAGATGAACTGGCCGCCCACGGTGCGCGCGATGGCGGCGAGCGACGCGATGACGGTCCGCGCTGCGCCAGCCTTTTCGCGCGATGGGAAAAGGTAGTGCATGATCTTGTAGGCATTCAGCAGGCCCGTGCAGCGGCGGCGATCATCCACGACCGGCAGGCCGCGCAGTTGGCGGAGTTCGATGAGCTGGATGGCTTCGTAAACCGGCGTGTCCACATGCACGCTCACCACGTTTGGCTGCATCACGTCATGCACGCGCGGGCTCAGGTCGCTGAGCAGCACGGGCGGCTCGACGCCGAAACGGTGGAGCGCGAAATCAATCCGCGGATTCGTCGGCCCGCATCGGGCGGGAATCACATCGGCCCAGCCGCTGAGCCGCTTGAGTTCCGCGCAGCCGATGGCCGAGCAGATCGCATCCATGTCTGGATTCTTGTGGCCGATGACGATGGTTTGCACGGCGCGGAGAAAAGCCGCGACCGTGCCAGGCGGGAAGCAGAAACGGCGGGGGAGGTGTTACCATCCGGCGCTAGTGGCGCTTGTCAGAGTTTCTGAAAAAACTGCGGCCAACGTATCGCGGTGCAACAGTCAGGCGTTCGGCTCACTCGTAGTGAGACC
The DNA here is from genome assembly GCA_043779225.1 of Prosthecobacter sp. GTDB lineage: Bacteria > Verrucomicrobiota > Verrucomicrobiia > Chthoniobacterales > Chthoniobacteraceae > SXWH01. The sequence goes on from JAYWEO010000111.1 coordinate 11,824, forward strand.
ACATCCGGAGGACTTTCACGGTGTGCTCGGCATCATAGACCTGATACACGAGACGGTGCTGGATGTTGATGCGGCGGGAATAGGCACCCGCCAAGTCTCCGATCAGTTTCTCGTAAGGGGGTGGATTCTGAAATGGGTTCTTGGCGATGACTTCCAGAAGACGTTCAGCCTGGGCCTTGAGATTCGACGACGCGATCTTCCTGGCGTCCTTCTGGGCTTGCTTCGTGTAAACGATGGCCCAACTCACCATCCGGGTTTGGTGGAGGCTTTGCTGAGCGGTTCGGCCATGCCCTTGCGGATGGAGTCGCGCATACCGGGAATCGAAACGAGGTAGAGCGTCTCTTGAATGCTCCGCCAATCTTCCTCGGAAACGAGAACGGCATTGGAACGCTTGCCGGTAATCTGAATGGGTTCGTGAGACTCTGCGGCCTCGTCGAGGAGTTGGTAAAGTCTGGACCGGGCTTGCGTGACGGGAAGTGAGGTCATGACAAAAGCGTCCGTGAAAGCGTCCGCTTTGTCAACTGGCGCGGAGAAAAGCCGCGGCTGTGCCAGGCGGGAAGCAGAAATAGTGGGGGAGGGCTTACAATCCGATGCGGGAGATCCGGATCATTCACGGAAAACACGGGCCGGGAATGTTGATCTCAGTGCGGTGCGGTGCGGTTTCAGAGTTCGCTAAAAACTGCGGACAACGTGTCGAGGTGCAACAGTTAGGCATCATTGCGTCTGCTCCTTCTTCTGACGAGGTTTCGATAAAAGCTCTGCCAACAAGAACACGATCCCAGCTTGAGCCGCGGCACAAAAAGTAAGCCAACCAAGCTGTGCAAGAGGCAAACTACAGAATCTCGGACAATGCTCGCACACAGGCGAAAGGCTCAAAGATGCTGGCAATGACGCGAACCCTAGCAACACATCCGGGAATAAGTGCTCTCGTGATGAATGAAGAAGCGTGACGTCCGTGTAGCACGCATAAAGAGCAAGCACACCGAGCAAAACGGCATAAACTTTTGCGAGGGTGGTCATGGTGCCTAACACGGAATTAGGTGCGCTTTGATTAAGGCTTCTGACTTTTTTCTTTTGACCCGTATCCGTGCGAGACCGGTTTCACCGAAGCCTTTCCGTCTTTGCACGCGCACCCCTTTTTCTTCCCGGCATTCGCGGGGTAGTCCTCGACTTTGACGATGGTGACGGGGCGGGTGAGGTAGAAGGCGGCTTGCGAGGCGACGGGGGCGGTGGGGAGCCAGATGGGGCGGGAGAGGCGTTCGGCCATGAGCCACCACGGGTGCTTGGGCGTGGCGGGGTCGCGGTAGATGACGGCGGTTTCCTCGGCGTCGCGGCGCAGGAGGATACGGAAGTCGTGACGGAACTTCAGCGTGACGACCTTGTGCTCGACTCCGGCGCATTGCAGCACGCCGTGAAGTTTCTTGGCGTAGGCAACGGCGGGTCGTGCATCAGCAGGGCCGGAGTGGCGGACGGACTTTACGGTTTCCCACGTGCGGGATTTTTGCGCGGAGGCGCATCCTTCGATGAGGGTGGCGGCGATGAGTGCGAAGGGGGTGAGCTTTTGCATCGGTGTGGCGGATGGATGTGGCGGGCAGCCTTGCCGGGCTGCGGTGCCACGGAGCCATCAGGCCACGTCGAGGCGGTTTTTCAACGCCCAAGTGAGGGCCTTGAGCGTGAGATCGAACATGTTGAAGGGCTTGCCGACGAAGTCGCATGCGCCCTTGAGCGCGCCGCGTTCGCGGTTGTACACGGAGTCGTCGCCGGAGAGGAAGAGGATGGGCGTGCGGCCGTGCTTGGGCAGG
>JAYWEO010000112.1:0-12462 GCA_043779225.1 Prosthecobacter sp.
TCCCGGTCATCAGCGTCACGACGATCTTGATGACCACCCAGCGCAAATCCTCGAGGTGATCCAGAAACGGCTTCACCGCTTCGGGATCATTTTTTTCGCGGACGTTAAAAAGCCCTTTCAGGCCGGAAATGGGATCAAGTCGCATGTGGAAAAAGGCAGGCGCAATTTAGCGGGCCGCGTGAAATGGGCAATTCAAACCATTCCCATCGCGCACATCCGCGCCCATGCCGCCAGCGTGTTGGCATCGCGAATCTCCCCGCTCGCGATCATCGCGCGGATTTCTTCGCGTGAAAAAGTGCGGCACTCGGTGATCGCCTCGTTTTCGTCGGGATCGCTTCCGCGCGCACTCGGCGCGACCGGACGGGCGACAAAAAGATGGCTGTGCTCGTCCGTGAATCCCGACGATGGGAAAAAGTGACCGAGCGAAATCCACTCGCCGCCCGGCGCAAGCTCATGGCCCGCCTCCTCGCGCAGCTCGCGCAGCCCCGTGTCGCGCATCACCCGCGCATCCTGCTCGGCACTCTGCTCGATCTGCCCGGCGGGAAATTCCCAGATCGTCGCGTGAATCGGCACGCGCTCCTGCCGCACGAGCACGAACCCGCCCGCAGCCGTCACCGGGACGATGACCACGGCCGCCTTGCGATGCACGATCGTCCAGTCGCAACCGTCGGGACGCGCCGGAGTTTTTACTTTCGCGGCAAAAACCTGGACGTGCGGATTGGCAAACTTCAGCTCGGCAGAGACCGTCTCCCAGCCGTCGCCGTCGCGGATGAAATCGTGGAAGGTCATCGGCGGCGAGAAGCTCACAGCTTCAAAACACCGCGCCATTTTGCAAGCTGTGCGGCGACGTTCGCAGGCGACGGCGCTCCGGTCGCCTGACGTGCGGCAAGCGATTTGTTTGCGTCGAGCATTTCAAAAACATCCGTGCCGAACTCCGGCGACAGCGCGCGGTAATCTTCCAGCGAGAGTCCGCGCAGACCGGTGTTTTTCTCCGCGCACCGCGCGACGGATTTGCCGACGATCTCGTGCGCCTTGCGAAATGGCACCCCTTTTTTCACGAGATAATCGGCGAGGTCGGTCGCCATCAGGCTCGCGTCGTCCACGGCGGCGGCGCAGTTCGCGCGCTGCATCCCGATGCCGCCGAACATCGCCGCGACCACTTCGAGCGCGGCCTTGACCGTGTCCACCGAGTCGAACACCGGCTCCTTGTCCTCCTGCATGTCGCGGTTGTAGGTCATCGGCAGCCCCTTCATCGTCGTGAGCAGCGCGATGAGGTTGCCGTAGAGCCGGCCCGTTTTTCCGCGCGTAAGCTCGGCCACGTCGGGATTTTTTTTCTGCGGCATGAGCGACGAGCCGGTCGTGAACGCGTCGCTGATCGTGATGAACTTGAACTAGCTCGAGGCCCACAAAACCACGTCCTCACCGAGGCGCGAGAGGTGCATCCCGATGATCGCGAGGGCGGCGAGCAGCTCGCACGCGAAGTCGCGGTCGCTTACCGCGTCCATCGAGTTCTGCGTGATGGCGGGAAAGCCAAGCAGCTTCGCGACGAGTTTGCGATCCAGCACGATCGTCGAGCCCGCGATGGCGCCGCTGCCGAGCGGGAGGACGTTGATACGCTTGCGGCAATCCGCCACACGTCCGAGATCGCGGTCGAGCATCTCGACATACGCGAGCAGATGATGCGCGAAATAGACGGGCTGCGCGCGCTGGAGATGCGTGTAGCCGGGGATGATGATGTCCTTGTTCCGCTCTGCGAGGCCGACGAGCGAGCGCTGCAATTCGCGCAGAAGCTCAGAAATGGCATCGCACTCGTCGCGGAGATACAGTCGCAGATCGAGCGCGACTTGATCGTTCCTCGAACGCGCCGTGTGCAGCTTTGCACCGGCGTCGCCGATGCGCTTCGTCAGCTCGGACTCGATGTTCATGTGGATATCCTCCAGCTCCACCTTGAAACGAAACTTGCCTGCCGCGATTTCCGCGCCGATCCCGCGCAGGCCCGAGACGATCTGCGCGCGTTCCTTTTTGGAAATCAGCCCCGCCTTTTCGAGCGCGGCGCTGTGCGCGATGGATCCCTCGATGTCATGCCGCCACAGCCGCCAGTCGAAGCTGATGCTCTCGCTGAACGACTGGAGCAGTGCGGCGGTTGGTTCTTTGAATCGGCCTTTCCACATAGGGCGCGGAGCATTCCGCAGCCGCCGCAGCAGCGCAAGAACGGGCTGCACCACTCTCGCATTCCGGCGCGATGGCCAGCCGCTACGGCTCGACAGATTCGGGTGGAAAATTCAGGTCAGGCTCGAGGCCTTTCTGAATGAGGAGGTAGATGAAAATGGCCGCCGCGACCACACTGATGACGATCCACGTGACCTTCCTCACGAGCGCCTTTCTGCCCTTGCGAGTCCGCAGGTTGCAGTCCGGGCAGTGCCCGCTGAGATCGTGAAAGGCGGTTTTGCACCGCTTGCAACGCGTCACTCGTGCGAAGGTGGTCATAAGGAGAACGGGGCGATTTGTAGTTTCCGACGCAGCCTGAGTCAAAACCTTGAATCGGCCTTTCCAAATCGAGGGCGGAGCATTCCGCACTGGCTGTCGCGGTGAAAGAGCGCGCCGCCAGTCACCTTGACACTGCGCTCACGGATTCGGCAGCGTCGCGGCAATGAATCTTCCGGCCGCCAAGGCCACGCTTTGCGGGTCACTCCACACTGAATCGCCCCTCCGGCGGTGCGCGGACTGATGCTGTTCAGCTCCTGGCAGTTCATCTTCGTCTTTTTGCCGCTGGCGGTGGCGGGTTTCTTCGCGATCCCGGCGCGTGCGCAGGTGGCGCGGAAATGGTGGCTGCTGGCGGTGTCGCTGTTTTTTTACGGCTGGTGGAAAGTGGAGTATGTGCCGCTGCTGCTGCTCTCCATCGGTTTCAACTATGCGGCGGCGGAGGGCATCACGGCGTGGCGTGGACGGCCCGCGGCGCGGTGGGCGCTGACGGCGGGCGTCACGATCAATCTCCTGCTGCTCGGCTACTACAAATACACAAACTTCCTCCTTGATGCGCTCGGCCACGCGGGCGGGCCGGTGTTCGCGCGGCTGGACATCATGCTGCCGCTGGCGATCTCGTTCTTCACGTTCACGCAGATCGGCTACCTCGTGGATGTCTATCGCGACGCGAAGCTGCACTACCGGCTGCTGGACTACTCGGTGTTCGTCGTCTTTTTCCCGCACCTCATCGCGGGGCCGATCGTGCGCCACTGGGAGCTGATCCCGCAATTCGCCCACAAGGAACTGAAGGCGAACCGCACGGACATGGGCGCGGGGATCGCGATGTTCCTGCTCGGGCTTTACAAAAAGGTGCTGCTCGCGGACCCGGCGTCGCGCTTTGCCGACATCGTGTACGGCGCGGTCGAGGCGGGCACGGCGATCACGTGGTTCGACGCGTGGCTCGGGACGATCGCGTACGCGATGCAGATCTATTTTGATTTCTCCGGCTACTCGGACATGGCCATCGGGCTGGCCCGGATGTTTGGCATGAAGTTCCCGTGCAATTTCGACTCGCCGTACCAGGCCGGGAACATCATCGAATTCTGGCGGCGCTGGCACATCACGCTCCAGCGTTTCCTCCGCGAATATCTCTACTTTCCCCTCGGCGGAAACCGCTGCGGGAAAGCGCGGCACCTGCTGAACATCCTGATCACGATGGTCGTGAGCGGGCTGTGGCACGGCGCGGGATGGACCTTCCTCGTGTGGGGCGCGCTGCACGGCGTGTATCTCGTGATCGCCCACCTGTGGCGGAAATTCCGCGAGGCCCGCGGCTGGAGGTTTACGACGCGCAGTGGCGCGATCCACTGGAGCTACCGCGGCGCATGCGTGGCGGTGACATTCATCGCGGTGCTCTACGCGTGGGTGTTCTTCCGGGCAAAGACGCTGCCGCAAGCCGTCCGCGTGGTGGCGAGCATGGTGGGCGCAAACGGATATACGATCCCCGAGGGCGTGAATGATCCGAGGCGCGCGCCCGGCCCGCTGCTGGAAAAAATGGGCGCGCATTTCGTGAGGCAGAATCTCGCGGAGAAATTCTACAAGCCGGGCATGCGATGGATGGCCGCGCTGCTGCTGATCACTTTCCTCCTGCCAAATACACAGCAGCTCCTGCGCGCGACAGAGCCGACGCTGGAGCCGGTGGCGCGGCCGCGGCCGCTGATGCTGCGACTGAATGCCGTCACCGGCCTCATCCTCGGAGCACTTCTTTTCGCGGTGATCTGCAGCTACTTCATCGCGCGGCCGAGCCCGTTCATTTACTTCAATTTCTAACACCGGGATGAACATCCGCCGCTCATTTTTCTTCGCGCTGCCGCTCGGCCTGCTTCTCACGGGGGCGATCTACTTCGGGCTGTTCTTCCTGCAGTTGGGCGTGCCGACGAAGGAGGGAAACAGAATGCACGCGACCATCGGCGCGAAGCGCGACATCGCCGCAGCGATCCCCCGGCCGAAGCTCCTGATCGTCGCGGGCTCCTCGGCGTTCATCGGGATCAGCGCGGCCGAAATCCAGCGGGAGACCGGATTTCCCGCGGTCAATCTCGGGGTGAACGCCGCGCTCGGCCCCGCTTACACCGTGCATCTTGCGAAGCAGGTGTGCCGCCCCGGCGATGTGGTGCTGCTGGCGTTCGAGTACGAGCAATACGTGTCCGAAAACGCGACGGGCACCACGGCGGACAAGCTGTTTCTCCAATACGTGCTCGGCTATGATCGCGGCTACGTGCGGGGCCTCAGCCTCGGCCGCCAGATCCGGCTCGCGCTGCTGACTCCGGGGGAACAGTTGCGGAACGGCCTGCTTGCAGCATTCCGGAAGCCGAAGCCCGACACCGATGCGCCCGCGCTGAAACGAGAGGTGCTCTCGGAGATGAATGGCCACGGCGACGCCATCGGGGCCGTGCCCGACAGGCGGCCTGCGATTTCCGCCACGCGTACCCACGTGAGCCCCTCGCTCGCATCCGGGCTGCCGGATTCGCCGCCGGGCTTTGCGCCCATCCGCGAGTTTTGCGAATGGGCCCACTCGCGGGACATCACGGTGCTCGCGACCTTCCCGACCATTTTTCACCACGCGGATTACGATATTCCCCCGGCGCAAAAGACGCCGCGCCAACTGCACGATTTCTATGCCTCGCTCGGCGTGCCGCTGCTCGGGACCGCGCGCGACGCGATGCTGAGCGAGGATCAGCTTTTCGACACGAACTATCACCCTCTCCAGTCCGCCGCGCTCGCACACACGCGCCGGCTGCTCGTCCATCTCGCGCCGCATCTCAGGCCGCGGCCTGCGACTGCGCGCTGATCGGCCAGGCCGCGCTATTCCTCCTCGATGAAGCGGATGCGCTTGTTGATGTCCGTGTTGATCGAGTGGTACGGCTGCGTGAGATTGCCTGCGGCGAAAAGCGTCTGCCGCGTGTGCTCCATATCGTCGTTGCCGATGGCGTTGGTGAAGATCGGCATGAGGTACTCGATGCCGATCTTCGAGGGCTTCATCCGATCCGCGTCGTAGAGCGCGGGATGCATCTGGCGCGCGTGGATGAGACCCCACCGGTCGCGGAACCGGTTCGCATCGTAGCCTTCGACGTTGAATCCATTCGCCTTGCTGTATTGCAGCACGGAGACGGAATTGTTCCGGCCTTCCTTGAGCAGCTCGACGGCTTTCGCACCGAGCTGCGCGGCGTAGAAACGGTCGAACAGGATCGGCCGTCCACCTCGCTGCGTGTGGCCGACCTTGCGGGTAAAGATGGCCTCCCGCGCAGACTCACCGCGGCGGTAGCTCTGGAAATATTTGTCGCCAAGCATCTGGATGAGCTTCGCGCGCAGCGCCTCCGCCGCACCGCTCAGCGCGACGTTTCCGGCGGGATCCGTGGTCTTCGATTCCGCGCCGAGCTCGTTGCCCTGCGCATCCACGATGCCTTCGCCGCAGACGATGACGACGTTCTTTTGCAAATCGTAGATGTGCTTCACCCGCTCGGCAAGATGCTCGAAATCGAGCGGCACTTCCGGCACGAGCACGAGATCCGGGCGGCCATACGAAGAGCCGAGCGCGATGTAGCCGGAGTGCCGTCCCATCACCTCGACGATGGCGATGCGACGATGGCTTTCCGCGGTGGTCCGCAGACGCTCGACGCCACTCGCGGAGACGAACACCGCGGTCGCGTAGCCGGGCGTCACGTAGTTGACCATGTGCTCGAGGACGAGTTCCTCCTGCGCCTCCGTGCGCCGGTAATGCACGCCGCCCTTCGCCGCGGCGTCGTTCGTGCGCACCCATTCGTCCGGCTCGCTCGGGTAGTTCAGGCCGAGGTCGTTGTCGATCGTCTTCGGTGCGAGGACCGTCGGCAGGCGTTCGGCGAGCGGTTGCAGGCCATTCAGCGTGCCATCGCCGCCGACGCAGATGAGGCCCTCGATGCCGAGGCGTCCGAGGCGCGAGATCACGATGTCGAGCTGCGCCTTGTCGTTGGGATCCACAAAGTCGCGGGACGAGCCGATGAGCGTGCCGCCCATGGTCGGGTCGATCTCCGGGATTTCCTGGAAAAGCGGGTTCAGATGCACGTGCGGCACCTTCGGGTTGAAGAGGCTGTTGAAGCCCTTCATCAGCCCATACACCTCGATGTGGAGCTGGTTCGCGCGGACGATCGCGCCGTGGATGGTTGCGTTAAGCGCGGGCGTGTCGCCGCCCGCGGTGAGAATTCCGATTCGCTTCATGATTCAACGGTTGCCTTCAATGCGGCGAACAGCAACGTCACGCGTCCCGCGGAGTCAAGCCTGCGCGTGTGACGATGCACGCGCGCAGTACTTCTTGTGCATCGCGAACCGGATCGTCTTCATGGTGCGCCTCACCCGTGCATTCCATTTTCACAGACCCTCCGCTTTCGCCAAAGAGCCCATGATGCCGCCCGCTGAAATCCTCGGCCTCGCCGCAGCGGCGGCAGTCGCGGGAGCCATCAATGCCGTCGCCGGCGGCGGGACGCTGCTCACGTTTCCGGTGCTCATTTTCTTCGGGACCGGCGCGGTGATCGCGAATGCCACGAGCACGGTCGCGCTCGTGATCGGCACTGCGGGCAGCATCTTCGGATTCCGAAGGCAGATCGGCGCGGTGCGCGGCTGGCTGATCCGGTTTGTCCCCGTGAGCGTGCTCGGCGGCTGGCTCGGCAGCGTGCTCCTCACGCGCACCGGGGAGAGCATTTTCGCGCGGCTCGTGCCGTTCCTCATCCTTTTCGCGACGATCCTTTTTCTCGCGCAGGGCGCGTTCCGGCGGTTTGCGGGCTTTGCTGAAAAGGAGCCGCCGAGCCCGCATCACCGCGGCGTGTGGATTGCGATCGTGTTCCAATTCGCGGTCGCGGTGTACGGCGGCTATTTCGGCGCGGGCATCGGCATCCTCATGCTCGCGTCGCTCGGCTTCCTCGGGCTGCGCGACATCCACGAGATGAATGCCCTCAAGAACATTCTCGGCTCGCTCATCAATGTCGTCGCCGCGGCGTGGTTCATCCGGTCCGGCCTCATCGACTGGCCAAAGGCCGGGGTGATGAGCATCGGTGCGCTCGGCGGATATTACCTCGGCGCGCATTATTCCCAGCGCCTCCCGCAGCAGGCGGTGCGCAGGCTGGTGACTGCGATCGGGCTCACGATCTCCGTGATCATGTTTTACCGGCAGTTCCGGTGAAGGGATACCCCGGCGGCACGCAGGACGATCTTCGGGCTTTGATTCCGCCCCTTCGTGCGCGAAGATCGCCCACGCGATGACAAAGGCTCCGCTCCCCAAGGACGAGACCACGCGTCTCGATGCGCTGGCCTGTTTCCAGATTCTCGATACGCCCGCGGAGTCGGAATTCGACGAGCTCACACGGCTCGCGTCCCAGATCTGCGGGACCCCTATCGCACTCATCTCGCTCGTCGATGCAAGCCGGCAGTGGTTCAAGAGCCGGATCGGACTGGACGCCGCGGAGACGCCGCGGGAAATCGCATTTTGCAGCCATGCCATCCTGGGAAATGACGTGATGGAGGTGCAGAATGCCGAGGCCGATCCGCGGTTTGCGGACAATCCCCTCGTCTCCGGCACGCCGAATATCCGCTTCTACGCAGGCATGCCACTGACCGCGTCCGACGGGAACAACATGGGCACCCTTTGCGTCATCGACCGAGTGCCGCGGAGACTCACCGCGCTGCAACTCGATGCGCTCAGGACACTCGGGAGGCAGGTGGTGCGACAGATGGAGATGCGGGTCGCCGCGCGCCGCCTCGCGCACGAGGCGGCATTCCGCCAGGCGATCCTGAACAGCGCGGCGGAATCGATCATCTCGACGACCCCGGAGGGGATCATCACCTCATTCAGCCGCGGCTCGGAAAGGCTCCTCGGCTACAAGGCCGAGGAACTGGTAGGAAAATGCACGCCGGCGATCATCCATATTCCCGAGGAAGTCGCCTTACACGCGGCCCGGCTGACCCAGGAACTCGGCCGCACGGTGGAGCCCGGTTTCGAGGCATTCGTCGCCAAGGCGCGCGGCGGCGGCTCGGAAACCAGGGAGTGGACCTACATCCGCAAGGACGGTTCGCGCGTGCCCGTGCTGCTCTCGGTCTCGGAGGTCGCGGATGAAAGTGGCGCGATCCTCGGCTTCATCGGCGTCGCCCGCGACATCACCGCGCTGAAGCTCGCACAGGCGGACCGCGAACGGCTCACCGAGGAGCTCAGGCGATCGAATTCCGATCTGGAACATTTTGCATCCATCGCCTCGCACGATTTGCAGGAACCGCTCCGGATGGTCAGCAGCTACCTGCAGCTCATCGAACGCCGCTACAAGGGGAAGCTCGATGCGCAGGCGGACGAATTCATCCGCTTCGCCTCCGACGGAGCGACCCGCATGCAGGCGCTCATCCGGGATTTGCTCGCCTATTCCCGGCTCGGGAAGAGGAAGAAGCGATTCCAGCCGATTGCAATGTTCACCCCGGTCGAACTCGCCATGGAAAATCTGAAACTGGCGATCGCCGAGAAGCACGCATCCATCCGCGTCGGACCGATGCCGACGATCGGGGGCGACACGGGGCTTCTCACCCAGCTTTTCCAAAACCTCATCGGCAACGCGCTGAAATTCACCGGCAAGGACGCACCCGGAATCGACATCAGCGCGCACCGCGAGGGAGCGGAATGGGTTTTTTCCGTCACGGACAATGGCATCGGGGTCAAAGCCGGGGATCTGGATCGCATCTTCGTGATTTTCCAGCGCCTCCACGATCGCGAAACGTATCCCGGGACAGGCATCGGTCTCGCGCTCTGCAAACGCATCGCAGAAATCCACGGTGGCCGCATCTGGGTGCAATCGGAGCCGGGCAAAGGATCGACTTTCCATTTCACCATCCCTGCGGACGGGGCCAAGGCCTGATAGCATCCGCCAGCAGGCCCGCACTTTTCCGCGGCGGCACGAGGGGCGGCCCCGCACCGGAAATGCCGGCCTACTTTCCGAGATTGAGCCCTCTCGGTTCGTCCGAGTAGAGGATGGCAGGCGGCTGACGCTCGATAGAGGGCATGGTGCCATCCGGAGGATCGAGGGGCGTGATGGTGAGCTTCATCTCCTTGCCTCCACGGGAGACGCGCACCGCGACAGGCTCCGTGGCGGTGACGAAAAATGCCGCGCTCATCACGTCCTCGGCATTGGTGATCTTCCATGCACCGACCTGCAGGAGCACGTCCCCAGGCCGGACGCCGCCAGTGAAAGCCGGACCATCCTCGCGCAGTGTGAGGATGCGCGCGGAACTGCCATGCTCGGGTGCATTCGTGGGCCGAACGTCCACGCCGACCCATCCCTGCCGGATGCGGCCATAGCTGCGGAAATCGTGGAGGATTTTCTGCGCCGCCTCGATGGGCAGTGCAAAGATGCCGCTGTTTTCCTCGACTGTGCTGATGAGGATGCCGACCGCTTCGCCGCGGAGGTTCAGCACAGGCGAACCGCCCTGGCCGCGCTGGACGGCGATATTTGCCCGGATGTGCCGCGTGGCAAAAAAGCGCCCTTCGAAACCAGGCTCCATGCCAGCGACGAGGCCGAGGCTCGGCGAGAGCGGGAGATCGAGCGGGTAGCCGACAGTCATCACTTGCGATGCCACTGCAAGCTCGGTGGATTTTCCGAACTTCAGGAATCGCACGGGGCGCTCGGCGACAATCTTCAGCACGGCGAGCCCCGCACGCGCATCGGCAACGACACGGGTGGCAGGATAGCGCTGCGCGCCGACGGTGACGGTCATGTCCTGCGATGCGCCGCCGACACTGTAGCTCGTGAGGAGCGTGCCGTCCGCATCGATGAAAAATCCCGTCCCGCACAGGTGCCCGTGCTCGTCATCTGCCTCGATGCGGCAGATCGCGTCGCCGGTCTTGAGGAAGACTTCGCGCGCGGAGACCTCGGCCGCCACGGGGGCAGGCTTTGCAGGCACTGCCATGCGCGCCGGCTCGGTACCGCGCGCGGAGGCGACGGTGCTGATCGCCAATGCCGCGAGGCTAGAAGCGAATCTGAGTCGTCTCATAGCTGACCGGCTGCGTATCAATGATGAACCGGACGGGTGCGGACGGATCACGTTGGACGTGCCGGGGCTGCAGGTCGACGACACGCGGCTCGCGGGAAGGCCCGAGTGTGAAATTCGTCGGTGCGATCGCCTGCGAATTACCGGGATTGGGAACGTTCGCGATCTGCGACGAGTCCGCATTACGCTCCGGAATGGCGACACGGATCGCAAAGATGCCCGCGACGAGAATCGCGGCCATCGCGCCTGCCTGCCGCCAGTCCATATTCAGCGGTGCGAAGAATGCGCGGATGCGATCCATGGCAATCTGCCATGCGGGACGGCGCAGCAGTTCCTCGCGTTGGCGGCGATGCACACGATCAAGAAGATTTTCGTAGTAGCCTGCGGGCGGCTGCTCGTGGCGCTTGAGACGGAGGAGGGCTTGGAGCTGGGATTCGCTGAGCATTGGCGATTCGTTGAGCGGCTGATTTTGCATGGCTATGAGTGATTGGATTGTGAAACGACGGGCGCGAACTCAGAGAGCCACGCCTGAAGCTGCTTGTGTGCGTAAAAAAGTCGCGAGCGCACGGTGCCCTCGCTGATGCGGAGAATCTTCGCGATGTCCGCGTGCGGCATCCCCTGGATGTCGAACATCGTCACGACCGCGCGGTGATCGGGCGTGAGCTGCTGGATGGCCTCGTTGATCTTCTTCTGCAACTCACCGAGGTCCGCATCGCGCACAGGCGTGCTCGCGGCCTGCAGCTCGGTGAATTCCTTGTCCTGCAAAATCCCGCTGTCGAGATCGTCGAGGCTCATCGTCCAGCGGCGTCCGCGCTTTTTCAGGAAATTGATCGTGGTGTTCGCCGCGATGGAATGGACCCACGTGTAAAATTGCGACTGGCCGCGGAAGCCGCCGATGCTGCGATACACCTTCGCCCATACGTCCTGCAGCAGGTCATCTGTGTCGTCGTGATTCGCGGTCATGTTGTACACGAGCGCGTAAAGTCGCGGGCTGTGCTTCACGACCAACGCGTCGAACGCCGTCGAACCGCCAGCCTGCGCACGGGCGACAAGCTCCTCATCTTCACGGCGGCTCTGCTCCAGTTCATCCATTTCGCGTGCACTCTTCCTACCGGCCAGCGCGGCAGCGGGAAAGGCTGATTCGGCTGGAAGTGGCGAGGACACCAGGGAGGGCAGTGGCAGTGAGAGGTCGGTCATTGAGTCACGGCAACGCACTTAGGGAAGTGCGAGCCAGAACCGGACGTGAGGAGAAATTGAATGAGCAGGCTGAAAGCGGCGATGAGAAAAGGGATCATTTTTCAGCAAATTAAATCGGTTCGTGGTTTTCAGACAACGCGGTTGGGCGGACGTTCAAACTAAATCCTCGGCGTGTGGCACCGTAACGCGGAGTCCGCCTGAATGTTGAATGCCGCCGACGCGCCCGACGAAGGCGCATCGCGCCTCAGGAGGACGGAGCGGAAAACACCCCTGTCGCCTCTCAGGGAGTGTGCGGGAAATCCATTTTCAACGCAGAAGCGCAGAGGGAAAGAGAGAGTGGCGCAGAGGATGATTTGCCCCATTCCCTCTGCGTGCCTCTCATTTCCACTCTGCGCCTCCGCGTTTTTTCGGACTTCCCGTACCCCCTCTCAGAAACTGTGTAAAAAGTCGGCGACGCGGGAGGAACACGGCCATCCTGGCTGTGCGGCCTGCGGGCATCCTTCCCGCAGCCTCGCACCCGGCAGGCTGGAAGCCCTCCGGCCGCACAGGCAAGGATGCCTGTGTTCCTTCGCAGGCCGGACTTTTTACACAGTCTCTAAGGCCCGACGTCCGACCTTTTGCGCTTGCCGCCACAGAGCCATTTGCAATCGCACTCGCCAATTCACCCCATCGCATTCACCTTCCGCGTCCAATGTCCCGCACTGTCGCAATCGTAGGCCGCCCGAATGTCGGCAAGTCCGCTCTTTTCAACCG
>JAYWEO010000113.1:0-15901 GCA_043779225.1 Prosthecobacter sp.
AAACTCAGCGGCGTGCAATCCGCACACTGCGGCGAGGGCGCAGTGAGTCGTCCATCGCCAGAGCGCAGTGTGATTCCGTGGTTCCATTTTTTAATATGAGCTTCGGACGGCCAAAGGCGCTCAGTCATCTGTGTTCGAGATAGCTTCGGGAAAGCAACACCCCCAATTGCACAATGCCCGCCGTGGTGATGACTAGCTTCTCTTCCTGCGGGGGAAGATTGAAAGCCTTGAGTTGAATGAAAGCAGGGTCTGCGGCAGCGATGGCGGCCAGGTTTGCGGTGACATCAATGCGGCTGAGTCCCTTCTCGTCGGCGGGCGGCTGTTGGCTGACATACCATTTCAGCATAGGAAGCGCCAAGTCCTCGCGGCTTTTTGCGACCGTGGATTGCAACCACTTGGCCGCGTTGCTCCGGTAAGGGCCAAAGGCCATGTCGTTTTCGCCGACATGATAGAAGACGCCCGCCAGTTCCACCGGATGGCCTTTAGCTTGAAGTTCCTTTATGGAATCCCGGATGAAGGCGATGAACTGCGGGTAGAGATTCCGGTCTTTCGCGTCCGTCCCCTGCGGAGTCCAATCGTTCATTTGCGAACCGCTGTGCGTGAATTTTGCGATGGCCATGTTGCCGGGAAATTTGCCTAGCAGCGTCTTTCCGAAGCTAAGTTCGGGACCGAAGGTGTCGTAAGTTCCGACGGGGCCGAGTGGCTCCCAACCATCCGATGTTTTATAGCCGCCTCCGAGGCTATATTTGAAAGCGATTCTGGCATTGTCCTCCGCCAATGCCTGCTGTCCGGGCAGTGCTTTGAGTTCCTGGGTGAAAGCACGCTCGCCCTCCATGTTGCGATGTCCGGCGAGGATGAAGAGCTTGACCGGGCTTCCCTTTGCATAAGGCCAAACCTTGAGCGGGCGGGCGGTGGCTGGCTTCTTTCCAATCGTTCGCAGATAGGCGTCGGCGTAGTTCACGCCGTGCTCGAGTTGGCCCAGGGTTCCGTAGTGATAGTGCAATCCGGCACCGCCACCGATTTCCACCGCATCGTGCGAAGTGGGGATGTATTCCGCCAGCGGATCGGATTCAGCAACGGCTTTCTGCCCGGCGCGGATGGCATACATATTCTCGCGATTGTCCATGCCCCAGATCGTCTTGGTGCAAAGCTCCCCGATATAGAATTTCAGGTTGGGTGTCTTGAGATCGCGACGTCAGCTTGCCAGGAAGTTCCTCAGGTTCTTGCCGTAGTTAGGCCTGAACTCCTTGCTGAACATGTCGTTCTCCCCCTGATGCCACATGAAGCCTTCGATCCGGTAGGCCACTTTCTTCCGGTCCAGCTCTGCGAGCGATGATTGGATCAATTGCAACGCCAGCGGGTAAAGCTTGAAGCCACTGGGTTCATCGGGATTCCAGTCTTCACCCAAGGTCGTGCCACCCGCCGCACACTTGATGATGGCGATGGGCGCTTCGATGTTTTGCGACACTCGTCTGGCAAAACTGAGTTCGGCTCCGACGACGTTGTCCACAGGCTGCAAGGCAACCCAGCCATTCGAAGTGAGCTTGTTCTCCCGTCCGATGCTGTAGGAGAACAAGACCTTGTCCTGCGGCAGGTCCAATCCGGCGAATGGTGGAAAATGTTTGATGTCTTTCACCTTCGAATCCGAGCCGACCATATTGGATTGCCCTGCGAAGATATAGACGCGCAGGGTTTTGGTATCAGTATCTGCACAGTGGGCTGCCAGCGGAGCCAGTAGCAGGGCGGTGAGGAAGATGTGTTTCATGGGCCTATTGTTTGAGCTGTTTGAGTTCCGCCATCGCCTCCGCGAGACCCTTGCCGACGCCGCCGAGGATTTTCGCCGATCCGAGGTAGTGGTATTCGAGATTGGAAATGCCCTTCTCCATCACCTGCCGCTCGCGCTTCGTCAGACCCTCCGCGCGCAGTTTTTCCAGCGCCGCTTTTTCGTCGGCGGGTGTTAGTTTGCCTTCGGCTGCGAGCTTCTTGGCCTGTTGTTTGATGGCGTTTTCCTTCGCCTTCGCGGCGGTCATCTCTTGATCCCAATACTTCTCCGCCAAGACCGTTGCGACGTTGCCTTTGAACTCCGGCAGCAACGCCGGGGCCGCCATCGCGTCGCGGAAGTTTTGGTGCGTCGCTTTGTATCGCTGCTGATCGGGGCCGTAGTCCGCAACCGGCCCGCCCACGCCGAGCACGCCGATGACGAACGGCAGCTTCGGCGCTTTCAAAACCCGCCGCACGTCGCGGATGTATGCGCCATCGCCACGCTATAGGCATCGTAGCCGCCGGGCTTTTCGCGCTGCGGATACGTGTCGCCGTCCACCATGTCGTTCCAGCCCTGGAACCACGCAAAGCCCGCCAGTTCGACGCCCTCCGCTGCATCGTAGTTCGGCACCACGCGCTTGATGTCGCCGAGCACCATTCTCACATGCTCGACCATCAGCCGATAGTTCACGCCCGTCGCCGCCGCCTTCTCCGCCTGCATCGCCGCCACGTCCTTGCCCTTCTTTTGAAAAGCAGCGAGCTGCGTCTCGCTAAACACATACGGCCCGGCGCTCGGCGGACGAAAATCCGTGTTCAGACTTTTCCCGCCCCACGAGGTCTTGATGAGCAAAATGGGCGCGTCCGTAAACTTCTGCATGTAGAGGCCAAACGTGAACTCCGGCCCGATTTTCTCGGGCGTCGCACCGAAGCCCGCCGTCAGCTTCCCCGTCTGCTCCGCATCCGCGCAGCCGATGGACGAAATCCACACGCGCTCGCAGACCTTCGGCTGCCCATCCGCGCCGAGCATCTCCGCGAGCATCGGCTTCGTCGCCGGGTCCATGCCGATGTGCTCGAACGTGCTAACCTTGGCGTGTCCCTGCATATTCGACTGCCCGGCGAGGATGAAGACTTGCAACGGTTTCTTTTCCGCCGCGAATGAATGGCTGCAAAAGAGCGCAGTGAGCGCGAAGAGTGAGCGTAGATATTTTAGCGATAGTTTCATGGTGATGGTGAGTTATTCGACGACGACGACAGGCGCACCGAGCACGTTCATTTTTGGCGTGATGCCGAGGCCGGGCGCGGTGCTCGCGGACATGAAACCATTCACGCGCTGCGGTGCGCCGTCGGCGGTCGAGACGGTGACGTAGCTATTAAAGTCCGTGCTCGTGAAACGGAATTCCTCGGGCGTGCTGTGGGCGAGATGCGCGATGGCGGCGGTGGTGATGTCGCCGCCCCACGAATCCTCCAGCGTCATCGCGATGCCCATGCTCACGCAGAGGTCGCGGGCCTGTTTGATTTTCGTCAGCCCGCCGAGCTTGCTGATTTTCAAATTCACCACATCCATCGCGAGGTCGGCTTTGGCGCGCAGGAGCATGTCGAGGCCGTCCACATTTTCATCGAGCACGAAGGGATGCGCGCACTGCCGCCGCACCGCGAGGCACTCCTCATACGTGAGGCACGGCTGCTCGATGTACACGTCCACATCGCGCACGGCTTTCACCACGCGCACGGCTTCGTGCTGCACCCAGCCGGTGTTCGCATCGGCGATGAGGCGGTCGCCGGGCTGGAGTTTTTCCGCGACGGCGAAAATGCGCGCGATGTCCGTGTCCGGGTCGCCGCCGACCTTGAGCTGAAAGCGCGTGTAGCCCTCCGCGCGATAGCTCGCGACTTTCGCCGCCATCTCCTCCGGCGACTCCTGCGAGATGGCGCGGTAAAGCCGCACGCTCTCCCCAAACCGCCCGCCAAGCAGCTCGCACACAGGCATCCCGGCGCTCTGGCCGAGGATGTCCCAGCACGCGATGTCGATGCCGCTCTTCACGTATGGGTGACCTTTGAGCGCAGCGTCCATGCGATGATTCAGCTTCGCGAGCTGGCGCGGGTCTTCGCCGAGCAAGTGCGGCCCGAGCTCGCGCAACCCCGCCCGCACGCCTTCCGCATACGCCGGCAAATAAAACGGTCCGAGCGGACACACCTCGCCGTAGCCCACGAGGCCTGCGTCCGTCTCCACGCGGACGATGGTGCTGTCGAAGACGGTCACGGATTTTCCGCCGGACCATTTGTAAGTGGTCTCGTGCAGCGGGAGTTCGACGCGATAGGCGAGGATGCGGGTGATTTTCATGCAAAGGAGAAGGCGCTTGGCTGACTCAAATTCGCTGCGAACACTACGCGTCCGACGCCGCCCCGTCTTGGCACGGAAAAGCACGCCGACATGAAACTCAGCACAACCGCCGCCCTTCTCGCCGCCGCCTCCGACGCGGCTGCCGGCGTGGACATGCGGCTGCTGGAACAGCTCTTCGACCACATGCCCGACACCGCTTTTTTCATCAAGGACGCCGCCGGCCGCTACCTCGCCGTGAACCGATCGCTGCTCGAACGTCACGGCCTGCGGGACAAAGCGCAGATGCTCGGACGCCGCCCGTGCGATGTGTGTCCAGGCGACTTCGGGCGCATCCCCAGCGAGCAGGACGCCTCCGTGCTGCGCACCAGTCGCCCCATCATCGAGCGCATGGAACTCCAGTGGTATTCGCCGCACAAGCCCGTCTGGTGCCTCACCACCAAGCTCCCGATGCGCGACGCCGCGGGCGCTGTCACCGGCATCATCGGCATTTCCAAAGACGTGCGCTCGCCCGTCGCGCCGCAGGAAATTCCCACGGGCGTCGCCGCCGCCCTTGCGCGACTCGAGACCGCCTACGCCGAGCCGTTCACGCCCGCCGCGCTCGCCCGCATCGCGAAGCTGCCGCCCGCGCGATTCGCCCGCATCATCAAGCGCATCTTCGGCGTCACCCCCATCCAGCTCATCGCGAAAACGCGCATCGCCGCCGCGTCGCGCCTCCTCCGCGAAACGGCCCGCTCCATCGCCGAAATCGCGCACGAATGCGGCTTCTACGACCACAGCGCGTTCACCCGCGCCTTCCGTGCAGTGGTCGGCATCACCCCGACGCAATTCCGCGCCGGGTAGGTTGCACGTCACTGCACCCGCCCTCAGCAGAACCACCCTGTAGGCTCCGTCATTTGCCCTCCACCGGCTTCATGAAAATGGCGCGGTGGATGGGTGTCGGATACGGTTCGCCAGGGCGCGCGACGGCCCAGAGGATGCGGTTGAGTTCGTCCTCCGGGGCGAGGTCGTAGGCTTTGAAGTTCATCCGTCCGCTTTCCTTCGAGAAGGCGGTCTTGCCCGTGTTCTTCGCGTTGAGATCAATCGCTGGCGTGAGCGCGGTGTATTCGGAAAGCTGCGCGTCCTTCGTGAAGGCGTGAAACATCGGCGTGGCACCCGCGTCGTATTGCGTGAGCGGCGGGAGGCCGAGGATGAGTTCCATCGTGCGGATCATGCTCGCCATCGTGTAGAGCGTGCTGTCCACCGTGCCGCGCTTGCAGTACGGGCTGATGATGAAGCCGGTCGTGCGGTGCGCGTCCACGTGGTCGGGGCCGTTCTGCGCGTCGTCCTCGATCACGAAAATGGCCATCTCCTTCCAAAACTTGCTGCGGCTCGCGGCCTCGACGATGCGGCCCAGGCCGAGGTCGTTGCTGCCGACGCACGCCTCGGGCGTGTTCGCGCCGGCGGACGTGCCCTTGGTGTGATTTTCGCCGAGCGACATGATGGTGAACCTCGGCAGCGCGCCAGTTTTTTCGGCCTTGTGCAAATCGTCGATCCAGATTTTCACGCGATCCATGTCGCGCTGCTGGAAATCGAGCGGCCATTTTCCGCGGTTCGCGGACGGCACGCGCTGCGCACCTTCGCCGTAATTTTTGTAGCTCACGCCGTGGCGGCGGCAAAGATCCCAGAGGTAGCCGCTGGCGGGCGTCTCCATCTCCTCGTTGCCGGGCAGCTTGCCGTGCTTCGAGTAGGACATGATCCATGAGCGCTGGTTGAAATCGGTAGCGATGGCCGCGTCGGTCCAACTGTGCCCGTCCACGCTGACCTCGCTGTTGCAATACAGGTTATCGAACAGCACGTAGTCGCGCGCGATCTGGTGCTGGTTGGGGGTCACCTTCTCGCCATACATCAGGAGCTTCGTGTCACCGTTGCCGATGGGCTTGCCGTTCTTGTCGGTCATGTCGCTCATCACCTGGTCGTATGTGCGGTTTTCCTTGATGATGTAGAGCACGTATTGGATCGGGCACGGATCGCCGACCTTCGCGGGGATGACCGTGTCGCTCGCCAGCGGCGCCTTCGCGAAATGCTCCGGATGATACGGCGAATTCTTGCGCACTTGTTCGGTGTAGGCGGCCATCTGCTTCGCGTCGGGTTTGGCGATGAACGAAAGCGATCCCTCAAAAGTTTTTCCCGGATGATCAAACAGGATCCCCGTGTGCAATTTGCTGGGTGCGCTGCTGAGCGCCGGCGCGCTCGCACGCGAAGTGAGACCCTTGCCATTGGCCACGATCAGGAACTGCCCGTCCGGCGTCGGACACACCGCGCTCGGATACCAGCCGGTCGGGAGGAAGCCGTTCACGAGCGCGATTTTTTCGCCGTGCTCCTTCGCCTCTTCCATCAGGTTTCCGGAAATGTCCACGACCATCACGTCGTTGTTATCCGCGTTGGCGATGAACAGCGTTTTTCCATCCGCCGAAACCGCGACACCGCACGGCGTGCTGCCCTCGGGCGACTGCGGATAGAGCGACGTGGAAATGACTTCCCGCGTGCCCGCCCACAGCGGCCGCTCGGAGCTTGCGTCGGGGCCGGCCTTTTCGAGTTTCGTGGTGCCGATGACATGCACGGTGTTGTCGCCCGAGCACGCGACGAAGAGCCTTCCGTCCGGCGCAAGCGCCATGTCGTTCGGCCGCACGCCGACGGTGATGTCGCGCAGGCGCTGGCCCTTTTTCATGTCAATCACGCTCACGCTGCGGCTGCCCCAGTTGCTCACATAGAGATGCTTCCCGTCGCCCCCGACCGCGCACGAGTGCGGATGCTGGCCGACGGCGATCACCTGCTCGCGCGCGAGCGTGTCGGGGTTGAGCATCCAGATTTCGTGATTCGCCTCGTTACACACGTAGAGCGCGCCGGTGGCCGGATGCACCGCGATGCCGGCGAGGAAGACGTGGCTCGCGTCCGCGTCGGGCTTCACCTCGCGCTCATGCGACGCCTTGCCGTCGGCGTAGTTGAAAATGTGGATCACCCCCGAGTCGCCGCCGCTGACGTAGAATTTTTTCCCATCACCGCTGAATGCGAGGCCGTTGAACGCCTCCTTGAGCGTGATGAACTGCGTCTCGCGTTTCGCATCGAGGCTCACGACATTCACACCCTGTTTGTTGTAGCCCGCGCACACGGCGATGGCGGCCTTCCTGTCCGGCGCGATGAGAATCTTCAGCGCGAGGTCACCACACGACACGTGCTCGCCCGCCGGCGAGACGCCCCAGCCGTTAAAAAGCAGCGTCGCACCCGACGTGAGCCCCTGCCGCGTGCGCAACCCGGCGCTGTTGACGTCTTCGCCCGGCTGGCGCGTCACAGCCGGCAGCGGATCTGCGTGCAACGACGCGGCAAGGAGGAGGGCGGGCAAAAGATGAGCGGGAGTCTTCATGCAACGATTGGATGGAGATTTCCCGCAAAATACGAGAGGAGTTTTGCTCCCGACTCCCATCGGCTCAGTGGCGTGCACGATTTGTTCGGCGGCTTCGCGGTTGCCCGCCTCCGTGGCTTGCCCCTGCCGTGCAGCTACCGCGCCTGCCTCCGCTGATGCTGAACTTTGGTTGTTAGGATAGAAAGTTTGGTGGCTCAGTTTGAAGCAGGAAGACATGAAATCAGGAAATCTCCTTCATGCGTTCATGGCTTCCTGCTTCATCAATTTCCAAACTGAGCCACTCCCCGCGGTTGCGGTCAGTGCTTCGCCGGCGGCGCGGGCACGAGCGGGCGGCTCTTTTCCGGGAGGTCGGGATCGAGGAAGCCTAATGCGTGTGGTGGCCGGATGACGCGGACTCCAGCGCGCTTCTGCTCCTCGGCGAACTGCTCGTGGACTTGGCTCATTTTCGTCCAGTGCATCTTCGGGCGGAAGTGGTGCTCGGCGTGATAGCCGTTGTTAAACCAGATCCAATTATAGATCCGGTGATAGCTGCTCACGCCCCATGCGATAGGCACGTCGGGGTTGCCACCGAAGTGCAGATAGTAGCCGTTCAGATAAGAGAGGCAGTGGCCGAAATACCAAAAGGGAAGATAGAAGCAGAGCATGAAGCGCCAGTTCAGGATGAAGCCGGTGGCGAGCAGCGCGACAAAAGAGAATATCTCGAAGAGGCCGAAGCGGGCGTCGGAGGGATTCCTGCGCTTGAGTTCCCTATAGATGGCCTTCGGGTCATCACGGAAGAAGCTGAGGAATGTATAGCTCCATGCGCTCTCGGCCTCGCCGTCTTTGCCGAAGCGGTAAATGGAGAGCCAATCAATAGTGTCGCCTTTTTCGTCCTGATGATCGCTGTTGCCCTTGTGGTGCTGCTGGTGGACGCATTCATAGAACTGCTGCGAGAAGCCGATGGTGACGGATTCCAGCCAGCTAAATGCGCGGTTCAGGATGGGCGAGGTGAAGTAGGCGTTGTGAAGAAAGTTGTGCGAGATGCCGTTGATATTCCACGAGATGCTGATGGAGAAGAGCAACCCGCAGATGAGCAGCGCCCACCACGGCATGACCGGAAACCAGATGAAGACGGCGACGAGGCACGCCGCGTGGAAAATGCCCGCAAGCACGGGAATGGCGTCGGTCTTCGAGTAGGCAAAAATTTTCACGGGGCGGAACGTATGCGGGAAGGCACGGGCTTCAAGCCGCGATGCTTCGAGCACGCTTGCGCTTCCGCAGCGGTTTCTTTTTCCTCGCCCGATGCAACGCAGCAACCTCCCGCACCTGCCCGACATTTCGCGCCAGTTCCAGATCCACGGGGAAATCCTCCACGCGGAAGCGTGCAAGGTCGGCCACATCAACGAGACCTACACGGCGACCTACGACCAGGGCGGCACGCAGGTGCGCTACATCCATCAGCGCATCAATCACGAGGTGTTCAAGGACCCGGCGGGCGTGATGGACAATCTCGTGCGCGTGACACGGCATCTCCGCGGCAAGCTCGCGGCGGCGGGCGTGAAGGACATCACGCGCCGCGCGCTCACGGTGGTGCCGACGCACGATGGCGCGTCCTTTTTCAAAACGAAGGACGGCGAATACTGGCGGACGTTTGTGTTCATCGAAAAGGTGCGGACCTTCGAGGCGGTCGAGACGACGGCGCAGGCGTTCGAGGCGGGGGGCGCGTTTGGGGAATTCCAGCGCCTGCTCGTGGATCTGCCGGGCAAGCGGCTGGCCGAGACGATCCCGCATTTTCACAACACGCGACGACGCTTCGACGCGATGATCACGGCCACGGAAAAGGACGTGGCAAACCGCGCCGCCACCGCGAAGGCCGAAATCGAATGGGCGATGAAGCAGGCGGACACGGTGGACGTGGTGCTGAATGCGCTCGCAAAAAAGAAGATCCCCGAGCGAATCACGCACAACGATACGAAATTCAACAACGTGATGCTCGACACTGAGACGCGGAAGGCGATGTGCGTCGTGGACCTCGATACTGTGATGCCCGGCACGCCGCTCTACGATTTCGGCGACATGGTGCGGACGACGACGAGCCCGACGATGGAGGACGAACTCGACCTTTCCAAGGTGAAGATGCAGATGCCGATGTTCAAGGCGCTCGCACGCGGCTACCTCGGGACGGCGGGGGCATTTCTCACGAAGAACGAGCGCGCGCTGATCGCGTTCAGCGGGCGGCTCATCACGTTCACCATCGGGCTACGCTTCCTCACCGACTATGTGATGGGCGACGTCTATTTCCGGGTCCACCGCCCGCAGCACAATCTGGATCGGTGCCGCACGCAGTTCCGCCTCGTGGAGAGCATCGCGAAGCAGGAGGAGGCAATGCAGAAATTCGCGGACGGCATTTAATATCCGGGCACGGTAAAAAATGTGTCCGTGCTCTTGCCATCGCGGGAGATCGCGGCCTAGGAAGAGGGTATGAAAGCCCTCAAAACGACCTTCATCACCACCGTCGCCTGCACAATCTCGATCCTCACGTGCGCAAGCCCGCGCCGTGCATTTTCCGAAGCGACAGGAAGCCACAGCGCCAAGGCTCTTCTCGATGAGTCGAAATTGATTGATTACGAAGGGCGAATCGCGGCCAAGAAGACCGTGATGGATCGGCTGAACGAGGATCTTAAAAAGGGGACAGACGAGATGGATGCGCTGGAAAAGCGTGTCCAAAAAGTGGGCACTGCGGCCGACGAAGCGGGCAAACAACTTGATCAACTCACGTCGCTGAAGAGGCGCGCCACGGCAGAACTTGAACTGCTCAATCTCCGCATCGATGCCGAACGGCTCAAAAGCGATGGCCTGAAGATGCTCCAGACGGCCAATAAAAAACTGCAGGAGGCTGCGGCGAAACGCAACGAAGAGACCACCGCACGCACCGCGCTCGTCGCCGCCGAGACCCGGCAACTTGCCGCGAAGGCCCCGGCAGCCGCAGCCGACTCCGGCCCAGCGAAACCGCACGTCGCGAAGAACGAACCGACCCTCACCGAGTGGCGCAAGAGTCTCGACAAGGCAGAGCGCGCAACGGCCACGGCGGAAAATCAAGCACGCGAAGCGATGGCAGCAGCAGGCGCAAAACTGCAGGAAGCGGAAGCCGCGGCGGCAAAGGCCTCAAAGAAGCAGGAAGACCTCGCATTGGAAAAGGACCCCAGCTTTCCGGGCGGCAACGATCCGCTCGAAGCGACCGCAAAGCCGGCGACCAAGCACGCCGGAAAAAAATAAAGGCGGTCTCGCTGCCACAGGAAAAACTGCGGCACCGGACAAAAACCAAATTGCCCTTTGACATCGCCGCGCGGCGACACTATCTACGCACCCCTTTTTCCAACCGCAATCCAACCGCTTTTCATCATGCCTACCACTGAAGTCATCCTCACAGCGAAAGTCGCGCACCTCGGCGCGGAAGCCGATCTCGTCAAAGTGAAGGCCGGTTACGCCCGCAATTTTCTCCTCCCGCAGGGGCTGGCCATCGAGAAGTCGTCCGGTGCCGTGCATCGCATCAATGTGCTGAAGAAAAAGCGCGCCGAGCGTGAAGGCAACGAGCTGAACGAGGCGCAGGATCTCGCCCGCCGCATCGGCAAGCTGAAGCTTTCCTTCGAACTCGAAACCGGCGAGACCGGCAAGGCGTTCGGCTCCGTCACCGCGGCGGACATCGCGGACAAGATTCGCGCGGAACTCGGCGGCAACATCGAGATCGATCGCCATCGCATTTCCCCGAAGACGCTCAAGGATGCCGGCAAGCATGAAGTGGAGATCAAGCTGCACCATGACATCACGGCGACCGTGACCGTGACCGTCGCGCCGAAGACTGCGCCCGAGGCGCCGAAGGCTGAAGTCGAGGAAGGTCCGAAGACCGAGAAGACCGTCGGCGGCTACAAGGCCAAGACGAAGGCCAAGCACAAGGAGTAGTCCTTGATGACTACGGATCCCACCACAGGGAATCCGGGTTCTGAGAAGAGCCGGGGCGGCAAGCCCCGAAGTGACCTCAAGGGAAAGGTCACTTATCCACCGGATTTTCACCGGGAATTCCCACAGGCACCCGACGCCGAGAAAGGCGTGCTCAGCTCGATCCTGCTCGCGCCAAAGGACGTCATCGGCATCGCCGTCGAGGCTGGCGTGACGAAGGACACCTTCTACATTCCCGCGCACGGCGAGATTTTCGAGACGCTGCTGGAGCTGTGGAATGCCAACCGGCCGATTGATTTCATCACCATCGCGCAATACCTGCGCGACCGGAACCGCCTCGACCAGGTCGGCGGCCCGGCGGCGCTGAACGATCTGTTCGTCTTCCTGCCCACGGCGGCGAATGCGAATTACTACATTGAGATCCTCCTCGAAAAGTACACGCTCCGGGAAATCATCAAAGTCTGCAACGAGTACTCCGCCCGCAGCTACGAGGAACAGGACAACACGGCTGGCCTGCTCGATGAAGTGGAGACGAAAATTTTCCAAATCGCGAAGGACCGCTTCAAGGACAAGACGGCGAGCTTGAAGGACATGGTCATGAAGGCCATCGGCGACATCAACAAGCTCTACGAAAATCGGGGTGCAATTGGCGGACTTTCCACGGGATTCAGCAAGCTGGACAAGATCACCGATGGCCTGCACGGCGCGGAGATGTTCGTCATCGCCGCGCGTCCTTCGATGGGAAAGACCGCTTTCGCGATGAACATGGCCGAGCACGTCGCCGTGAATCTCGGCAAGGCCGTCGCCGTCTTCTCATTGGAAATGAGCGCGCAGCAGATCGTGCAGCGCTTCCTCTGCTCGATCGCGCGCGTGAACCTCGCCTCCATCCGCAATGGCTTCCTGAGCGACCGCGATTTCCCCGCACTCACCGCCGGCGCGCACAAGCTCGCCTCGGCGAAAATCCTGATTGATGACACGAGCAGCCTTTCCATCTTGGAACTGCGGGCCAAGGCGCGTCGCATGAAGAGCCAGCACGACATCGCGGCCATCTTCATCGATTACCTCCAGCTCATGCGCAGTTCGAGCCGCCGCGCACAGGACAGCCGCCAGCTCGAAATCGCCGAAATCAGCTCCGGCCTCAAGGCACTCGCGAAGGAGTTGAACATC
The DNA here is from genome assembly GCA_043779225.1 of Prosthecobacter sp. Classification (GTDB taxonomy): domain Bacteria; phylum Verrucomicrobiota; class Verrucomicrobiia; order Chthoniobacterales; family Chthoniobacteraceae; genus SXWH01. The sequence goes on from JAYWEO010000113.1 coordinate 12,603, forward strand.
CCCGTCGTTGTCCTCGCCCAGCTCAACCGAAACCCCGAACAGCGCACCGGCGAAAGCAAAGGCCGCCCGCGCCTCAGTGACCTCCGCGAATCCGGTACCATCGAGCAGGATGCCGACGTCGTGGGCCTGCTCTTGCGCGACGTCTATTACGCCGACACCGACGAGGCCAAGGCCGAGGCCGAGGGCAAGGCCACCCTCATCATCGCCAAGAATCGCAACGGTGCCACCGACGACGTCCCGCTGACCTTCCTGAAAGAGTTCACCCGCTTCGAAGACCGCGCCGAAGCGCCAGAGCCGGGAGGTTAAATCGCAACCGCCCATGATTCCGCGCCGGACATATTTCCCATGCCTCAGCGCGCGCAGCCGGGGCTGGCAGGCTTTGCACGCTTAAGCGTGGGACTGCCTTTGGGGGGTCGGCGGAAAGGGCGTCCGAGTCCCAATCCCCCGAATCCAACGGCATCGCGAGTAACAGCGGCGCGGAAAAGGGTTGGATGCGGGCATACATGCCAAATCAAATACGGGCGGCAGGACGCAACTGCGGCGCTTCTCAGCCACTAAATTAAACTTTTTCCTCAGTAAAATTACCGCGTTTGCCCCCTTGCGTGGAGCACCGGATTGACTCCCTTGCAGCCATGCCTACACAAACTGAAGACCTTGAAGAAATGGCCCAGCAAATCGCAATCAACCACGGCTGCTCCGCTGGCCACGCCAGCATCCCGAAAGCACGCGTCAGGATGAAGGTTTACGGGAAACTGCCGGAGGTTTTTGTCGAAACCTTCGGACTCGCCGGGCACGAAACAGCGACGACTGCATTTGCTTGGAAGTTCCCGTCTCAGCAGAGGGAACGAAACAAGCCATGCAAAATCATCACGCGACTGAAAACCAAGCAGATTGATTCACCAGAAGCGGCGGTCGGTGATTGGGCTGCTGTGGAATTTCGCATCTAACGCGCAGATTTGGTGCCCGCCAGTTGAAATCTCCATAGCGAGAACCGGCACCAACAGTTGGATGCGGGTGAGGAGGTCATGTCTGGCGGGGAAAACGGGCATTTCAGGGGAAAAATGGGCATTTTCCTCAAAAAGAACGCCGATGTGAGCGCCGGGTACAGCGCTGCAATCGCCGAGTACAGCGATGCAGCCGCCGGTTACCGCGATGTGCGCGCCGGGCACAGCGATGTGCTTGCCGATTCGGAAGGATGTAACCGCTTCCCGCAACGCTGCGATCCCCGTCCACAAGGCTGTAATCGCCGAATACAGGACTGCACCCCACGCCCACAGCGCCGCACACGCCGGATACAGCGATGCACCCGGCGGTCACAGCTCGCTGAATCGCCAGGAACATCCCTGTAGCCGCCGGTTGCAGCGCTGTACCCGGCACGCACATCCTTGCAACCGGCGCGAAAAAGCCATTACCCCACGAATGCAAGGCTGCTCCCGACGCGCACCACACCAAGCCCGGCAAGCAACCCGCGCTTCAGAGAGGTGTAAAAGGTGTCTTTGGCGGCTTGTGCGACGATACAGTGAAACGCAGAGACGCAGAGGAGAACGGGGCAATCACCGGCCTGCGGAAAGGCTATGGAAACCGAATGAAGCCGCGCATCCACAGGCATCACCGCCCTGCACAGCACGTCATTCTCCCCGAAAAAGAAAAACCCCGGTGCCATGACGGCACCGGGGTTTTCGAGACTTGTCTGGAAGCGTCCGATTAGGCCTTCGAGTAAAGCTCGACGATGAGCTGCTCGTTGACGATCGGGGCGATCTCCTCGCGGGTCGGGATGCGGGTGACGGTGCCTGTGAAGGCGTCCTTGTTCACCGTGAGCCAGTCCGGCACGGGGGCGATCTGCGTGAGTTCGAGATTCTTCGTGGCGAGGCGGCGCGAGGCGGGCTTTTCCTTCACCGTGACGACATCGCCCGGCTTGCAGGAGAAGCTGCTCACGTCCACCTTACGGCCGTTCACCTGCACGTGGCCGTGGCCGACCATCTGGCGCGCGGCGTTGCGGCTGTTCGCAAAGCCGAGGCGATAGACGACGTTGTCGAGGCGGCGTTCGAGAAGCTGGAGGAGGATTTCGCCGGTGACGCCACGGGTGTTGCTGGCGGCCTCGAAGGTGAGGCGGAACTGGCGCTCGAGCAGGCCGTATTGGTAGCGGAGCTTCTGCTTCTCGGCGAGGGCGAGCGAGTATTCGCTGGTCTTGCGGCGGCTGCCTTTCGGGCCGTGCATGCCGGGCGGATAGTTCTTGCGCTCAAGGTATTTGGTGGGGCCGAAAAGCGGCGTGCCGTAGCGGCGGGCGACTTTGTCTTTGGGTCCGGTGTAACGTGCCATTGGGAAAGTTGAGAGGTGAGAGTTGAGTGTTGAGAGGTTAGGAAGATGAAGAGCGAGAGCGGAAATGTTAAGTGGTGAAGTGGAACGTGGCTTTTCCTCTCAACTCTCAACTTTCAACCCGTCTAGACGCGGCGGGCTTTGGGCGGACGGCAGCCGTTGTGCGGCACCGGGGTCACGTCCTTGATGATGGAGATTTCCAAACCGACCGCCTGGATGGCGCGGATGGCGGATTCACGTCCTGAGCCGGGGCCCTTCACGCGGACTTCGACTTCACGCACGCCGTGGCCCATCGCCTGGCGGCAGGCATCCTGCGCGACCATCTGCGCCGCGTAAGCCGTGCTCTTGCGCGAGCCCTTGAAGCCGACCTTGCCAGCGCTCGACCAACCGAGGACGTTGCCCTTCTGGTCGGTGATGCTGACGACAGTGTTATTGAAAGATGCGAGCACGTGCGCGATGCCGACCGCGACATTCTTGCTGCCCTTCGCCTTGACGACTTTGATCGGCTCAATGCCGGCGTTCAGGTCGAGCGAGATATCCGCGGCTGCGGGAACCGCTGGTGCGGGAGCGGCTGCGCCTTCCTTCTTTTTCGGAGCGGCTTTTTTTGCAGCCTTGGGTTTTGCCTCTGCGGGAGCGGCGGCGGCAGGTGCCGCAGCGGCGGGTGCGTCCGCCGCGGGAGCGGGTACGGGCGCGGGAGTGTTTTCGGTGTCAGCCATGATTCAGAGTTGGTTCGAGATTAAGCTGCGGGTTTCGCATCCTTCGCGCGCTGGACGCCGACGGTCTTGCGCGGACCCTTGCGGGTGCGGGCATTCGTCTGCGTGCGCTGCCCGCGTACGGGGAGACCACGGCGATGACGGATTCCGCGGTAGCAATTGATCGCCTGGAGGCGCTTGAGGTTTTGCTGAAGATCGCGGCGAAGGTCGCCCTCGATCAAAATCTTCTGCGCGGAGATCGCGTGGATGATCGCGTTCAACTGTTCCGGC
>JAYWEO010000114.1:0-11808 GCA_043779225.1 Prosthecobacter sp.
GCAGTTCAGCGTGCATCGCGGTGTCGTCATCGAGGACCTCACGCTGCATTTCCTCCGCCCCGGCCACGCCGCGGTGGATGGCTGCCGCGATCTGCTCGCGTGGGACGACCGCGGCCGCGCATGGGCGATGTGGCGTCACGCACCCAGCATCAAGAAACCGACGCTCGTCTTCCGCGCACTCGTGCAAGTGAGTGTGGATCTTGCCGCGGTGGAAAAGGCGCTCGCGGAATTTGCGTGGGACACGATCCGCCGCGGCTCGCTGCTGCGCCTAGTGCGCGGGTGGTTCCCGGAATTCGTCGCCGAGCTGTGGCTCGACGAACACGGCGACACTGCGGATGAAAAATACGCCGAGCTGTGCAAGCCGCCGTATCACTACAAAATGGATCGCAACCTCGGCAAAGAACGCGCCGCGCAGGTGCGTGAAAAATTCGGCGAGAAGGAATGGCGCAAGTCGTGCGAAGGCTCCGGCAAGAAGGCCATCGCGATCGTGATGAAAGGCGACGCGCTCAAGTCTGCACGCGGCAACGCGCAACACTCTGCCGCCGCACATTTCGCCCTGCTGCGCGCACGGCTGAAGGCACGCGCGCAGGCGGGCATTGATTCCGCCGCGCAGGCGAAGGCCGAGACGAAGAACCTCGAAGACATCGAGCAGCTCGTCGTCGGCATCCTCGCAAACCCCGTCATCCGCCTCGACACGCTCGGCGCGTACGTGCTCGGTGACAAGCCGTGGTGGCCCGAACCCGACTGGGATCCCGGCCTCGCCGTGCGGCCGCGCCGACCGTAGCCTTCGGCGAGGCTCGCGTTCGATCCATGATTCCAGCTTTCAAAATGAAGAGGACACCACGAGGCGCGCAGTGCGCCTTGGCGTGCGGCGGGAAGCGACAGCGCCACGCCGTTTTCGGAGGGGATTTCGGTCAGGAGCCGATGCGGCCTTCGCAACGGCGTCGTGCTTCGTGCGCGCGTCGCCCAGGCGGTGTCGCGCTTACGCCTGCCACCGCACTCCAAGGTGCCCGCACCGCAGTTCACGCACATTCCCAGGAGTCTTGTTCTTTCTGAAAGACGGTATGATGTCAGCTTCGGAATGCGTGCCTGCGCTTTGACAATCGCGGCGACAATCGCTGCCATCGCCATCACGATGAACTCGCCGCATCCTTCATCGGAAGAAATCTTCCACCACCTGCTCGACGAATCTTCCTCGCTGCTCACAGCGCCGGAAAGCGCGGGAATCGCAATCCCGGACGACGATCTGCACCGCGAGATCATCGTGCCGCTGCTGCCCGCGATGCTTGCGGATGCCGCGATCCGCGGGCATTGGAACGAGCAACACGCGACGGGTTTCGTCGCGCGGATTTCGCGGCATTTTGAAAATGGCGAAGCTGCGCCACGCTGGACGCCGGGGGATTTTGAAATCCATGTGACGGCAAGCTACAGCGCCGGCCCGGATGCGCGCGCGCTCGCGGACACGCTGCTCTCGGAAGAGTCGCTGCGCGACATGACTGCCGCGCTGATGAACCAGCTTCTCGACGCGCTGTGGCTGTCGGTCGCGCCGGCGCGAAGCGCAGCGCCGTCAAAGGTCGTGACCGAAATCACAGCGCCGGTGTCTGAAGAAGTTCCCTCAGCGAGCGGGCCGGTGATTTGTGTGGAGACGCGGCCTGTGCCGGAGGGCACGCCGGAAGTCCAGCCTGCGGAATCCCAAGTGATACACGGGGCGCTGTCGCGCGCGATCATCGGCGCACTTTGCCGGAAGCTTCCCGCTTCAGCCGTGCAGCGCGGCCTCCTTGCAAGTGGCGCGGGTGGTTTGAGCGCGGCGATCCTTGCGCGGAGAATGCTCCGGCGCGCTGGATCGGAAACGCAACGCGTTCGGCTTATTTCGCCGCCGCCGCTTCTTCGTCGAGCTTCGCTTTGACGGCCGCATAGAGCTCGTCGTAGAGCGCGCTGTCGGACTTCAGCAGTTCCTTCGCGGCGTCGCGGCCCTGTGCGAGCTGGGTGCCCTTGTAGCTCAGCCACGAGCCGCGCTTCTCGACGATCGTCTTTTCAATCGCGAGATCGAGCAGCGAGCCGGTGTTGCTGATGCCCTCGTTGTACATGATGTCGAACTCGCACTCGCAGAACGGCGGCGCGACCTTGTTCTTCACGATTTTCACCTTCGTGCGGTTGCCCGTCACCACGCCCTCCGGCGTCTTGATCGCGCCGATGCGCCGGATGTCTATGCGCACCGAGGAGTAAAATTTCAACGCCTTGCCGCCGGGCGTCGTCTCGGGATTGCCAAACATCACGCCGATCTTTTCGCGGATCTGGTTCGTGAAAATGCAGATCGTGCGCGCCTTCGAGATGAGCGCGGTGAGCTTGCGCATCGCGGCGCTCATGAGTCGCGCCTGTGCGCCCACGGTGCTGTCGCCGATTTCACCTTCGAGCTCCTGCTTCGTCACGAGCGCGGCGACGGAATCGAGCACGATGATGTCGAGCGCGTTCGAGCGCACGAGCGTCTCGACGATGCGCAGAGCCTCCTCGCCGCTGCTCGGCTGCGAGACGAGCAGGTCGTCGAGATTCACGCCGAGCTTCTTCGCATACTGCGGGTCGAGCGCGTGCTCCACATCAATGAACGCCGCGAGCCCGCCGCGCTTCTGCGCCTGCGCGATCGCGGTGAGCGTGAGCGTCGTCTTGCCCGAGCTTTCCGGGCCGAAGATCTCCACGATGCGTCCGCGCGGCAATCCGCCGCAGCCGAGCGCGCGATCGATCAAAATATTCCCCACCGGGATCGCCTCGACGTCCATCTGCTTCGAATCGCCGAGCCGCATGATCGCGCCGTCGCCGTATTCCTTCACGATGGTCTGGAGGACCATGTCGAGGTTCTTGTTCCGTGCTGCGATTACCTTGTTCTCTTCTGCGGGTGCTGCGGTCGTCTTGGCCATGGCTGATTTCGGGATTTGGATTTTTGAAAATTGGACGCCTTGGAAGTAGAACGCGCGGCGCGCATGGGGAAGCGAAAAGGTTCCCAGCGGTCTGATTGGAGCGGGCTGGCACTCTTGCTCATCCTGTTGCCCGAAGGCCGGCTCCCGCCCGGTTCTCAGAGCAAGAGCACGGGCATGAGTAAGAGGCAAGATCCTGAATCGAACCTCAGTCGAAAGGCCGTTGCAGTCGGTTCCTGCGCAAAAAACCTCTCGCCACGGCGAAACGCGCCGCCATTCATAAGGGCCGATTTTTTCAACCCATGGCCAAAGACACTCCCACGCCGACGCCCCAGCCCTCGCCCGAGGTGCACGGCTCCACCGCTTCACCGAATCCCGAGCCGGTGAATCCCGCTTTGACTGACACACCCACCCCGCTGGGTTTGCCAGAGCACGAAACCGCCGCCGACAACGCCGCGACAGAGCAGCCTTCGGGTGAACCCAAGGCCGAACTCGCCGCCCTTTCGCAAAACGGAAACACGAACCGCCTCTCGCCTGCCGATGAGGACCGGGCCACGCGGCTCATGCGCGTGTGCATTCTCGAAGGTGGCGATGGCATCGCATCCGCGCTTGCCGCGATGCCGCAGCTCCCGTGGATCCTTGGCGTGCGCGCGATCGAGAGCGCGTGGCAGGAACTTTCTGCGGAAGCACGCGCGACGGTCTTGGACGGCCTCGCGAAGATGGACACCGACAACGGCTACCGCCTGCGTCTCAGCATGGCGCGTTCGCTCGCCCGCGTGGATGTGCCCGAGGCGGTGAAGGTCGCCGCCGCGACCTGCCGCAGCATGTGGAACGCAGAGGCCGGCACGCTGAAGGCCGAGCACTCGAAGCTCATCGGGAATGTCTTCATCGGCCGCGGCAAGCCCTGGGCGCTTCAGCTCCAGCTCGCGGACCTGCCGCCCGAGGACGCGAACGCCATCCTTTCCGCGATCGTCTTCTCGACCTTCAACGTGAACAACGCGCCCATCACGCAGCTCAGCGTGCTGCGTTATGCGGGTTCGCGGATCGCGTCGCTGCACGAAAATCTCATCGGCATGGTCGCCCGCGCCGTCGGCCGCTGGAACGGCAAATGGCAGTCTGCGCTAAAAAAGGAAATCACCGATCTGCCCGAGGCGATCCTTTCCGTGCTCAAGGCGGATCGCGCACCCGAGCCGCGTCAGCAGCCGGAAGGTGACACGCCCGCCGAACCGGAAGTGGAGGCACAGCTCCCGGCCGAACTTCAGGAAAAACTCCGCCTTGCCGCAGAGAGCGAGGATCCCGCCGCAGTCGAGGCCGTGAACCAGGAAATCGCCGCATGGCGCGAGGCCGAGAAAATCGCGCGTCTCGAAGCGCTCGATGCCGAGGAGGACGACGACGAGGAGGATGAGGAGGACGATGAAGATGAAGCCGAGCCAGCCGCGGAAGAAGGCGGCGGACGTCGCCAGCGCGGGCGCAAGGATCGCAAGGATCGCCCTGCGTATGTCTCCCGCGACCAGGAACGCGGAGGTGAACGTGGCCAGTCGGGCTTCAGTTTTTCCGCCACACTCAAGCAGCTCGAATCCTACGTCGCCGGCCTGCGCAGCGATCTCACCAGCGCGCAGAGCCGCCTGCGCCGCGCCGAAGGCGAAGGCGGCAAGTCGCGCCGCGAGGACAGGCCCGTCCTTTCCCACGACGAGGCAAATCTCAGCCCCGACGAACTCAAGCGCCTCGTGATCCAGCTCGAGGGCCGCGTCGAGGAACTGAAGGCGCGCGTCGAGGAACTCACCTCGGACAGCGAGGCGCGCGCACTCGCAATGGCCGCCGGCACCGAGGAGGCTGCGCCCGATGCAATCACCCAGCTCCGCACGCTGCTCGCGCTGAAACTGCAGGAGGACTACGCGGACTTTCTCACGCTGCAAAAGGAGTCGCCCGACGCGATCGTGCAGCAGCATTACCGCGGGCTCATCAACCATGTCTTCGCCGTCCTGCTCGCCGAGCAGGTCCCGCTGAGCGTGCCGGCCGAGCCAGTCGTCGCGCCGCCGCTGCCGCCATCTGTCCCGCAATAGCGGATTTTTCAGTAAGGCCGCGCGATGATGTTGCGGCTCGGATCCGTCGCGCCCGCCTCGCGGTAGATCGGCGCGGGATATTGTGAGCGCAGTTCGTAGCCTTTCAGCACGAATTCGGGATACATCCCGTTGCTCGCGGGCTCGTACACCGTGTCGCCGGAAAAGTGGCCTTGGAGCCGGTACTCAAAGTTGTTGTCCGCCCCGAGCGTCGGGCTGCCGCGATCCGGCGCGAGCTTCTGGTTTTCGTTCAGCACCACCAGTTTTGCCTCGCTCCACGGATGGCCGGACTGGCGCACGAAGCCCCAGAACTTGTATTCATTCTTGAAATAGCGCCGCCCCACGAAATACGCGTCGCGCGGCTCCGCCTTGATCTCCTCCAGCATCGCCGCCCGCGCCCTTGCGGTCTGATTCGGATTCGGGCCGACAGTGGACACGCAGCCAGCGAAAAATGGAAGCAGGAGGAACGCACAGGCGAAGCGGGTCAATTTCATGCGCGAGCCCTCTACCGGAACCCCGCGGGCAACGCAACCGCGGTTCGCTGCGGCTACTGCCTCACTCGTGCGAGCAGCGCAGGCTGCTTGCGGAGCTGCGCGGTCAGCGCCTCGATCGTGTTCAGCGTCGGCGGGCTGATGTGGTGCTCCATGCCCTCCACGTCGTGGTAGATCACCTCCTCATCGAGCCCGAAGAGCCGGAGGAAATCCGTGAGAATCTGGTGCCGCCGCGTGATGCTCTTCGCGAGCGCCTCGCCCGAGGCCGTGAGCACCATCCCCCGGTAGCGCTCATATTTCAGCAGCCCGTCCCCATCCATCCGCTGGATCATGTTCGTCACGCTCGCCTGCGAAATCCGGAGGCTCTGCGCGATGTCCACCACGCGCGCGTAGCCCTTCGTGTTGATGAGCTCCAGGATGCGCTCGAGGTAGTCCTCCACGGCTGCGGAACTTCTGGGGGCGGCTTTCTGCTTTGCGGGCATGCACCGCACCGTGCCCGGACTGGGGGAGCACCGTCAAGAAGCCTGTTCATGCGGGCAAAGTTTGCCTGCATTGGAAAACAAAATTAGCCGTGGCTAAGATTGCTGTTGCAAACTTATCCGCCTCGCCTACAAGGCCCGCATGCTCACCCGCCTCGCCACCTGCCTCGCGCTCGCAGGCTCGCATGCCCGCTGCCTCGAACCCGGGGCCGGGACGCGCGAACTCAGCACCGACCGGCCGGACAAGACCGAGAGCCCCTTCACCGTCCCGGCGGGCCGCTGGCAATTGGAGGCCGACGCCTTCACCTTTCTCCTCGATGAACACGGCACCGATGCCGCCATCGCCCGCACCACCGGATGGTCCGCCGCCGCGGTGAACCTCAAGCTCGGCATCACCGACCGCCTCGATTTGCAATTCATCCTCCCCGCATGGAACGAGCAGGAGCGGAAATTCACCGACGGCCATCGCGAGCGCGACCGCGGCTGGAGCGACCTCACCATCCGCGCAAAGCTCAATCTTTTCGGGAACGACCGCGGCAACATGGCGATGGCGCTCATGCCCTTTCTCTCCCTGCCCAACGCGGGCGGCGCCTTCGGATCGGACGGCGTCGAAGCCGGCCTGATCGTTCCATTCGCGATGAAACTCCCCGGCGGCTGGGATCTCGGCACGATGATCGAGGGCGACCTCCGCCGCGAGGATCGCCGCCCCACGTTTGCCGGCATCGCCTCCGTCACGCTCTCGCACGACATCACGGAGCGCCTCGGCGGCTACGTCGAATGGTGGAACGAATGGACGCGCCCCGGCTGGGCCTCGACATTCGACACCGGCCTCACCTTCCGCATCACGCCGAACGTGCAGCTCGACGCCGGCGCAAACTTCGGCCTCACCCGCTCCGCCGACGATCTCGTCGTCTTCGCCGGCATCAGCTTCCGCTATTGAAAATGGAAAGTCCTCAAACAACCAACGGCTGGCGCAGGACCGGCGGCGACGCCTCGCTGCCGGAAGTCCACCGCAGTGTCCTCATCCCGAAGAACGCCTCGTTCTGGCGCAAGCTGCTCGCCTTTTCCGGCCCCGGCTTCCTCGTCTCCGTCGGCTACATGGACCCCGGCAACTGGGCCACCGACCTCGCGGGCGGCGCGAAATTCGGCTACACGCTGCTCTCGGTCATCATGATCTCGAACCTGATGGCCATCCTGCTCCAGCACCTGTGCATCAAGCTCGGCGTCGCCACCGGGCGCGACCTCGCGCAGGCCTGCCGGGATCATTACCCGAAGCCTGTCGTCTGGTCGCTGTGGCTGCTTTGCGAAGCCGCCATCGCGGCGTGCGATCTCGCGGAAGTCGTCGGCTCGGCCATCGGCCTGCAACTGCTCTTCGGCATCCCGCTCGTGTGGGGCTGCGTCATCACTTCGCTCGATGTGCTCATCGTGCTCTTCCTGCAAAACAAAGGCTTCCGCTACGTCGAAGCGCTGGTGATCACGCTCATCCTCACCATCGGCGGGTGTTTCCTCGCCAACGTGATTTTTGCAAAACCCGATCTCGTCGGCATCGCCCACGGCTTCATGCCTTCCGCCGAGATTCTGCGGAACAAGGAGATGCTTTTCGTCGCCATCGGCATCCTCGGCGCGACGGTGATGCCGCATAATCTCTACCTTCACAGTTCGATCGTGCAGACGCGCAACTTCGAGCGCACCGAGCCGGGCAAGGCCGAGGCGATCAAGTTCGCCAGCATTGATTCCACGGTCGCGCTCATGTTTGCGCTCTTCATCAATGGCGGCATCCTCATCCTCGCCGCCGCCGCCTTTCACACGACCGGCCACGCGGACGTGGAGGAAATCCAGCAGGCCCACAAGCTCCTCAGCCCCGTGCTCGGCGTCGGCGTGGCGAGCACGCTCTTCGCGCTCGCGCTGCTCGCGAGCGGGCAAAGCTCCACGCTCACCGGCACGCTCGCCGGACAAATCGTCATGGAAGGCTTCCTGAATATCCGCCTCGCACCGTGGCTGCGCAGGCTCATCACGCGGCTCATCGCCATCGTGCCCGCAGTCTGCGTCATCGGTTACTTTGGCGAGGACAAGACGACCGATCTGCTCATCTGGAGCCAGGTCATCCTCTCGATGCAGCTCAGCTTCGCCGTCATCCCGCTGCTCATTTTCACGGGCTGCCGCGAGAAGATGGGGAAATTCGTGAACCCGCTCTGGATCAAAATCCTCGCCTGGAGTTCCGCCTCGATCATCGTGGCCCTGAACGTCAAATACCTCTTCGGCAAATTCGCGCCTCAGTCATGGCAGGATGCGCTGGGCTTCTAGAACATCACCGCCATGTATCGCAAAATCCTCGTTGCCCTCGACACCACACCCTCGGATCTGGAGCTGCTCGCGCCCATCGCGCAGCTCGCCGGATTGATGAAAAGCGAACTGCTGCTCCTGCACGTCGCCGACGGCTGGGCCGCGCGCAATTTCAATCAGCTCAATCTCGCCGAGTCCGAGGAAATGAAGGACGACCGGCGTTATCTTGAGGAAACCGCCACCCGGCTGCGCACGGAGACCGGACTCAAAATCACGACACGGCTCGCGCTCGGAAGCCCGCCGGATCAAATTCTGAAGATCACCGCCGAGGAAGAGTGTGGCCTTATCGCCTTTGCCTCACACGGCCATCGTCTCGTCGCCGACATCATTCGCGGCAGCACCATCGAGGCCGTCCGCCACGCCACGAGTGTCCCGATCTTCGTCGTCCCGCCGAAAAAGTAAGGCCCGCGCGAGCGACAAGGATCGGCGGTTTTCACCCGCCGGGCACGCGCTCGACCATCGCCGCCACAGCCTGCTGATTCCAGCCGAGTGATGCGACGAGTGCGCGGCTCGCACCAGTGCGCCGCAATTCCTCCAGCGCCACGACGACCTGCAGAAGTGCGCCTGCACCGAGGCATTCGCCAATCGAGAGATTAGGCTTCAGCGAGGCGTTGGAAAGATCCGGGAAGTTTCGCCCGAGCGTTTGTCGGATCGCTGTACCGCTCCACGTTTGATCTCCTGCGCTCACGATGAAGTCGGGTGCATTCTCCCGCGTGGTTTCGGCTACTGCTTGCCCCAGCATCGCCGCTGCGTCGCCTTTGGAAAAATGAGTGCGGCCATCCGCGAAACGCACCGTCGCGATTCCCGGATCGCGGCTCAGCAGGACCGCCGCCGCACCTTCGGCGAGCGGCGTGCCACGATGTGACCATTCTGCCGCGCCACTGCTGCGCGACGGGACAAGACGCCATGCGCGATGCGCTTCGAGCAGGACCCAGTCGAGCTCCTCGGCAGCGACCACGAGCACGTCGTCCGCATCGCCGGCTGCGATGAGCTGCGCGCCAAATTCCAGCGCCTGCAGGCCCACGGTGCCATCGCCGACGAGCGTGTAGGTCGCGCCATCGATGCCGAGCATCGCGGCGAGATGGCTTGCGGGCGCATTGTACACCGTCTCGGGAAAAAGCAGCGGGCTCGCCGCGTTCGCGCCCTGCTTCACGATCTGCTCATAGAAGCGCCGCGTGTATTGCACGCCGCCGCTCGACACGCCGAAGACGATCGCGAGACGCGGCTTCATCTCAGGCTTCGACTTCAGCGCGGCACCCATCGCTTCAGTTCCCGCCGCCGCCGCGAGCAGGCTGATCGCGCTCGCGCGCCGCAGCCTCGGCTCGCGGCCGAGGTGTGCGGTGAATTCCTGCGGCACGAGCGCGGCGGGAGAAATGCGCCCGCTCTCAGGATTCTTCACGTCGGTCAGCATGGCGCGTTCGCCCGCCCGCATCCGGCGCGCGTTCTCCTCGGCGCATTTTCCCAGCGGCGTCACGCAGCCGAAGCTGCGCACGTTTGCCGTCAGTGAAACGGATTTTGGAGCGTCTGGGATCGTTCCTGATTGGGATTCGCGATGCAGCCCGGATGGCACCGCCTCGATCACCACGCTCGCATTCGTCCCTCCGAAGCCGAACGAATTCGACACCACGCAGCCGACCTGCGCCTCGCGCGCAGTGTTCGCGACGATGTCCAAATCCCATGCCGGATCGCGTTCGTTGAGGTTGATGTTTGGCGGGAGAAATCCGCCGCGGATCGCGACCACGCTGAAGACCGCCTCGATCGCACCCGCCGCGCCGAGCGAATGGCCCATCATCGCCTTCGTCGAACTCACCGGCACGCGTGCGCCGAAAATTTTCGCGATGGCCGCGCCTTCGCTCGCGTCGTTGAACGGCGTCGCGGTGCCGTGCGCATTGATGTAGTCCACCTCGCCTGCGGTGAGCGCCGCATCGTCGAGCGCGCGCCGCATCGCCAGCTCGGGGCCGATGCCGCTCGGGTGCGGCTGCGTGAGGTGGTGGTTGTCCGTCGAGATTCCGTAGCCGGTGATCTCCGCGAGGATCGGTGCGCCGCGTTCGAGCGCGGATGCAAAATCCTCCAGCGCCAGCACGGCCGCGCCTTCGCCGAGCACGAGGCCGGTGCGCGCCTTGTCGAAAGGCCGCACCTTTTCCGTGGTGGACGCTTGGAGTGAATCGAAGCCGACATACACCATCTCGGAAATCGCATCGTAGCCGCCGCAGAGCACGCGCCGTTTCAGCCCGGCGCGGATGAGATGAAATGCATGCCCGATCGCATTGGTTCCGGACGCACAGGCGTTCGCAATGATCTGCAGAGGCGTGCGGAATCCGCAGGCCTCCATCGCATCGAGCGGCGCCTTTTGCGGCGGATAATTTGCCACCAGTGCCGCGCGTCCGCGGATGCGTTTTCCGCTCACTTGCGCGCGGTAAAATTCCTCGCCGAACGACATCCCGCCGCTCGTCGTGCCGATGACCATCGCATCCGGCACGAATGCCGGATCGCCCGCGAGCATCTCGCGCACGGCGTGGATCATCATGTGGCTCGCACGGTGCAGCCGCGCTTCCTTCTTCGACGCGGGCACCGCCAGCGAAGTCACATGGCCCGCGGATTTCGAGCGGCATTTCGTCGTGTCGAATGCCGTCACTTCGCCCACGCAATCGCGTCCCTCGCGCAGCGCGGCCTCCGTCGCCGCGAGGCCGCGGCCGAGCGGGCTGATGATGCCCATCGCGGTGACTGCGACGCGGCGGACACCGGGGCGGGCGCTGGCGGAAATTCGTGGCACGTGAAGGTGACGCACCTTATCCGGCACGCGGAGGCAAACGCAACCGATTGCCGCTTGCCGCATTCGCGCTCCGCTGAAATACGGGGCGCGTGATTATTCCGGCCATCTTTCTCGCGACGATCCTCGACCAGCTCCGTTCTGAGCACTGGGGCTGGACGGCGCTCGGGTTCGCCGCGCAGGGCCTGTTTTCCATGCGCTTTCTCATCCAGTGGCTCGCGTCCGAGAAGGAGAAGAAATTCGTGATGCCGATCCAGTTCTGGCACTTCAGCATCATCGGCGGATCGCTGAATCTCGTGTATTCGCTGCATCTTTGGAAAGCGCCGCTCATTTTCGGTGCGGTGGCATCGCTGTTCACCTCCACGCGGAGTTTCATGCTGCACAGGCGCGGGCTGAAGGCGGAGAATGCGGAGTAAATTGACGCAGCTTGCTTTGGTTTTGCCTGGCATTGTTCGTCGCTGAAATTTTGAAGCGCGTGTCATGCACTTTGGCGGAGGCGGCGGATTCTGGGCCAAAGGCCATGCACAAGCCACCCCAGGGCAAGCGAGGGACGAGCGCCGCCCTGGGTTCTGCATTCAAAAAAGGACAGAGCCCTGAAAGGGCGGCGCAAGGTATCGCGCCCTTTCAGGGCTTTGTTTGTTTTTCAAACGTGATCGTAGGGCGTTGCCCTGGGCTGGCTTGTTTCGCGCCTTTGGCCCGCGGTGACGCCGATGGCGAAACTCTGCCTTGGCTCTCCTCGGATCGCGCTCTAAGTTC
>JAYWEO010000115.1:0-2949 GCA_043779225.1 Prosthecobacter sp.
CAGGCGGTGCAGGCGTATTTCGCGGCGATCAGCTTCATGGATGCGCAGGCGGGCAAGGTGCTCGACGCGCTCGACCGCCTCGGCCTGAGCGACAACACGGTCGTCGTCTTCACGAGCGACCACGGCTACCACCTCGGCGAGCACGGGCTGTGGCAGAAGCAGAGCCTCTTCGAGGAAAGCGCCCGCGTCCCGCTCATCATCGCCGGCCCCGGCGTGGCGAAGCCCGGCGTCGCCGCGACTCCCGTCGGACTGATCGATCTCTATCCCACGCTCACCGAGCTGTGCGGCATAAAAGCGCCCGCGAATCTCCAGGGCCAGAGCCTCGCGCCGATTTTGAAAGACACGACCACCGTCGGCCGCGGGTGGACGCTGAGCGAAGTGGTGCGCGGCGGTGGCATCAAGCGCTTCGGCGCGGCTCCGGCAGTCGGCGACAACGTGAAGCGCTTCCTCGGCTACAGCCTCCGCACCCGGCGCTGGCGCTACACCGAGTGGGACGAGGGCCGGCAGGGCCGCGAACTTTACGACCACTCTGAAAATGGCGACCCGAAGGAGCTCACGAACCTCGCCGAAAACCCCGCGCACGCCGCGACCATCGCGGAGCTTTCCGCAAAGCTGCGCGAAGCCGTGAAGACCACCTTCCCCGCCGACGGCAAGACGCCCGAGGTGAAGGGCGACATGTGGTCGCCGAATCTCACGAACCCCTGAGCGCCCTCACTTCCCATCATTCCAAAGGATGTAAGTCCCGCTCTTGCCCGCGACCACGATGTCCTTCCAGCCATTGCCATCGAGATCCACCACGCGGATTTGCAAACCGATGCCGGGGCCATCCTTGGCGATGGTGAACTTGGTGAACTTCTGCTGCTCCTTGTTCCCCTTGAAATAATACACCGCGCCCGGCTCGGAATCGCCGGGGTCATTCCCGCTGTGCGCCTTCACGCGACGGCCGGTGATGAGGTCGGGCTGGCCGTCGTTGTCAATGTCCTCCCACACGAGCGCGTGCGGCTGGGAAAAACGGACACAAGGCGAAGAACAGACTCTTAGGAAGGCAGGAAGGCTGGAAAAAGGCGTCAGAAACTCTCCTTTTCTGCCTTCCTGCCTTCCTAATCTTCTTTGTGTCAGGCAACCGGATAAGCAGGCTATTTTCCTAGAAAACCGCCTGTTTCGGCCATCTTCACATACTTCACAGCGAGCGACTGAGCAGGAACGACAAAAGGGGACTGGGGATCCAACCAGTTGGGTAGTATCCTCATTTGAATTTGGAAGCCAAGAAGCCATGAAAAACAGGCGCTCCCATCTCGTTCCTCAGGCGCTTCTTCTTTCCTGGCTTCTTGGCTTCCAAATCAGGACACTGCCAACCAGCGAGGCAAGAACCGGGCGCTTTTGGAGAAACCCCTCGCACATTGCGGGAGCGGAGCATAATGTCCGCGCGAGAGCAGGGCAGCCACCGTGGAATATGCAGTCAATGCAGGCAGAAAACCCAAACCAACACATGAACGACTCCGAACTCGAAGTAAGGTTGCAGGCCATCGAACAGAGAATCAGCCAGTCTGAGGCTGTGAAAGCCGATCAGAGCGCCGCCGGTCACCGAAAGATTTCCTGGGAAATCCGGGACACGGCCAAGCTCCTCGCCCTGCGCTCGCTGGTGCAGGAACTCGCCGTCAGCGCCGGAGTCTCCCCCGAACGCGCCGATTCCACCTTCCAGCGCCGCACCCTCTACTACCTCGATTGCCTCCACCAGATGGCCGAGCGCAAGGACGCCGGCCTCGCCGCCCATACCGATGACCGGAACCTGGACGAGGTCCCGACCGAAATCGCCTTCCCGGCGCTGTTCGACGACCCGGAGAATTGACCGTTCGCATCCGCCCCATTCAGCCCTGACCCTGCCCCGGAGCCCTGCTCCGGCCTTGTGAACGCCAACGGCGTTCCATCATCCAGCCCAACGGTTGCGAGGAACGAGCTACCTTGGGTCACGGTCCGGGAAAGGGCATCAACCCTGAAAGGGTTGCATCCTCCGGCGCACAGTCGCGGATTCAACCCTTTCAGAAATCTCTGCAAAAGGATTTTGAACGGAATGGCGGCGAAAGGATCAGAGAGCCATGCAACCTGAGCGTGATCACCAACCGACCTTCTTTGATCTTGCCGTGGCGCAGCGCGGCGGAGCCAACCGTGTGTTGGAGACCATCGCGCGCGAAGTGGATTTCACCGCGGCCGAGCAGCGTGTCTCCGCCACCTACGGCAAGGGCGGACGCCCGGCCTGCCGCGTGGGCGTGCTGCTGCGGGTGATGATCTTGCAGCATCTCTACGGGCTGAGCGATCCGCAGGCTGAGGAGCAATTGCGCGACCGGCTGAGCTTCCAGAAGTTTGCGCAGCTCGGCGCGCAGGAGGCCGTGCCGGACGAGACGAGCATCTGCCGGTTCCGCGCGCGGCTCATCGCATGCGGCCTGCACGAGGATCTGCTCGGCCTTTTCAATGCGCAGCTCGAGGCGCGCGGCTACATCCTCAAGCGCACCACGCTGGTCGATGCGACCCTCATCGAATCCAGCCGCAAACGGCCCGACGCGACGGCGACATCCGAAGGCCGTGCGCCCGACGCCGACGCGAGCTACACGCGCAAATACAACCGGAGCTTCTACGGCTACAAGGCGCACGTGAGCAGCGACGGCGAACACCATCTCATCCGCGCCGCAGTCATCAGCACCGCCCGCGCGTATGAGGGCGAAGTCTTCGCGCGCATCGCGCCCGCGGACACCGGAGCCATCTATGCCGACAAAGCCTACGACACCAAAGCCAACCACGCGTGGCTGCAGGCGCACGGCATCCAGAGCGGCATCGCCAGAAAGGGAGCCCGCCACATCAGGCTCACCGAGGCGGACCGCGAGGACAACCGCCGCAAGAGCCGCGTGCGCTCCCACATCGAACGCGTCTTTGCCCATCTCAAAAAATGGCAGC
>JAYWEO010000116.1:0-6954 GCA_043779225.1 Prosthecobacter sp.
GCGGAGGATGCGGTAGCTGATCGTCACATCCGTGCGCAGCGCGCCCGCGGTCACGCGCACGTCCGTCTGCGCATCGGCGAACAGCAGCGCGGGCAGCGCAGTCTCGCCGCCCTTCTTGGCCCACGCGATCGTCACCTGCTGCGACGCGCCGAAGTACACCGCGAGCTTCGTCCCTTCGCCTTGTTCGATCGCGCTGAACGCCGACGCAGGCGTGATCGTGAACTCCAATCCCTTCTCGGGAATCGTGAGTTCAAACTGCGACACCGCAGTGCCCGGCAGCTTCAGCGGCAGCGTCGCGCGACCCTTGTCGCGCGTCACCTTGCCGAAAATCGTGGCCTCCAAAGTGTACGCGCCCTTCTTCGGAAAAATGATCGTCTGCCCGTCCTTCGTCGCATTCAGCAGCGCCGTCGTCTTCGCCTCCGCGAGCGCGAGGTCGGTGCCGAGCGGAATCTGCGACCAGCCGTCCTTCAGCGCCTCGAAGTTTACCTTCGCTTTTATCTCCGCGAGATCGCCGTCCACTTTCCCCACGTAGCTCGCGCCAGCCACCACGCCATCCACCGGCGGCTCGGTCTTCTTCAGCTTCTCCGGCAGGTTCACCTTGTTCCACATTTCCAAAAACTCGCGGTACGGCAAAAACACACCCTGCTCCTGCCCCTCGAAGACCTCCTCCAGCTTCTCGAATGGCACGAAGACGCGATGCTCCTTCGTGATCACTTTCGGCTCTGTCGGAGGCACCGGCACTGTGGGCGGCGGCGTCTCCTGCGCGAGTGAAAAAGTGAGCGGCGCGAGCAACGACGACAGCACCAGCGCGAGCGAACGGAGGATTTTCATGGCGGGGGAATCTTTGCCGGATGTCTCCGGCGGTTGTCAGAGTTTCGAGCCGAGGTTGTAAAAGAATTGTCAGCGCTCTGCGAGGGATTCCGAAAAGTAGTCCCAGGCTTTTGCCCGTAAGACCGCGCGGAACTGGACGCGGCTCCGAAGTTCGCACGCCATTGCACCCTGAAGCGTGGGACTACTTTTGCTTTCCCATCATCTCGGCGAGGTGCGCGATCTGATCGGCCTCGATGGTGCTGCCTTCCTTGCGAAGCTCGCGCGCCTTCGCCTCCAGCTTTGCCTGCACGGTGCGCCGCGCACTGTCCGTGCCGGCGGCCAGTCGCTCGCGTGCGCTCGCGGAAAGATGTCCCAGTTCCGACTGCACCGAGTGCCATGCGGCCTGCGCCTTTGGCGAATCGAGCGTGCGATCGGCGAGCGAAGTCCATTCACGCGGGAGCAGTTCGGCGCGGTGCTCCCACGTGTCGCGGAGGAACCAAAACGCCCCTGCGATCAGCACGAGCACCAGCACGAGCGACATCACTTTCAGCAGCCCGCGCAAGAGGAGCGAGAGGATGAAGAGCGCGATGGCCGCGGCACCGCAGATGAGCACCTTGTCCGACACCCAATGCCGCCAGCCATCCGCCGCAAGCGCCGCATCATGCGCTGCCGCGGCGGCACTGCACAGGCACACACCGCACAGGAAGGATACGCGAACGAATGCGTTCACATGCGCATCGAATGCGCGGTGTCTGGAGTGAATGTCGGGCGGGAGTTCGATGCGCGCGAGCATCCGGCATCCGGTGCCCGCGCGCAACGCTGCGCACACTGGCGCGTCAGAATTTCAGCTTCAGTCCGCCCCAGAAAGTGCGGCCAAGCGACGGGTAGCCATTCGCCTCCTCGTAACGCTCGTCGAGCAGGTTCTCGACGCGGCCAAAGACTTCCGCGTTCTTGCAGATCTCCGCCGAGAGCGCGACGTCCCATTTCGCATAAGGCCGGTTTTTCGTGCGGCCAAATGTCGCCGCATCGAAATCCTGCCGCGCGCTCACGAGCGAGAGATTCGTGTTCAGGTTGAAGCGATCGAGGAAGTGCCAGTTCGCACCGACGGTGCCGGTCTGCTCAGGCCGCCGCAGCAGCCGGTCGCCGGTGCTGAGGTTTTTCGCCTCGGCGAGCCAAGTGTAGGCGAGCCAAAGCGTAAGGTCGTCGGTCACCTTCACATTCAGCGAAGTCTCGATGCCCGCCGTACGTGCGCGATCGACATTCACCTGCGTGAAATCGAATCCGGTTCCCACCGGGCTCCCCGTGATGAGTCCGCGCACGTTGTTTTGGAAATAGCGGATGCTCAGCGTGGCCTGTTTGCCAAGATCCTGCTCGATGCCGACATCCCAGCCGACGCTGCGCTCGGGCTTGAGGTTCGGGTTCGCGAGGAATGCGCCGAAGCCGGTGTCCGGGAACGTGAGATAGAGGTCGTTCAAAGTGGGCGCCTTGAAGCCTGTGCCGACCGTTGCCTTGAGCCGCATGTGCGTCTCATCAATCCGCAGCACGGCAGTGCCCTGATAGGTGACCTCGTTGCCGAAGCGGCTGTTGTCGTCGTAGCGCACGCCGCCGGTAAGCGTGAGGCGCTCGAAAAACGTCGCCTGATCCTGGAGATACACGGCGGTGTTGCGGATCGTCTTGTCGAACGGCGTCGCGCCGACGGTCGCATACATGCCCTTGTTCAGGTACCAGTCCACGCCCGCCGTGAGCGTGTTGGTTTTGCTGAGCTTGAAGTTGTTCTGCCAGCCGATCTGGAAGCTGTCCGAGTGCGAGGTGGAATCGGAGAACGCGCTGCCCCGGTCGTAGAGGTTTTCGTGCGTGTTGGAAATCGAGAGCGTCTGCTCCCAGAAATCGGTCGGCTTCCACCCGATCGCGATGCGGGCAAAGAAGGTCTCATCGAGCAGGCGCTCGGTGAGGTTCGGTGGAAAGGCGCTCACCGCGCCGGGCAGGCCATTGCGGCCATTCGAGTAGCGCACTGTGCCGGTGACCTGCAGCTCATCGCTCGCATGAAATGTGAGCGAGCCGCCAACCGTCGTGTTTTCATAGCGGTCGTTCGGGAATGAATTCTCCGTCGAGCCGTGCGAGAAGCTTAACGAACCCGACACGCGCTTGCCCGCGCCCCAGAGGTCAACGGCCTGCCGGAACGCGTCGTGGGAACCCGCTTCCAGAGTGAGGCTGCCGCCAAAATTCTTGCCGTCCTTGCGCGGCTCATTGCCCTTGCGCGTCACGATGTTGATCACACCGCCGAGCGCATCCGCACCGTAGAGCGTGCTCTGCGGGCCGCGCACCACCTCGATGCGCTCGATCTGATCGGACGTCATGTTCGAGAGCGTCACGAGCCCGTTCAGCGGACTGCCGATGCGCGCACCGTCGAGGAGAAAGAGTGTCTGGTTCGAGTTCAGCCCGCGCGTGAAAACCGACACCTGGCCACCGGGGCGGCCGGACTGCACGACGGAAAGGCCGGGCACCTTGCGCAGCAGATCCGGCACATTGCGCACCTGCGATTTCTCGATCTCGTCACGCGAGATCAGCGTCACGGCACTGCCGACATTTTCCAGCGCGGTGGAAGTGCGCGTGGGCGTGATGACGGTCTCATCGAGACGGATGTGCGGCTCACTTTCCGCGGCTACGGTGAACGACGGGATGACGGGCGAGGCGACGGCAATGCCGAGCGACACGATACGACGGGACACAACACGGCGGCAGATGCCGCCAACAATATTTTTCATTCTGATACTCCTGGTTTCGAGAGATCGAAAAGGAGTGCGAGCAAGCACGCCGTTGGGACCCCTCATTCTTCTTTTTGCGAAGAAGTTTTTTCGAGGACACCCGCACACGCGGGGCCACGAATGAGAGCGGCCGGGGAAATATTCTGGCTCCTGGCTTGCGGCATCACCTTTCGGTTTCGCCATCCTTCTCCCCGCCTTCATCCCGCTTTCGCAGGACTGGCATTGGGAAGTCGTATCCAGTTACAGCAGCGCAACTGCCCCCGGATTTCACGGGGTTCCTTCGCACCGGCAGCTATCGTTTGAACTCGCAAAGAACTGAGCCGCGCGTTGAACAGCCCGCGATGCGGCACGGCAAGGAAAATCGCGCGAGGCACTTGGAGTGCGGCGGGAAGCGATAGCGCCACGCCGCCTTGGGAGGGTTTTCCTGAGAGCGCATCGGCGTCACAATCCGGACAAACTTGGCGAAGGCGGTGTCGTCGCTCGTTCCTCGCTTTGCCACCGCACTCCAAGGTGCCGCCCGCATCTTCGTGCGAGTTTCCGGATGTTCCCTTACTTCAGTGACTGGTCCACGAGGCGCACGATCACGTTGTCGCCGGACCACACCGGAGGGTTCGCGTCCTCCCAGTATTTGAACTGACTCCAGTACGCATTCCATTCACTGCGGCGAAATGTGCAGATCGCCGCGCCGTTCTTTTTCAAGAATGCACCGAGGTGGTTGTCACGTTTGGCACCGGCTGGTTTGTGATCGTCGTTGCCGCAGACGATCACGGGCAGATCGTGCTGCGTCCATTTGAAGGGCTTCTCACTCATCCCGATCACCGTCATCGGCTGGTGCGTGTAAAAATGAATGCCACGCACGAGAAAAATGCCGGCGGCGAGCGGCTCGCTGCCCTTCCGCATCTGCATCATCTTCTCCGCGGCAGGACGCGCCGAGCTGTATGCCTCGACATGCTCCGCGGAAAAGGTGAGCGCGCCGACGACAAGCGCGACAGTGGCCGCTGCATTCGCAACGAGCCATCCGCCGACGCCTCCGCGCCACAAGAAGATCAGCCCAACCGCGAGGCAGCCGGAAAAGAGCAGCGCGGGAACCTCGAACGGCCGCGCGATCTTGATGAACGGCGCGGCGACACCGATGCCGACCTGCAATGCGCACAGCACCAGAGTGACGATCCGTTCCTTCGCATCGCGGAATCCCCTCGACCACAGATCATCCAGCGCGACGGCGACGATCAGCGCCAGCGGGACGAACATGAAGAAGCCGTATGACGGCAGCTTCGACTGCGCGAGCGTGAGGAGCACGAGGCTCGTGAGCAGCCAGCTCCACAGAAAGACGAGGCGCGGATCGTGCCGGATGCCGGTGCGGATCGCACGCGAACACGCCAGCACGACAGCGGGCATCCACGGAATCGATCCACCGAGGAGAATCGCGATATAGTACCAGAAATGGTTGTTCGCATGATGCTCCGCGCGGAAGAAGCGCATGATGTTCTCGTGGATGACGAACTCGTCGAAATACGCCCAGCCATACTTCCAGAACATCACCGCATACCAAGGTGCCGCGATGGCCAGATACAGGGCGATGCCGGCCAGCAGCGCGCGGCCCCGGTAGGGATGCGGACGCTTTGCGAGGAGCGAAAATGTGATCGTCGCGAGCACCGATGCAACCGTGCCGACCGGCCCCTTGATGAACATCGCGAGTCCGCCGAAGGCAAAGTGCAGCAGCACCCATCGCATGCGGCGCTCCCTGTCTTCGACCGCGAGCCAATAGCAATATAGCGAGCCCCCGATGAACAGCGCGAGCGCGATGTCGGTGAGCATGAGCCGCGACATGATTGCGTATTCAAGGCCTGACCCCAGCACAATGCCCGCAAGCAGTCCCGCGCGGCGGCTGAACATGCGCGCCATGAACGCATACGTGAGGAAAACCAGCAGCGTCGCAGGCAGTGCGGAAGGGAGCCGCCCGGCCCATTCATTGATGCCGAAAACCTGGTACGATGCCGCGACCATCCAATAGTAAAAGACGGGCTTTTCAAACTGCGCCTGACCGAAAATCCGCGGCGTTTCCCAGTCGCCTTTCTGCAGCATTTCCTGCGAGGTCACTGCGTAGAATGGTTCGTCAGGATCAATCAGACCGATGCGCCCGAGCCTCACCCAGAAAACAAGGACGCAGAGAACGAGAAGGATGAACAGGTCGCGGGATTTCAAAATTGGAAAAGGTCAGGAATTGTTGCTGCCGCATCCTGCCTTGGCTGGACGCGGGCGCGACAAGTCCCGGCAATCGCACGTTGCGTCAATTCGGAAAACCTCTGCGCTACATTCCCTCTGCCAGCCCCGGCACGCGCGGATCGCTCGCGCCGGTGAAACCCTTCCCATCCGCGGCGCGGCCCACTCCGTTGCATGCGCCGAATGGGCCGCCAGTGGAAACTTTCTGACCGCGCGACTTCAATTCACCGAGCACGGCTGCGCCGATGCGTTCCTCGATTTTCAATTCATCGGGACTCCACTGATGATGAAAGCGTGGCGCTCCAATCGCCGCTGGGAGGTCCATTCCAAAATCGAGCACATTCACAATCGCGAGCAGCGTCTGGCTGATGATCGTCGGGCCGCCTGCCGCGCCGACTGCGAGCACAGGCACATCGCCACGCAGGACGATCGTCGGGCTCATGCTCGACAGCGGGCGCTTGCCCGGCGCGACGGCATTGGCCTCGGCGCCGATGAGTCCGAAGTGATTTGCGACGCCGGGCTGCGCGGAGAAGTCATCCATCTCGTTGTTCAGCACGATGCCAGTGCCGGGCACGACGACCTTGGAGCCGAAGCCCGTGTTGATCGTCGCCGTGCATGCGACCCAGTTTCCCTCGGCGTCCACGGCGGAAAAGTGGGTCGTGTGCTTGCCGAAAATCTCATCATGCGCGCGGTCAGGTGTGCCGTGTCCCTCGACAACCGATGCCCGGTCCATGCGAATTTTTCCGCCGAGCGCCTTCGCGTAATCCGTGCCCACGAGTCCGCGTGGGACTTTTGCAAATGCCGGATCGCCGAGCCAGAATGCGCGGTCGGCGAACGCGAGCTTCATCGCCTCAGTCGTGAAATGGACGAAGTCCGCACTGCCCGCGCCCATCGCCTGCACGTCACGCGTCGCGAGGATGTTCAGCAGTTGCGCCACATGCACGCCGCCGGAACTCGGCGGCGGAAAGCTCGCGATGCGGTGATCCCGATACATGGTGAAGACCGGCTCGCGCAGTTCGATGCGGTAGTCGCGGAAATCCTGCCCGGTCAAAATGCCGCCATTCGCCTTCATCCATGTCTCGGCAGCCTTGGCGAATTCCCCCTCGTAAAACCAGCGCGTCCCCTGCTCCGCGATTGCGCGATAGCTGCGCGCGAG
>JAYWEO010000117.1:0-18899 GCA_043779225.1 Prosthecobacter sp.
GCCGAATCTCGCCGGCCCCGAGGTCTATTACTGGCGCGTGGACAGCTACACG
Organism: Prosthecobacter sp.; assembly: GCA_043779225.1. Classification (GTDB taxonomy): domain Bacteria; phylum Verrucomicrobiota; class Verrucomicrobiia; order Chthoniobacterales; family Chthoniobacteraceae; genus SXWH01. The sequence goes on from JAYWEO010000117.1 coordinate 53, forward strand.
CTCGGCCGGCGCATCGTCTCCGCGCTTTCGCAGGCCGTGCAGGAAAAGCACGCCAATCGCGGACTCGTCCGCCGCCGGCTGCGGCTCACGCGCAATCCGCAGCTCCCGAGCGTGCTCGTGGAGTGCGGCTATCTCACGAATGGCAGGGAGGCCCGGCTCATCGCAAATCCTGAATATCGCACCAGGCTCGCGAAGGCGATCGCACGCGCCATCCTCGATCAGCGTGCGCAGGGCGACGGCAATCTCGGCCCGCTTCCGAAGCCGCTCTTCGAGCCGCTGAGCAAGGCCAGCGACAAGCGCGAGTAGCGCCTTGCAAAAAGTGGCGCCCCGCCGGCGGACGATAGGACTTTGCCCTTTGCGAGGAATCGTCTAGGCAGTCCCCGCGCAGACCCGACGGCCACTGCGCGCCGATGCAAGCAGAAGTCTTTTTCATCTATCACAACGGAGAGCAGCGCGGGCCCTACACCGCGGCCCAGGTGAACCATCTGCACCGCTGCGGCTTCATCGATGAAGACACTCTGTACTGGCGCGAAGGGCTGGAGCAATGGCAGCCCGTCGGCCAGATCGTGCTCCGCCGCAAACGGAGGAACCGGCGTCTCTTCTGGTACATCCTCCTCGGCACGCTCGCGGCCATCGTGTTTTTCGCAAGGCTCTTCGGCCACGTCACCGCCGATCGCTGGCGCGAGCTCACCAGCGGCGAACTCACCCAGGAATCCGCATGGTGGCGTGCGCGCGGTCTCATCCGCGATCAGCTCGCGAAAGGCACGGAGGTCCGCTTCGATCCGATCGAATCGGCGAAAGTGACCATCCAGGAAAGGGTGAATGCCAGCGTGGTTCTCGGCGGAACGCTCACCCATCCCTCCGGCTCGGTGGAACACGGCGCGTGGCGCGTCCTGCTCCGATACGACGAGAACCGCGGCACCTGGGGGCCTGCACCGAAGCCCGCAGGCCCCGCGCCGCAGGAGTGATTCGCGTCTCGGCGGTGCTTGCCATCGCGCACGCATCGCGCTCTGTTTCGCGCCCCCGCATGAAACGCCTGCTCCTCCTCCTCGCCATCGTCGCTGTCATCGGCGCGCATGTCCACGCCCAGCGCGTGGCCATTCCCAGCGGCGCCAGCCTCGGCGAAAGCGAGGCGCAGAAAATCGAGGACAGGATCGCGACCGTCCGCCGCGACCTCCTTTCCAAATACGAGACGCAGCTCGGCGAACTCCAGCTCCAGCTCCAGAAAATCGCGGACCTCGAAGGCGCAATCACCGTTCGCGACGAACGCACACGCGTCCACTCCGAGCAGGCGCTCTCGGAATCCAATTTTGCACGCGAGCCAAAATCGCTCCGCACCTTGCAGCAGACGACGCTCACGAAAATGAACGATCTCGTCTCCGGCGTCGTGAACGAGTCGCTGCCGAAACTCGTCGAGCTGAAGAAGCAGCTCACCGTGGATGGCCGCCTCGATGACGCGGTCGCCGTGAAGCAATCCATCGAGCGCCTGCAAAACGCCAACGTTCCCATCATCCGCGCCGAAGCCGGTGGCATCGTGCCTGCCGAGACGCTGCTGCGCGCATACAGCGCCGACCGCAGCCGCGCGGACAAGACCTACAAAGGCGTGCGCATCGCCGTGCGCGGCGTGATGGCCGGCTACAAGCTCGATCCCGAGAATGGAAAAAGCCTGCTCGTCTATCTCAGCGGCGGCACGTCCGCCGGCTGGGTGCTGTGCTCGTTCAATCTCGCGCAGTGGCGCTACCGCGAGGATCGCTCCGGCTCGGGCGTCACGCTGGTGCTCATCCCGAAGGACGGCAGCGAAGTGCGCGTGGCCAAAGGCGGGCCGATGGACATCCTCGGCGACTGCAGCGGCTGGGACGATCTCGTGAAGCTCGGGAAATGCGACATCCCGCGCTAGGCACGCGGCAATGGGACATTGCCCGCAGACATGCACATGCCTACCGTGCAGCCCGTGAAATCCACCGCCACCGAGCGCCTCCTGCGCGCCACCGCCGCGCGAATGCGCGCCGCGACCTTTGGCCGCCGGCTGCACACCGCGATGCTCATCTGCTGCGCGCTCGCCTTCGCCGCGCTTCTCAGCGCACGGCTGCTCGGCGTGCTGCCCAATGCGTGGTTCACCCCGGTCACTCTCGGAGCAGCGCCGCTGCTGGCATTTGCCGTTGCGCTCGCGATCACGCGGCAGCCAGCCAGGGCAGATGTCGCGCGCACCGTGGATGAGCGCGCCGGGACCAAGGAGCTTTTTCTCACCGCCACGACGATCGCGATCGCTGAGACTTCCGGCGAATACCGCGACGTCGTCATCGCACAGGCCGAGGAACGCGCCGCGCAGCTCGAAGCCCCGCGCCTTTTTCCCCTGCGGTGGATGCCGGGCACCCGCAATGCCACACTCGCCACGGCCGCGCTCGCCGCGGGTGTATTGTGGATGCCGCATCTCGATCCATTCACGATGGGTGCCAAGCGCGAGGAAGTCACCAAGCAGGAAGCACGGCTCGCAGAGACGAAAAAGATCACGGCCATTCGCAAAGAGGAGCTGAAGGAAAAAGGTGGCGCGCTCACCGAGCAGGTGGATCAGGCCCTCGCAAAACTCGACAAGACGCTCAAGGAAGTGAAACCGCAGGAGCGTGAGCTGAATGCCAAAAAGCTGAACGAGGAGGCGCAGGACTTCAGCGAGCTTTGGAAAAAGGTCGCCGCGCAGGTGCCGAGGGAAACGCTCGAAAAAGCCGCCCAGCAATTTGGCGACACGCAGCAGAGGCAGGCGATGAAAGACCTGCTCGAAAAACTGAGGAAGGGCGACTCCGAAGGGCTGAGACAGGCGATGGAAAAGCTCGCCCAGCAGATGCAGGAGATCGCCAAGAAGCCCGAGGGCGCGGAGAAAAAGGAACAGCTCGAAAAACTCGCAAAGGAACTCGGCCAGATGGCAAACCAGATGCGCGAACAGCTCGGCGACAAGGCCGTGAACGAAGCTCTCTCGCGCGCCGCCGAACAGCTCGGAATGGCAGGCAAAGGCGGACTGTCCAAAGACGCCCTCGATGCTGCCAACGAGTCGCTGAAGCTCGGCGAAGATGAGCTGAAGCGGCTCGGCGAAATGTTCAAGGATGCGCAGAACCTCGAAGACGCGCTGAAGAATCTCGCGGCCGCCAAACAGCTCAACGACCTGGGCAAACTCGACGGCAAGGATGCGAAGGACGCAAACGCGCAATCACAGCAGGACTACCAAAAACTTTACGACGAAGCGATGCGCCGCCTCGCGGAAATGCAGGAAGGCGGTGACGGCAATGGGCAGGGAAAAGGCCAGAACGGCGGCGGCAAATCGGGCCCGAACCCCGGCATCGGAAGTGGCGGCACTGTCGGTGAAGACGACAGCGCGAAGTCCGATTTCAAAAAGGAAAAGGCGAAGACTCAGCTCGGTGCCGGCAAGCTGCTCATGGAATGGAAAGAGGAAGGCGTCGGCGAAACCGGGAAGAAGGCCGGTGACTACAATGAAGCCGTCCGCGCCGTGAAGCAGGGCGTCGCCGAGGCGATCCGAAATGAGCGCGTCCCGCCCGGCTACCACGGCGCGATTCAGAAATACTTCGACAACCTCCCGGAGAAAAAGCCGTAGCCGCGCTTGTAAAAGCGCGGGCACTTTAAACGCAGAGACGCAGAGCAGAAATGGTGAGGCCCGCAGGGAAAAGCTGAACAACCTCCTCCACGTGACTCCCTGTTTCCTCCGCGCCTCTGCGTGTAAAAAATCAGCCCGCGCTTGTGCAAGCACGGCTACAGACCACGCGTGCTTGCCGCGCCGCGCGCATTCCGCCAAAGCTCCCGCGTGCAGGACCTCCGGAACACGAAACGCAGCCTCATTCTCATCGGCCTGCTCGGCGTCGTGCTGCTCGTGTGGCAGTCGTTCTCACGTGACAAACTCACCGTGTATTGCGCACACGACGCCGTTTTCGCCGAGGCAATCCTGCGCGATTTTGAAAAGCAGACCGGCATCCCCGTCGCCGTGAAATTCGACACCGAGGCGACAAAGTCCCTCGGCCTCGCCGAGCAGATCATCCGCGAAGCCGCGCATCCGCGCTGCGACGTCTTCTGGAACAACGAACTCCTCGGCACCCTCGACCTCGCCGCACGCGGCCTGCTCGAACCACACAAGGGTGCCGGCTGGCAGCGCATCCCCGCGCAGTTCCGCGATCCCGAAGGTTGCTGGACCGGCTTCGCCGCACGCCTGCGCGTGATCATCAAAAGCGCAGAAGGAACACAATGGAACGATGCACGTGTGCTCAACGGCGCAGACAGCCTCAGCCGTTTCGCGATGGCCAAGCCGCTCTATGGCACCACGCTCACGCACTACACCGTGCTCTGGCACGAATGGGGCGCGACCCGTTTGCAGCAATGGCACGCCGACGCGCGCCGACGCGGCCTGCGCGAAGTGCCAGGCAACGCGCAGTCGAAAGACACGGTCGCCGGCGGCACATGCGACGCGGCGTTCACCGACACGGATGATTTTTTCGAGGCAAAGGACGAAGGCAAACTCGTGACGATGCGCCCCGTGCAGCTCGAAAGCGGCCAGACCATCTGCATCCCAAACACCATCGCCATCATCCGCGGCGCACCGCACGCCGAGAATGCCCGCAAGCTCGCCGACTTCCTCCTCTCCGCACAGGCCGAACTCTCCCTAGCCCGCTCGAAGTCCCGCCAAATCCCGCTCGGCCCTCTCGACGAATCGCAACTCCCGCAAGAAGTCCGCGAACTGATGCCCCACGTCGCGCAAGGCTACCCGCTCAACGACCTCCTCACCGCGCGCAACGACTGCCTCGCTTGGCTCAAAGGCGAATATCTGAAATGAAGCGCGCGCAACACGAACGGCATGCCTCGGGTAGCGCGGGCGTGCCGCCTGCCGCGCTACGCATCCCGCGTCGCACACCGGGCGTCTGTTTGCGGGCGAATCTCTGCCGACGCAAAGGTGCCTTCCGCAGCGCACGCAACACGACGGACGTCCATTTGCAGACGACGCCCTTTCAGCGTCCGGTGTGTTCCGCGCGACGCGGAACACAGCAGGCGAGACGCCCGCGCCACCCAAGCCACGCGGCACCGCTCCCGAGCAGCCTCATTTCACAGGACGCCGCATGAGCATCATCGAGCCCACGCTGCTTTCGCTCGCCCGCGCGGCGGCAGTCTCGCTCGCGACACTCAGCGTGCTGCTCATCGCCGGGCCGGGTGTGGGTTTTGCTTCGCGCCGAATGCGCGCATTCATGCTGTGGATATCGCTGGCGATGCTGCTCATGCCCGGTTTTGCGATCGGCTTTACGCAGTTCGATGATGCGATGAAGCACGGCACATTCGGACGAAACCTGTGCCATTGTTTTCTCACGTGGCTGCGCTTTTCGCCGCTCGCCTTGCTCGCGGTGTGGCTCATGCCACCCGCATTTTCCAGCGAGGCGATGCACTGCTTGCGCATCGGAATCTCGCCGCCGTGGTGGGCGCCGCAAAAGCGGGAGCTGCGCGCCTGGGGACGCGGCCTCTGGCTCGGCATTGCGCTCGTATTCCTGCTCGCATTTCAAGAGTTTGAAATCGCAACGACATGGAATCTCCGCGCGTGGCCGGTCGCACTTTTCGACGCGCAGGCGGGTGGGCTCGCGCTGCGCGAATCGCTGCGGCTCGCGATGCTGCCCTTCGTCATTCAGGCCGCGCTCATCGCGCTGCTTGGGAAATCGCTGCAACCCCGTGCCTCCGAATTGCCGCAGTCCGGTGCGGCAACTCAACGCTCAGAAATCCCCATGCTCATTGCGTTCTTGGGGTTCCTATGGCTTTGCTTAGTGCCCGCTTTCCGCATCGCTTACGGGACATCCGTCGTGATTTTTCTGAACCGTGCAAAAGCCCTCGCCCTCGCTCCGTGGCGTGAAATCTGGAACGGCATCGGCATCGCGGCGGCTGCAACGATGATTGCGTGGCTGTTCGCGGGATGGATCGAAAGTCGCCGCCGCACACGCTGGCTGTTCTCATTGCCCGGGGTACTCGGGCCGATGCTGTGCGGCCTCCTGCTGCTCGCGCTGCTGCAAGTGCCGCCGCTGCATCTGCTGCGCGATACGATATTCCCCGTCGTGCTCGGTCTCATGCTCGTGCTGCTGCCATTCGCGCTGCTGCTGCGTCTCGGAATCGGGACTACACGCGATGACGCTGCGCTGCACATCGCACGCGCCGCTGGCGCACGGCGCGCAGCGTGGCGGCTCGACGGCTGGCCGCGGCTGTGCGCGGCGCTCATGCTGTTTTGCTTCGGCTGCGGCGACTTCACGATCAATTCGCTGCTCGCGCCCCCGCAGTTCACGAACGCGAGCGTGCGTCTGCTGAACCTGCTGCACTATGGTCGCAGCGACATGCTCCAGGTGATGTTCACCCTCGCGTTCGCCGTTCCCTTCATCGTCGTGCTGTTGACGATGTTTGCCGCGCGCTTCTATCCACTCCGCCGTGCAAGCTGACGCCCTCTTCACTCTCGAACACGCGACGCTGGGCACGGCATCGGATCGCCCTCCGCGGCTGCGCAAAGTCTCGCTGACCGTACCTCGCGGAACCACCGCAGTGCTCGGTGCGTCAGGCGCAGGAAAATCGTCGCTGCTGAATCTGCTCGCAGGATTTGAAAAGCCGAGCAGCGGCAAAGTGCATGGCGACACTCGCGTGGCGTGGGTGCCGCAAGGTGACGGGCTTTGGCCGGATTGCTCGGCGCGGGAGCATCTCACGGAATGCGGCGCGAGCGGCGATGAGGCGGAACGGTTGCTGGCGGCGTTTGACATCGGGCACTGCGCGAAGTCGCGTCCGGCAAAGCTGAGCCACGGTGAGCGCAACCGCCTCGCTGTTGCGCGCGCTCTGGCGATGTCACCGCGCACGCTGGTCTTCGACGAGCCGCTCGCGCATGTGGATTCCGCGCGCACCGGGAAATACTGGCGCGTGATCCGCGAGCACATCGCACGCACCGGCGCGTCGTTCATCTTCGCCACGCACTCGCCGGAGGTCGCGCTGGCGGAGGCGGAACACGCGATCTGTCTGCGTGAAGGCGCAGCCGTTTTCAGCGGAAAAATCGCGGAGCTTTACGAGCGACCCGAGTCGGAGGAACTCGCCAATTTCCTCGGCCCGGCAAACTGGATCACACCCGACGATGCGCGCACGTGGCTCGGCGAAACATGGCCCGCCGCGCGCTGCGTGCGCCCGGAGCGAATGATGATCACGCCATCGGAACATGGCACGGCAACCGTGTGCATGCCGCGCTTCTGCGGTGCATTTGCCGAGACGGAATTGCGCGCATCGGATGGAACGGCACGCACATTTTTCCACCGGCCCGCCTTTTCGCCCACGCCCGGCGCGAGGGTCATGATCACCATTGCAAAGCCCGCCCACGCATGAATGCCACGATGAAGCCGCCCTTTCAGAACTTGGATCGTTTGGTTGCCGATGAACCAAGGCGTTGCCCTAGGCTGGCATATTGCCGGACCTTTGGCGCTCTGATTGGCTATGTAAAAAATGCCTCACGCAAAGGCGCAAAGGCGCAAAGTTGCTCTGTCGCATGTCTTTTCTGTGCGTCTTTGCGTCTTTGCGTGACACCCATACCCATCGCCGGACTTTTCACGCAGTCTCTGAGGTTCGCGTTCATTTTTTTCGCGATGCTTCTTTTCGCCGGATGCAAAGATCGCAACGGCACCGCAACTATCCCGGTTAAATCGTGGCGCACGTGGATGCTGCCGACGGATGGCGCGGTGCAGCCGACTCCGCGCAGTCTCGCCACCGGGCCGCACGACGAACTCGCAGTGATGGATACCGCCGGGCGCGTGCTCATCTACGATGCGAACGGCGCACTGCTGCGGCAGTGGAAGATGCTCGATGTGCAGTTTGGGAAACCCGAGGGCATCGTGTGGCTGAAGGATGATCGCATCGTCGTCTGCGACACGCACTATCGGCGGCTCGTGTGGTTCGACCAGCAGGGGCACGTGCTGAAGACGCTCGGCCAGCACGGCAAAGGACGCGGCGAATTCATCTACCCCGTCGGCATCTGCAAGGACGCGGCTGAGAATCTCTACGTATGCGAATACGGCGGTAATGATCGCGTGCAGGTCTTCACGCGCGAGGGTGAATGGCTGCGCGAATTCGGCTCGCCGGGCACGGGTGCGGGACAATTTCAGCGGCCAAGCGGGCTCGTGTGGCACGCGGGAAAGGTGTTCGTCGTGGATGCGATCAACAACCGCGTTCACATCTTCACCGAGGAGGGAAAATATCTCAGCCTGCTCGGTGCGGGCTCGGATGGAAAAAGCGCGCTCATTTTCAATCTCCCGTATGACATCGCGCTCGCACCGGATGGCAGCCTCTACGTGATCGAATACGGCGCGGGCAGGCTCTCCCGCGTCTCGCTCGATGGCACACTCCTCGGCCGCTACGGCAAGACCGGACGCGGTGACGCGGAGTTTGCAACCCCGTGGGGCCTCACCGTGGACTCACGCATGCGCGTGCTCGTGGCTGACACGATGAACCGCCGCATTGTATGTGTGGGACTGTGACCCAAGATTGCACGCCGCCAGATCATCCCGCGCTCTCCAGAGTGCAGATGTGGCGTGGCACTCACACATGCAACAACGCGAGCATGCTCTCATTTTGATGAAGCGTTTCCTCCAGAGCTTCGTCCCTGCCGCGAGGCGTCCGGTGACACTTCTCTCGCTGCTTCCGCTGTTTGTGTTTCTCACGTTGTTTGCTGCAGCGGTGATTGTCTGCGAAATGCGCGGCGTGCTGCGGTTCACGTGGAAGCCAGCGTTCTGGCTGATGCTGGTGACGCCGTGGGTGTGGTGGATGCATTTCGCGGGCTGGAGTGGGCTCACGGGATGGCGCGCGCAGGCCGCGCTGGTGTCGCGATTGCTGCTCGTCGGTACTTTTGCCGCACTGCTCGCGGAACCCCGCGCAGTGCGAAAATCAGACACGCTCTCGATGGTGTATGCGCTCGATGTGTCGGACTCGATGGGCGAGAAAATCTCGGACAAATCCATGGAGTGGATTTTGAAATCGGTCGCTCAGAAGCCCGAGAAAGATGAGGCCGGGCTGGTCGTTTTTGGGCGCGATGCAGCCGTCGAACTTCCACCCCGCAAATCGTTCCCTTTTGAAACAATCAACTCACTCGTGAATCGCGATGGCACGGACCTCGCAAAAGGGCTCAGCCTCGCCGCGGCGATGCTGCCCGAGGGGAATCAGGGCCGCGTGGTGCTAGTCTCGGATGGCAATGAGACGGACAGCAATGTGACGGCGGTGCTCGATGATTTGAAATCGCGCGGTGTCGCGGTGGATGTGCTGCCTGTCGCATTTGATTTTGCGAAGGAAGTCTGGCTCGAACGGCTGGACTTCCCGCGCGTGGTAAAACGGGGCGAGACCTACGAGGCGACGGTGCTGCTTTCCTCGCTGCAGGCCGGCAAGGGCAAGCTGCGCTTCGCGGAGAACGGGGTGAACATTTTTGAAAAAGAGGTGGAGTATCAGGCGGGGAAGAATCGCTTCTCGCTGCCGCTGCCGCAGCGTGGGCCGGGCTACTACGAATACGTCGCGACCATCGAGGTGCCGAAGGGCGAGGATTCGTGGAGCGAGAACAACGTGGCGATGGGCGACCTTTTTCTCAAGGGCGAGGGCAAGGTGCTTGTCGTCACCGATGCGCGCGGCGATGCGCGCGACTGGGAAGCGCTCGTCGCCGCGCTCAAGCAGGGCGAGCGCATCGTGCAAGTGCGGATGGCCTACGAGTTCCCACGCGATCCGCTTTCGCTGCTGCCGTATGATTTGATCATCATTCCGAATGCGCCTGCGGATGGTTTCGACGCGGTGCAACTCCAGGCGCTGCACGATGCGATCTACAATCAGGGCACCGGCTTCATCATGCTCGGCAGTCCGCAGACATTTGGTCCCGGCGGCTATCACCGCAGTGTCGTCGAGGATGCGCTGCCGGTGACAATGGATGTGACACAGAAAAAGATTTTGCCGAAAGGCGCGCTCGCGCTCGTGCTGCACACATGCGAATTCGCCGAGGGCAACACGTGGGCGAAGCGCGTCGCGAAAGAAGCCATCCGCGTGCTCGGCGGCGAGGACGAGGTGGGGCTGCTCAATTACGAATTTGCCAAAGGCGACCAGTGGGTCTTCCCACTCACTCCCGCGAAGCAGTTCGAGACGAAACTCATCCCTCTCATCAATGCCGCGGTGCCCGAGGACATGCCGGCATTTCACAACATCATGGCGATGGCGTTCACCGGGCTGAAGAAAAGCGATGCGGCGATGAAGCACTGCATCATCATCTCCGACGGCGATCCCGCGCCGCCGCAGCCCGCGCTGCTGGATCAGTTTCTCGCTGAGAAAATCACCGTCTCGACTGTCGCGATCAATCCGCACGGCGGGCAGACCGTGGACCTCATGGAAGGCATCGCGAAAAAAACCGGCGGCCGATTTTACTATCCGCAGGATCCGTCGCAGCTCCCGAGCATCTTCATCAAGGAGGCCAAGACGCTGAAGCGCTCGATGCTGCAGAACAAGACGTTCACCGCGCAGATGGAATTCCCCTCGCCGATTTTGAAAGGCATTGACGCAATGCCGCCGCTGCACGGCCTCGTGCTCACGACGCCGAAGCCGCGCGCGAGCGTAGTGCTGAAAGCACCGCCGGATGCGCAGGAGACTGCAAAGGGCGACTCGCCCGATCCCGTGCTCGCGATCTGGCGCTACGGACTCGGCACCACCGCGGCGTGGACAAGCGACCTCGCGCCAAACTGGGCGCGCGACTGGGTGGGCTGGGAAAAATATCGCGCGTTCGTGAAGCAGCTTGCCACCGAGGTGTCGCGCGTCGAGCAGCGCAGCGATCTCACGATGTCGGCATTCGCCGCGGGGAGCCGAGGCGTGGTGACCATCGAGGATTTTGCCAAGGACGGAAATTTCCTCGAAATGAAAGCACGCGTGAGCGGCCCGCGCGGCGAAACGCTCGAAGTTCCGCTGAAGCAGATCGCGCCGCGCCGTTACCAGGGTGAGTTTCCGCTCTGGGGCAAAGGCCGCTACCAAGTCGCCGCAGCGGGCGTGGGCAGCAGCGGCAGTGGCGCAAAAGCTACGAAACGCAACGAGCAGGCCTTCGGCGGATTCGCCGTGCCCTATTCGCCGGAATACTTGCGTTTCAAAAGCAACCCGATCGCGCTGAAACAGATCGCCGAGCGCACCGGCGGCCGCGTGCTCTCGCCTTCGGACCTCGACCTTTTCCATCCATCGCGCTCGACCCGCGAAAGCTCGCGGCCCGTCTTCGACTGGTTCCTCATCGCCCTCGCCTGCCTCATCCCGCTCGATGTCGGCCTGCGCCGCGTGCAGCTCGACTGGCAGGTCATCAAGGGCTGGCTCGGCTTCGGGAAAAAATCCGGATCGACCGAGACAATGGGCGCGCTGCTCCAGCGGAAGAAGGAAGCGCAGGCAGCCATCACTCCTGCTGAACGCACGAAGCCTGTCGCCCTGGCGACGAATCCCGCCGCACAGCCACCGGCTGCGACAGCACCAAAATCACAACCCAAGGACGACGAACCGACGACAATTGACGGGCAGCCATCCACCACCGAACGCCTGCTCGCACGGAAAAAGAAACGCCAGCAAAACGACCAATCGTAACCGCCATGCAGACGTGGAAAATCCAAGCCATCCTCGCCGCAATCTTCGCCGGGCTCACGTCCGTCCTCGCGAAGTCCGGCATGAAGAATCTCGGTCCCGACGTGAGCCTCGCATTGCGGACGTGCGTGGTCTTCACACTCGTGCTGATCAACATGCTCGTGTGGACCTCCGCAAAACCGATGACCGCCCTCCGCGCCGCGCAGCCGCGCGATCTCCTGCTGCTCGCGCTCAGCGGTGTCACCACCTCGCTCTCGTGGATCTTCTATTACCGCGCGATGCACAGCGGCACGGTCACATTCGTCTCACTCGTGGACAAAGGGAGCATCCTCATCACGCTGCTGCTTTCGTATTTTGTGCTGCGTGAAAAATTTGACGGCCAGACCTTCGCAGGCGCAACGCTCATCCTTGGAGGCATCATCGTGCTGAATTGGAAACGCTGAGGCTCGCTATGCCTGCAATGTGTCGTGGCTGCGGAGGAACCAAGCCGGCAGTTCCGCATCGCTCACATGGACCTGCGCAATTTTTCCTCCCGTAGCCTCTGCGATGAGCACGTGACTCTCCGTGGAATTGTCGAAAAGAAACGCTCGGTCGGTTTCCTTCACGGCCTGCGGGAGCAGTTCCAGCGAACGCAGGTATCGCTCACGGATTTTTCGCTCCGGCACCGCATGCCCGCCAACTTCCACACGCACCTGCACGCGGCGCACATTCAGATCGACGTTATCCGTCGCGACAAAATACAGATAGGTGCGGAAGCCATGCGCCCTTGCGTCTCGCAGCAGCGTGATTTTGCCCGGATGCGACATCACCGTCTCGAAGCTGAACGAACGCCCCGCCTGCAACAGCCGGGAGCGGATGAACCCTGCAATCTGCGCCGCGAGATAGGAAAATGGCACCTCTCCCTCAATGCTGATTGCGTCGGCGGCCACGCGGGCATGATCGCCGATGCGGAGTGTGTCATCGTTCCACGCGGTGGCGCTCAGCCATGCGGAAAGTTCCGCCTGCGTCGGGCTGATGCCGTAGCGAGCGAGCTTCAGTTCCCCGGATGCGCTGAGTTCCGCGTCAATTTCATCCGCATTCACAAAAGGCTCGCCATTGAAAACTCCCAACCTCGAATGCTCACGCGCAAGTCCGCGAAAAAGGGTCGTCTTTCCCGAACCGTTCGGCCCGCCAAACATCCGGACTCGCCGCGCCTTCGGCACTATTCGCGCGCGGCCTTGCGACGCGGACGGGTCTGCGCTGCAGGCTCCAGCGCCACGACTTCACCTTCGCGCAAAACAAAAACGGGCTGTCCATGCGACGCAAGATTGCTCGCGGTATCCCGCGCCACGGCGAGCAGAGCCCTGCGCAGGTTTTTCAAACTGAACTCACGGCGTACTTCGGACATGTTCCACATTAGACCACACTTGCACCCCTCCGCCAACGCCGATTTTCCACCCGACTCGGCACTCGACGCTTTCACCTTCGCTTTCCACACTCCGCCACCATGTCCGACACCGCACAACTCCAGGCAGAGGCACAACGATTCCGCGACGATTTCCAGCGACTGCGCGACAGCGTCGGGCGCGTGATTGTCGGGCAGCAGCGTGTGGTGGATGGCGTGCTCACGGCAATCGTCGCGGGCGGGAATGTGCTGCTCGAAGGTGTGCCCGGCCTCGGCAAGACGGAACTCGTGAAGACGCTCGCACGCGCGCTCGATCTCGATTTTCGCCGCATCCAGTTCACACCGGATCTCATGCCGGCGGACATCATCGGCACCACAGTGATGAGCGCGGGGCCGGACGGGCGCTACCAGTTTGAATTCCGTCGGGGGCCGATTTTCACGCAGCTCCTGCTTGCGGACGAAATCAACCGCGCGACGCCCAAGACGCAATCCGCGTTGCTCGAGACGATGCAGGAAGGAAGCGTGACGGCGAGCGGCACGACGCACATTCTGAAGCCGCCGTTCTTCGTCCTCGCAACGCAGAATCCGCTCGAACAGGAAGGCACCTATCCCCTGCCAGAGGCGCAGCTCGACCGCTTCATGTTCAAGCTCAACGTGCCCTTCCTTAACCGCGCCGAGCTGAACGAAATGGTCCGCCGCACCACACTCGGCGGACAGAGCGACGTGCCGAAAATCATGAGCGGTGATCGCATCATGGAGCTGCGCACAGTGCTGGAGAAAGTGGTTGTCGCCGATCCGCTGCGCGATTTCGCCGTGCGCCTCGTGCTCGCCACGCATCCTGATGCTGTCGAGAGCGGCGAGCAGGTGAAGAAATTTGTGAAGTGGGGCGCATCGCCGCGTGCCGTGCAGGCACTCATCCGCGCCGCGCGCGTGCGCGCGCTCGCGGAAGGTCGCGCACACGTGGCGTTCGAGGACATCCGCAATTTTGCCCCCGAAGTCCTCGGCCACCGCGTGCTGCTGAACTACGACGGCCTCGCGGAAAATCTCAGCGTTCCTGCGCTCGTCGAAGAACTCGCGAAACTCGTGCCGGAGACTGCGTAGCATCTGCTCAGGCCTGTGCGCCAACGGCGCAACCCATACCAGCCTTGGGCAACGCCCGAGGATTCACGGGCAAAATGAACATGAGGGCTGAAAGCCCGTTCCATACAGCATGATCGCGCAGAATGGAACGGGCTTTCAGCCCTCGTATGCCTGGGTGCGGGATTCCCAGGGCGTTGCCGTGGGCTGGTATGGCTGCGGGCCTTTGGCCCTCCATGAGATCCAACACTCCGATTTTCGCCACACCCTTCTGAGGAGTCTCTACGGCTTCTGCTTTTTCTCGCGCACCGGCACTTCGCGGAAGGGCTTTTTTTCGGTGAAGAGCGCCAGGCGTTCCTTCATGCCCTTCACGTCATCGGGATGCGTTTTCTCAGCGAGAGTCAGTGCTTCCTTCTGCCACTTCAGCGCCTCGTCCCAGTCACCGGATTCGGCATACGCGGCGGCGAGTGTGTCCACCGTCGGCGCGTGCTTGTAGTCGGTCTCGTGGCACGCCTTCTTCGCGTATTCGATGGCCTTGCGTCCGTTGCGCACAGTGTCCTTGGGATTCGTCGCCAGCGTCCACGCGTAGTCATTCGCGGCACCTGGAAAATCGGGTGCGCGACGCATCACCTCCTCAAGGTCGGACAGTGCGGACTCTGGGTCGGACTCCACGAGGTAAAGATGGGCGCGGTAGAGATACGTGGCGGCGTTGTTCGGATCGAGCGCGATGGCCTCCTTAAAATCGCCGAGCGCCTTGTCCTTCTCCCCTTTCTCCGAATACGCGGAGCCGCGAAGCTGCAGGCCGTGGACGTTCTTCGGATCGGCTTTCACCGCGGCTTCGAAGTCCTCGAGCGCAGCATCTCCGTCGCCTTTTTGCGCTCGGCAGACGCCGCGGGTTGCAAGCAGTTCGGCATTCGTCGGGTCTTTCTTGAGTGCAAAATCAATGTCCGTGATCGCCTTGTCGTAATTCTTCTGGAACTGGTGAACTGCCGCGCGCAGCAGCCGCGGGCGCTCATCGTCCGGCGCCAGTTCGGCTGCCTTCGAGTAGTCGGCTATCGCCTCGTCAAACTTTCCACGCGACGCATTCGCAAGACCGCGGAGCACAAAGGCTGGAACGAGTTTCGGGTTCGATTCGATCGCCTCGGTGAGCAGGGTCACCGCGCGATCAAAGTCGCGCTTCTCAAAAGCCTCCTGGCTCTCGCGGAGCACATCCATCGAGTCACGCTTGATGACCGCGTGGGAGACACCGAGGAGGGCAACGGCAAGGACGAGGGACAGCGCGAGACGTTTCATGTTGACGCGAAGAATGATGCAGAACCCGCAAATGCTCAAGCGATGCTGTGCAGGTGATTTTCGCGGCACGTGCCTCTCGCGGAACCGTCTGAATTTTTCGCTTGCCCGAAGTGCGCTTCTGCGGATTATTCGCGCCCTCAGTTTCGCAGCAACGGGGAGTTAGCTCAGTTGGTAGAGCGCGTCGTTCGCAATGACGAGGTCAGGGGTTCGACCCCCCTACTCTCCACTTTTTCCAAGGCGGAAAAAGCCCGTCCCCCCTTCAACCAGTGGATCAAGCGGCTGGCTGTTTTCCGAAGGTGTACTTCCAAGCAGAGGCGCAGAGGCGACTGGAGAAACCCGCAGAGGAGATTTTGAAAACATCTCTCTGCGTTCCTCTCTGTTTTCCTCCGCGTCTCCGCGTTGAAAATGAAGTCCTGGCACAACTCGTCAGGCCCATCTCGATGCGATCTCGACCATCGTACGCACGCCAAAGCCGGTCGCTCCCTTTGCAAGCGAGGCACCATCCTTGTTGCGATGCGACATGTAGGCGATGTCGAGATGCGCCCACGGCGTCTTCTCCGCAAAGGTCCGCAGGAACGCCGCCGCGGTGCATGAGCCGGCCATGCGGCCACCGCTGTTTTTCAGGAGCGCCACGTCGCTGCGGATCGCGTCATCGTATTCGGGAAAATGCGGCATCGGCCACAGGCGCTCGCCGGATTTCTTTGCGGCATCGAGCGTGGCGTCGCGCAGACGATCGTCGCTGCTCCAAAGTCCCGCCGCAGCTTCCCCGAGCGCGACGCCGACCGCACCGGTGAGCGTCGCGATGTCCACGATGGCCGCAGCGCGGTGGTCCTTGCGCGCATAGCCGATCGCATCGGCGAGAATCATGCGCCCCTCCGCATCGGTGTTCACGATCTCCACGTGCCTGCCGTCGTAGCACGTCACGATGTCGCCAGGACGATACGCGGCAGAGCCTGGCATGTTCTCGGCGGCGGGGATGAGGCCGATGACGTTGCGTTTCACCCCGAGCTTTGCGATGGCGAGCATCGCGCCGAGCACGGCCGCTCCGCCGCACTTGTCCCAGATCATCTGCTCCATGTCCGCGGCGGGCTTGATGGAAATGCCGCCGGTGTCGAATGTCACCGCCTTGCCGATCAGCGCGAGCGGGGCCTGCGTGCGCGGGCCGCCACGATGCTCCAGCACGATGAGCCGCGGCGGACGCGCGCTGCCGCCGCCGACCGCGGTGATGCCGCCGAAACGCCGCGCGCGAAGTTGTTTTTCATCGAGCACCGTGCAGCGCAGGCCGTGCTTCTTTGCGTGCCAGCGCGCCTCCTCGGCGAATATCTCGGGAAAGACGACATTGCCCGGCCGGTTCGCGAGACCGCGCGCGAGATTGGTAAATTCGCCGAGTGTCTGCGCCAGTGCAGCATCCTTTTTTGCCGCCGCGATCTGTCCCGTGCCGACGATCACATTCACCTGCTCCAGCGCACGGCTGCGCGTCGTCTTGAATTCCTCATACGCATAGTCCGCGAGCATCATGCCCTCGGCCGCCGCCCCGGCAAACTGCGCCCAGTCGCCGAGGTGCAGCGAGAAACGCGGGCGACCGCTGCGCTTCATCGCCATCGCCGCGCAGCCTGCCGCGAGACGCATCTCGTCAGCGGTGACTTTCTCCGCATCGCCGAGGCCGACGCACAGCACGTCGTCGCCGTGATGGAAAATCCGCGAGCCTGCCTTGAGCGAGAGTTCCGCGTCGGAGATTCCGCGCGGCAATGACTTGCGCTGCGCAGTGGTGAATAGACGGACGCCCGGCAATTCCGCCGGAGCTTTGCTAAGGATGGAAAACTTCACGCGCGCCTATACACGTGGAGACGAGCGCGCGGCGAGGCGCATTTATCGTAGCCGCGCTTGTGAAAGCGCGGCCACTCCCGGCTTTCCGTGCGGAAGATCAGCCCGCGCTTTTACAAGCGCGGCTACGGAGAGTGGCTAAAGCTGCACGACCTGCGCGGACTTGATGTCCGGCTCGGCGAGCATTTCCTTCAGCACGGCTTCACCGGGCACGCTGTCGAGGTTCAGCACGGCGAGCGCGAGGCCGCCGGCTTCAGTGCGGCCGAGGCTCATGCTCGCGATGTTCACGCCGTGCTTGCCCATGAGATTGCCGATCCAGCCGACCATGCCGGGCCGATCCTTGTTCTCGTAGATCAGCAGCACACCGTCCGGACGCGCCTCGATGTGGCGGCCGTTCATTTTCACGATGCGCGCCTGATTGCCAAAGAACGTGCCCGCGACGCTCACCCATCCGCCCTCGCCGGTCGCGGTAAGTTCGATGAGTTCGGCGAAATCGCCCCCGTTGCTCTCGCGGCTTTCAGTCACCTTGAGGCCGAGTTGCTTTGCAAAATCGGGCGCATTCACCTCGTTCGCCTCGCCGCCACTCGCGGCATGCAGGAATGCCTTCAGGATAGCGCGTGTAATCGCATTGGTGTCGTGCTCGTTGATCTTGCCGGCAAAATTGATGTTCAGCGTGTCGCAGCGTTTCGCGGCGATCTGCCGGATGAGCATTCCAAGTCTGGCACCGAGCCGGATGTGCGGCCCGATGATCGCGAGTGTCTTCGCATCCACGTTCGGCATGTTCACGGCATTGCGGACTTCGCCAGTCATCAGCATCGCGCGGATCTGCTGCGCGACTTCGATGCCCACATTCTCCTGCGCCTCCGCCGTGCTCGCGCCGAGGTGCGGCGTGAGGACGATGTTCGGCAGCGAACGCAGCGGGAAATCCGCGGGCGGCGGCTCCACTTCATACACGTCCAGCGCCGCGGCGGCGACCTGCTTGCTCTTGAGCGCATCATAGAGCGCCTTCTCGTCCACGAGTCCGCCGCGCGCGCAATTGATGATCCGCACGCCCTTCTTGGTCTTCGCGAGGCGCTCGGCGTTGAGCATGTTCCTCGTCTCATCCGTGAGCGGCATGTGCATCGTGATGTAGTCGGCCAGCGGCACGATCTCATCGAGGCGCTCGACCAGCTCCACTTGCAACGAACGCGCGCGGCTCGCCGAGAGATACGGATCGTAGGCATACACGCGCATGCCGAACGCGATCGCCCGCCGCGCGATCTCCGTGCCGATGCGTCCCATGCCGAGGATGGCCAGCGTCTTGCCATAAAGTTCGACGCCCTCGAAGGACTTGCGATCCCACTTGCCCGACTTCACCGAGGCGTCCGCCTGCGGGATGTTGCGCGAGATGGACATCATGAGGCTGAACGCGTGCTCCGCCGTGGAAATCGTGTTGCCCGCCGGCGTGTTCATCACCACCACGCCGCGCTTCGTCGCCGCCTCCACATCCACATTGTCCACGCCGACGCCGGCGCGGCCCACGACCTTCAGGTTCTTCGCCGCCTCGATGACCTTCGCGTTCACCTTCGTCTGCGAACGCACGACGAGCCCGTCGAATTCGCCGATGATCTTGAGAAGCTCTTCTTCCTTGAGCCCCGTCTTCACGGTCAC
>JAYWEO010000118.1:0-3224 GCA_043779225.1 Prosthecobacter sp.
TCGCGATCCACGGCGTGGCAGCTCCGATGGCTGCCACGGCTGTCATCCTGTCCAGAAACCGGCGGCGCGTGTGCATCATTCCCCCCCATGAACCCCGCACGCTGCCGGACGTCAAACCACGAGTGGATCACGGGCGCCGGGCGAAAGATTGCGCTTTCATCCCGTCCACGCGGAAGTGAGCATCCGCAATAACCTCCCACCTCATCATGTCTCCCAAAACCCGTCGTGAATTCGTGCAGCTCGCCATGTCCGCGCTCCCCGCAGCCGGACTCCTTTCCATCCCCTCGCGCCTCAGTGCGGCCGATGCCAAGCCGAACTCGAAGGTCGCCGGCGTGCAGATCGGCATGAACGTGCCGTATAACTTCGGCTCAGGCGTCACCGACGGCGACGAAGTCCTGAAAAATTGCGTGCAGCTCGGCATCAGCGCCGTGGAGCTTCGCACGCAGCCGGTGGAGCTTTTCCTCGGAGCGCCGAAGGATCTCATCTATCCGCCGAAGAAAAACAAGAACGCGCCGAAGACCGAAGCGCCCAAGACGGATGGCGTGTCGAATGCGGCAAAGCTCAAGGAGTGGCGCAAGTCGGCGAGCATGGATCGCGCGAAAGAATTCCGCACGAAGTGGGAGAAGGCGGGCGTGCTGATCGAGATCGTGAAGGTGGACGGCATTTTCAAGATGTCGGACGACGAGGTGGACTACGCGTTCACGCTCGCAAAGGCGCTCGGCGGACGTGCTATGTCCACGGAGATTTCGCACACCGAGGCTGAGCTGAAACGCATCGGGCAATTTGCCGACAAGCATCAGTTCAGGGTCGGCTATCACGGCCATGCGACGACCACGCCCGAGCACTGGGAGGCCGCCTTTGCCCTCGCAAAATTCAACGGCGCAAATCTGGACATCGGGCATTTCGTCGCGGGCAACAACATCTCACCGGTCCCCTTCCTGAAGAAGCATCACGAGCGCATCACGCACGTGCATATCAAGGACCGGAAGTTCAAGGACGGCCCGAGCGTCGTCTTCGGCGAAGGCGACACGCCGATCGCGGAAGTGCTGCGCACACTCCGCGACAACCAATGGAACATCCAGGCCACGATCGAATTCGAATACAAGGTTCCCGCCGACTCGGATCGGATGAAGGAGCTGGCCCGCACGGTCAAATACTGCCGCGATATTTTGTCGGCATAGGGTCCCCATGCCGCCGCGCGGCTCGTGCAAATCACCGCACCGTCAGCACCTTGTAGCGCGACTCGATGAAGGCGTCGCGGCTCTCCGCGGAGTCCTCGGCTTTTTCGGCGACCAGCCACGCGCGGTAGTGATCCCGGTGGATGGTGGAGTGCTCCGTGCGCGCACCGCGCTCGCGCGCCAGCTTCGCCAGCGCCATCGAGAACGCCTTGTGCGAGACCATGTCGCGACCGGGATAAAAGAAACCGCAGTCCTCCTCGCTCTGAAAGTCCACGAGCACGAGCGACATCCCGGCCATGTCCGCGGGCAGTCCCCGATGCTCCACCCAATCCCGGACGAATGTGTTCACATTTTCCCAGTTCATGATGGCGGAAGATGCGGCACGAGATGCGACGCGGCAAGCGAAGGGATCACCGAAACGCGACGCGCAGACTTTTCGCAAAACTAACGCACCTCCGGCGTAACCGGACGTGCATCCCACTTTGGCAGCGACACCGCCCGGAAGTCCGCCATGCGCGCGAGCAGCGCCTCGGCATCGGTCTCGACGAGCAGCGATGCGAGATGGGCATCGCGCATGAATCCCTCACCCGTCGCGTGCCGCAGAAATGTGAGCAGGTGATCGTAGAAGCCCGCGACATTCAGCAGGCCGACGGGCTTCCCATGGAAGCCAAGCTGGAGCCACGTGAGGGTCTCGAAAAGTTCCTCCAATGTGCCGATGCCGCCGGGCAGCGCGATGAAGCCGTCGCTCAGATCGGCCATGAGCTGCTTGCGCTCGTGCATCGAGGCGGTGACGTGCAGTTTCGTCACGCCGGTGTGGGCGAGTTCCTTGTCCATCAGCGCAGCAGGGATGACGCCGATCACCTCGCCGCCCGCGCGCAACGCGCCATCCGCGACGGCAGCCATGAGCCCGACATTCCCGCCGCCGTACACGAGGCCGATGCCGCGGGATGCGAGCAGTGCACCGACTTTTTCCGCGACGTCCCGATGGATCGGGGCCGCACCGGACGACGAGCCGCAATAGACGCAGATGCATTTCATTTTCCCCGCACCGGGTCCGCACTGCTGGCGGCAAATGCCGCGGGCGACGGGAGTCCCCACGCCTTCCATTTTGCCGCGTACTCCTCGCGCGGGAGCAGGGCGAAGTGCGGCCTCGCCTCCGCGCGCAGCCAGCGCAGGAGCGCGACGAGATCCGGCTCGGCCATCACCGTGCAGCCGACGCTCCCCTTGTGCGGCGCGCGGCGGAGGTGGAGGAAAATCGCGCTGCCCATTCCCGGCACCGGCGGGTCGGCATTGTGCCGAAGCTCGACGAGCCAGCGGTAGGCAAAATCGCCAGGGCGCATCCTCTGTTTCGCATACCACGACGGCGGATTCTTCGGGTCCACGAGCACGTGCTGGTTGTATTGCGGGTGGTTCACGTCATCGATCCAGCAGTCCGCGGCGGTGACGGTGTGGAACGGGTAGTCACTCCCTTCGGGCAACGCTCTGTCGTATGTGTAAACGGTGCCGATGCGGAAGACACCCGCCGGCGAACGCCCGTCATTCTCCACCTTGCGCAGCCCTTTTTCCTCCTGCCCGTGGACGCCGGAACCCCACGCGAGTCCACGCTTTCCGTAGAGCACCGTCCAAGGTTTGCCTACGGCCTTCCATTCGCCGCCCGCTCGCTCGAAACGCTGCGCACTTCCCTCGAATGCATCCCACGAAGGCGCGATGGCGACGACGAGCTGGCGCACTCCATCGAGTTCCCCGGCGTGTGCGGCGCAGGAGAAAAGGAGCGTGATCAGCGCGACGAGGAATGCGCGGATCACGCGATGCCAGCCTGTAGCCGCGCTTGTCAAAGCGCGGGCTGCTCGACTGCCCGCAAAAGGAGTGCCCGCGCTCCCACGAGCGCGGCTGCGGCGGAACAAGCTTTCCTCGCATCGGGCGCGCGGCGTGCTAACCACGGTGCCGCACGTGTCTCGCCCATTTCGCCTGCTCTCAGTTTTCGTGATCATGCTCGGGACTTTCGTGGCGTACTGGCCCGCGATGCGCAACAGCTTCGTGTGGGAC
>JAYWEO010000119.1:0-13181 GCA_043779225.1 Prosthecobacter sp.
CGCGCTTGTGAAAGCGCGGGCACTTCTCCTCACGAGACATCCGGCGGCGACCAGGCGACAGCAGCGGAGATCAGCCCGCGCTCTCACGAGCGCGGCTACATCATGCGCGGCCAGCACTTCCACCTCTACCTCATCGGCTACGGCGCATTCCGCTTCGCGCATGAATGGATGCGCGTAACGCCGAAGATCGCCGGCATGATTTCCGGCTACCAGCTCGCCGCGCTCGCGTGCGTGGCGCTCGGCGTGTGGGGATTCCGCCGCCGCGCGCGGCTTTCGGATGCAACGACTGCGTGCCTCGGGTAGCGCGGGTATCCTACCCGCCGCATTCGGCATCCTGCGGAATGCACACGGACACCCAAGGTGAACCGAAAGCCTGTGGACGTCCGCCGGGTGCCGAGCAGAATGCTCTGCACGGCGGGTTGGAAACCCGCCCTACCCGAGGCACGCCGCTTTTTAAACCGCTCACCCGCGCCGGAACACGCGCCGGAGCCACTGCCCGAGCAGGAACCAGAGGAAGATCGTGTTGTATTTCGCATAGCGCCAGAAAAGGCGGCGCGGCTCGCGGAGCATCCGGTACAGCCACGTGAGGCCGATGCGCCCGACCCAAGCAGGCGCGTCCTGTTTTGTCCCAGCATTCACATCAAACGCGAATCCCACCGCAAGGATCACTCCGCGCCGGATCGCGCCGCGATGGCGATGCATCCAGTCCTGCTGACGCGGCGTGCCGAGCCCCACCCAGATGAAATCAGGCCGCAGCCGGTTGATCTCCTCGACGATCCGCGACTCCTCGCTGACATCAAAGTAACCGTGGTGCGCTCCCGCGATCTGCACCCCCGGCTGCACGGCCTTCAGCGCGAGCTGCAATTTTTTCACGCACTCCGCCGAGCCGCCGAGGAAGTAATGCGTGAACGGGGCAGGCGTCGCACACACGCACTCGCGCAAGAAGACCGGGCCATACGCGCGGCTCGACGCCTTTCCCCCGAGCAGCCGCACGGCCCACACGAGCACCTGGCTGTCCGGCACAAACCAATCCATCGTATCCGTGATCCGGCGGAACTCCGCATCCACACGGCGCTGGGCGACGATGTGGACATTCGTAAAATCCACGCAAGTCGCACCATCCTCCCTGCGCGCGAGCCCTTGCACCGTGGCGATGAAATCCGCGACGCCCGTGACAGCGCACGGGGTATTCAGAACGGTGATGCGCTCCGTGGGACCGCTCATTTTCCCGGCCGCACGGTGGAGGACACAAATTTTCCGGGATTCAGAATTCCCTTCGGATCGAGCGCGGTCTTGAGCGCGGTGTGCGTGTCGCGGCCGACCTTGTCCACGGCCTGCGTCCACCACGGCTTCTTAGCGAGGCCGATGCCGTGCTCGCCGGTGATCACGCCGCCGACCTTCAGCACCCACGTGAAAAGTTCGTCGAGCGCGCGGTCCACGTCGGCCTTCACCCGGCGGTCCTCGTGGTAGTTCTTCGCCATGATGTTCACGTGGATATTGCCATCGCCCGCATGGCCGAAGCACGCGACTGGGTGCCCGTATTTCTTCGCGAGACGTTCGCCGAATTCCGCCAGCTCCACGAGCTTGCCGCGCGGCACGACGACGTCCTCGTTGAGCTTCGTGAGCCCGGTCGCTTTGAGCGATGCACTGTACGCGCGGCGCAAGCCCCAGAGCTTTTCGCACTCCTCGTCGCCGAATGCGGTGAGCACGCGGATGACGCCGATTTTCCGCAGCAGCTTCGCGAGCGCGGCAGACTCCCCGTGCACGGAATCCGCCTGACCGTCGAGTTCCACAAGCACGAGTGACTGCGCGCCCGGCGCGATCTCGCGGCCGAGAAATTCTCGCGCACTTTGCAGCGTGAACGGATCGGCGATCTCCAGCGCGCACGGAAGAAAACCCGCGGCGAAAATCTTCTGCACCGCATCCGCCGCTTCACGAAATGAACGGAAGCTCGCGGCGAGTGTAGCGCGCGCGGGCGGGTGCGGGAGCAGGCGCAGCGTCGCCTCCGTGACCACGCCGAGCAGCCCTTCGCTGCCGACGAAAAGGCCCGCGAGATCGAAGCCCTGCTTGTTCTTGTGCGTGCGACCGCCGCAGCGCAGCACGCGGCCATCGGCGAGCACTACTTCGAGGCCGAGCACGTAGTTGCGCGTCACGCCGTACTTCAGGCAGCGCGGCCCGCCGGCGTTCGTCGCGATGTTTCCGCCGATGCTGCATTCCTTCAGCGACGCCGGGTCGGGCGGATAGAAAAGTCCGAGCTTCCGCACCGCGGCCTGCAGTTCGCCGGTGATCACGCCCGGCTCCAAGACTGCGACTCCATCGGCGAAATGGATCTCCTTGATCCGATTCATGCGCGCGACGCTCAGCGCGATGCCGCCGTGCGACGGCACGCAGCCGCCGACGTAGCCGACTCCCGCGCCGCGCGGCGTCACGGGGATGCCGTGCCTGCTGGCAAAGCGCATCGTCTTTTCCACATCGCCGCGCGTACGCGCGAGCACCACGACATCGGGCGTGCGCGAGGCAAACCACTTGTCCCTGGCATGAATGGCGAGCGTGGCGGCATCGGAGTGAACGGTGCCGGGACTGAGCAGTGCGGTGAGTCTGCGTGCGAAGTTCATCGGGAAATCGTGTCGTGGCCGGTGAAGAATTTTTCGAGATGACCGCCGACACGGCGGAAGGTTTTCTCGGTTTTCCGTCCCACATTTTCCGCACCCGAACGGACCTTTGCCGAGCCGTGCGCGATGCGCTTTGGCGGCGGCCGGCGACCGTCGTCACAGGCGGAGAGCAACACAGGCAGAAAGAAAAAAAAGAGGCAGCGCATCAACATTCTCCCTGCGTAGCCGCAGCGCGCGGCAGGGGCAAGCCGCACGGGACGGAGGTGGTGGCTCCATTTGAACTGTTTCGTGCTCTTCGTAGTAATATCCAAACGGAGCCACTACCGGGACGGATGCTGCTCACCGCTTGCGCTTGGGCGCGGGGGCGGGCTTCGTCTTCGTGCCGGGCGGCGGCGCAACCACGGCTGGCGGCGGCGGCGTGACCGTGATTCCAGCAGGCAGTTTTTCAAATCCGTCGGCGGCGAACACCGCGCCTTTCGTCGCACTCACCGTGAGCATCCCGATCTGATCGCCCGCCGTATCGAGAACCGTGACTTTCCAGACCGGCACACCCGAGAACGGGTCGCGCGCGAGTTCGTAATTAAGCAGGCCGGCCTTTTTGCCATTCGCCTCCGCAAATGCGGCGGCGAGTTTTGCGATGAAGATCGAGTCCACCTTCAATGCATCCGCGCCGATGATCTCCTCCGGCTTCAGCGTCTCGGCAAATTGCGAGAGCGTGCGCGAGGTCACGAGCTTCCCGCCGGCCACGACGAACTCGCGCAGGCCGCGCTCTTCCACCGGTTCGTACACGAGCAGATACCAGCGCTCCGGGGCAGGCGCTCCTTCGCGGGCCTCGATGCGCGCGAGACGCTTCGCGGCATCCTTCGGGATCAGCCTGAGCGCATCGAGCGCGGAGCCTTCGCCCTGCGCGAAGGCAGCAATGGCGGTAAGGAGAAAAAGAAATGCACGGAGTGTCACGGGCCGCAATGTAACGGCAGCCGCGGTGCATTTCCACACATCCGTTGCGGCGGCGGGACGCAGGAAAATTTCTCGACGACGCGCGCACGGCTTGCGCACCGTTGCGGCATGATCATCAAGCCGAAGATTCGTGGGTTCATCTGCATCACAGCGCACCCGGACGGCTGCGCGTCGCATGTGCGGCAGCAGACTGACTACGTGAAATCCAAGGGTCCCATCGCCGGTGCGCCGAAGCGTGTGCTCGTGATCGGTGCCAGCACGGGCTACGGGCTGGCTTCGCGCATCGTGCCAGCGTTCGCGGGCGGTGCGGCGACGATTGGCGTGTTCTTTGAAAAGCCGAGCGAGGCGGATCGCACGGGGTCGGCGGGGTGGTATAATTCGGTGGCATTCGAGCGCGAGGCGCAGGCGGCGGGGCTTTATGCGAAGAGCATCAATGGCGACGCATTTTCCGACGCGATCAAGGAGCAGGTCATCGCGCTCATCAAGGCCGACCTCGGCACGGTGGACGCGGTCATCTATTCGCTCGCTTCGCCTCGGCGCACGCACCCGAAGACGGGCGTGGTGCACAAGAGCACGCTGAAGCCGCTCGGTGCGGCTTACACAAACAAGACCGTGGACACGGACAAGGGCACCGTGAGCGACATCACGATCGAGCCTGCGAACGATGCGGAGATCGCGGATACGGTCGCGGTGATGGGCGGCGAGGATTGGGAGATGTGGCTCGACGCGCTCGATGCCGCGGGCGTGCTCGCGCCGGGCGTGGTCACGGCGGCGTACAGCTACATCGGGCCGGACCTCACGTGGGCGATTTATCGGAATGGCACGATCGGCCGCGCGAAGGAGCACCTTGAGGAGACCGCAGATCGCATCACCGCGAAGCTCGCGAAGCACGAGGGCCAAGCGTGGGTGAGCGTGAACAAGGCGCTCGTCACGCAGGCGAGCAGCGCGATTCCTGTCGTGCCGCTCTACATTTCGCTGCTCTACAAGGTGATGAAGGCAAAGGGCCTTCACGAAGGCTGCATCGAGCAGATCTACCGGCTCTTCGCCGAGCGCCTCGCGCCGTCTGCACATCCGCAGCCGGACGAGGAAGGGCGCATCCGCATTGATGATTGGGAAATGCGCGCGGACGTGCAGGCCGAGGTGGCCGCGCTGTGGCCGCAGCTCACGACCGAGACGCTGCCCGCGCTCAGCGACATCGCCGGCTACCGCTCGGAATTTCTCCGGCTGTTCGGCTTTGGCATCGAAGGCCTCGACTACGAGGCCGAGGCCGAGCCGATGCAGGCGATGCCTTCAGCTTCCTAAAACACAAGGCATTGAAAGTCTTCTGAACCGATCCATGAGCACGCCAATTGAGAACCGAATCTCTGAAATTGAGGCGAAGATCGAAAGCAGCGCCCGTTTCGAGAAGGTGCTCAAAAGCCTGACGATGCTCGGCGCCGTTGTCGCGTTCGCATGGGCTTTATATCAGCACTTTGATTCGACTCGCAGCGAATTCAGAAAGACGTTTTGGGAGAAGCGTTACGCGATCTACTCGCGTGCCAGCCAAGCCGCTGCAAAGATCGCGATAGCGCCAGACTTGAATCTTGCGCAGACTGAACGCGCGGAGTTTTGGGCGCTCTATTGGGGAGAACTTTCGATTGTCGAGAGCAGGTCCGTATTCGATGCAATGGTCAAATTCGGAGAGAACCTCGCGAGTCTCGAAAGAGACCCGGCATCAGCGAATAATCTGACAGCCTTGTCCTACACCTTGGCACGCGCGTGTCGGGTGTCATTGAAAAGCACTTGGGAACCTGTCCCGCTGGATGATATTCCATTGTTAAAAGGCACCGACTGAAAGGCCATGCGCGATTGAACGGGGCGATGTCCCGAGCATCGACCACTCGCGAATTTTCTCCACGAACCCACGCACTCCGGGGTTCTCGTTTCACTCACTGAACTGCTCCCATGACGCACCGAATTGCCCCGCTCATTCTCTCCGCCATCATTTCCGCATCCGCATTTGCCGCGGAGTGGCCTGAGTGGCGCGGGCCGGGCGGACAGGGACACGCTTCGGCGAAGGGGCTGCCGGTCGCGTGGAGCGAGACGAGCAGCGTTGCTTGGAAGACGGCGCTCCCCGGGCGCGGCTGGTCGTCGCCGGTGATTGAGGGGAAGCAAATCTGGCTCACCACCGCCATCGAGACGCCCGCGAAGCCCGAGGACGCCGCGCGCCGGCTGAAGAAAAATACGGGCGACCAGCCAATGACCCTCCTTGAAAAAGTCGAGCTGCACGCTGTGTGCGTGGATCGCGACACGGGGCGAATCATCCACGATCTGCCGCTCCTCTCCGAAGACGAACCGCAGTGGATCCACCAGCTCAACAGCTACGCCTCGCCCTCGCCCGTCATCGAGGACGGACGGCTCTACTGCCACTTCGGCACCTTCGGCACCGCGTGCGTGGACACTGCGAAGGGCGCGCCGCTTTGGAAAAACACGGACCTCCACGTGATGCACGAGAACGGCCCCGGCAGTTCGCCCGTGCTGTGGAAAGACCTGCTCATCTTCCACCTCGACGGCAGCGACCGGCAGTCCCTCGTGGCGCTCGACAAGTCCACCGCCAAGCTCGCGTGGAAGACCGATCGCACGGGAAAGATGAACGACAACCCGCAGCTCAAGAAATCCTACGGCACGCCCATCGTCATCGAGAGCGGCGGCAAGGCCGAGCTCATCTCGCCCGCCGCCGACTGGCTCTACGCCTACGATCCCGCGATCGGACGCGAACTGTGGAAGCTGCCTTTCGGACGCCTCGGCTTCTCGATCACGCCGCGCCCCGTCACGGGACACGGGATGATTTTCATGAGCACCGGATTCATGAAGCCCGAGATGATCGCCGTGAAGCTCGGCGGTGAGCACGACATCGCGTGGCGCTACGCAAAAGGCGCGCCCACGCAGCCCTCGCCGCTGCTTATCGGCGATGAGCTTTATTTCGTGAGCGAGACGGGGATCATCACCTGCCTCGATGCGAAGACCGGCGCGGAAATCTACAAGGAGCGCCTCGGTGGCGACTACAGTTCGTCGCCCATTTTTGCCGATGGCAAAATCTACATCGGCAGCCGCACCGGCCTCGTCACGGTGATCCAGCCCGGCAAAAAATTCGGGGTGCTCGGCAAGAATCAGCTCCCCGGAAAAATCATGGCCACTCCGGCTGCGGTGGACGGCGCGCTTTTCATCCGCACGGACGAGGCGCTCTTCCGTATCGGCAGCGGCGCGAAGCCGTAGACACTGAGGGAGAAAAGATCCGCATCCGTCCGGCGCGACGCTGAGGTTGCGTTTGCCGCAGGCGCAGCGATGTGATACCGAGGGTCCACGTGATGCCGCCCGAGATTTTTCCCATGCAGTGCCTGGCCGACGGTGGCGGGCTCCTTTACGCGCTGCAAAATTCCACGGTGCCCGGCTTGGCTGTGCTCGTCGCGCTTTTCATCGCATCGGTGATCTCGTGGACGGTGATGATCACGAAGTTCCGCATGCTGGGCCGCTCGCGCGACCGGCGGATGGATTTCCTCGATGCGTTCCGCGCGGACCGGCAGCCGCTGAGCCTGTACCAGAGCGGCGCGCGATTTGCCGGTGCGCCGGTCTTTGCCGTGTATCAGGCGGGATGCCGCGAGCTGAGTTTTCAGATGCTCGGGTCTGCGGAGGTGGATGAGACTTTTGCCGCACGGCTGGAGACCGCGCCGAGGATTTCTCCCGCGCAGATGCGCATGGTGCAGACTGCGATGGAGCGCTGCGTGGGCGAGACGGCGCTGAAGCTCGAATCGCAGATGGTGCTGCTCTCCACCGCCGTGAGCGGCGCGCCATTTCTCGGACTGCTCGGCACGGTGTGGGGCGTGATGGATACATTCAGCGACGTGGCCACCGCGGGAAAGGCGAACCTCGCCGCAATGGCGCCGGGCGTCTCCGCCGCGCTCATCACGACGGTCACAGGGCTGCTCGTGGCGATCCCCGCGATGTTCGGCTACAACTGGCTCATCACCACGCTGCGCGGGATGATCGTGGAGCTGGACAATTTCGCCGCGGAACTCTCCAGCGCGATCGAGCACAAATACGTGGACCACGGGGAACGGAGGCCGAAGTTTTGAATGCTGAATTTTGGATTTTGAATTGGCATGGCCCGCATCGGCGAGCCATGCGCCGAATCATTCAGAATTCAAAATTCAGAATTCAAAATTGACCCCTGATGCGCCGCTTTTCCGACCGACACCAGTTGCACACGCTCAGCGAGCTGAACGTCACGCCGCTGCTCGATCTCGCGTTTGTGCTGCTGATCATTTT
The DNA here is from genome assembly GCA_043779225.1 of Prosthecobacter sp. GTDB lineage: Bacteria > Verrucomicrobiota > Verrucomicrobiia > Chthoniobacterales > Chthoniobacteraceae > SXWH01. The sequence continues at coordinate 7,875 of JAYWEO010000119.1, forward strand.
CATGATCACCACGCCGCTCATGGAAAACAGCACCGACCTCGTGCTGCCGAGCGGCGAGGCAAAGCAGCCGGCGAATATGGAAGGCGTGCGCACGGTCTCGATCCATGCGGACCAGACCATCACGCTGAACGACGAATTCGTGACCTCCGAAACCCTTTCCACGAAGCTCTCCGCGCAGCTCGGATCGCAGCCGGACCTCGGTGTGCTCATCCGCCCGCACCGCGATCTGCCGGTGCAGAAATTCTCCGAAGTGCTCGATGCCGTGAAGCGCGCGGGCGTGAAGCGCATCGGCTTTGTCCAGACGACGCAGGAGTGACGCGCGATGACCGAAGGACCGCTGCCACTGCCGGACGATGAGCGCGGGGGATTTCGGAAAAACTTCCTGATCGTGCTGGGCGCGCACGTGGCGTTCATTGCGCTCGCGTGGTTCGGCGGGAAGTGGCTGTTCAAAAGTCACCAGCCGGAACAGATCACGTGGCTCGATGGCGGCGGCGAACTCGGCTCCGCCGCGCTCCCGCTGCCGGAAAGCGGCGACACGTCGCCCACAGTGAAGCCGCCGCCGCCCGATGCGGACATCCTGCCACCGCTTCCGCCGGAACCGACGGTGGTGCAGGAGACCAACGACATCGCGATACTGCCGAAGGCAACTCCGACGCCAACGCCAACGCCGCGGCCAAAGCCCACGGCCACTCCGACTCCAAAACCGACCGCGACTCCTCAGACAAAGCCGACGACGCCAAAGCCCACGCTTGCGCCGACACCAAAGCCAAAGCCGAAGCCCACTGTCTCGCCGACGCCCGCCAAAGAGACCGCGAAAGCCACGACACCCAAGCCCGGTCCGGCACCGACGCCTGCGAAGAATGGCGCGAAGCTCGCGACACCGAAGCCCGGCGCGAAACCCGGCACGCCGAAGATCACCGACTCGAATGCCAAGCCGCAGGGCGCGGGAACCGGGACTGGAAATGCCGCATCCGGATCAGGCAATGCGACGAACGCCGGCACCAAAGGCAGCGCGGGAGCGGCAGGAGGATCGAGCGCGGCGCTCACTGCGTATTTCAAAAAGGTGGAAGTGCAGTTTCACCGCGAATGGACACAGCCGCTCACAGTCGTGCGCAGCGGGAAGGACGTGGAGGCGCACGTGCGCCTGCGTGCTTCGGCGGACGGAACGGTGGAATCGCTGAAGCTCGTGAAGCCGACGGGAAATCACGAAGTGGATCAGTCCATCGAGCAGGCGCTGCAACGCGTGAAGAAACTCGATAAGCCTCCCGCCGAACTGCTGAAGAACGGCGTGCTCGACGAATTGGTTGCGTTCATCCTCGAACTTTGAACGCTGATCGCATCACCATTGTCTGAATACTTTTCCCGCATGAGATTTGCCATCGCCTCGCTGTTGTTCCTGCTGCCCGTGCTCGCCTCCGCCGAGGACGTGCCGCGCATCAAGATCGTGAAAAGCTCGAAGCTGAACATCGCCGTGACCGGGCTTTCTGGCAGCGATGCGGAGACGCTGAAGCGCGACTTGGTGAACTCAGGATACTTCGCGATCACCGGCGCGGATCAGGCGCAGTTCACGGCGAGCGGCAGCGATGCGGGCGGGCTGCACGGCACGGTCACGGCGCAGGGTGGAAAAGTCTCGCTCTCGAAAAACTACAGCGGCTCGGGACGCACGGCGGTGCATCGCTTTTCCGACGACATCGTCGCCGCGCTCGCCGGAGCGAAGGGAATCGCCTCCACGAAGATCGCATTCGTCGGCACGCGCACGGGGAAAAAGGAAATCTACACGTGCGACGCGGACGGCTCGAACCTCGTGCAGCTCACGCACGACGGGACGATCAGCGTCTCGCCGGGGCTGAGTCCGGACGGCCAGTCGCTCGTGTACACCGGCTACCAGAGCGGCTACGCGGATGTGTATCGCATCGCGCTCGGAAGCGGCGCACGCTCCCGCATCCTGAAATTTCCCGGCACGAACAGCGGCGCGAAATTTTCACCCGACGGGGGAAAAATCGCGGTGACGCTGAGCAAGGACGGCAACCCGGAGATCTACGTCACAAGTTCCGGCGGCGGCTCCGCGCGGCGCATCACGCACACGCCGGGCGTGGAGAGTTCGCCGACGTGGTCGCCGGACGGCGGCGAGCTGATTTTCAGCAGCGACGACAGCGGCTCGCCTCAGCTCTATCGCGTGTCCGCATCCGGCGGCAGCCCGCAGCGGCTCTCGACGGGCTTCGGCTACAACACTGCGCCGAGCTGGTCGCCGGATGGGAAAAGGATCGCCTTCAACACGCGCGGCGGCGGATCGTTTTCCGTGGCGATTCTCGACCTGAACGGCGGCGCACACACGGTCGGCGATGGCGAAGGCCCGGCTTGGGGCGCGGATTCGCGGCATCTCATCTTTGCCTCCGGCAGCTCGCTCGTGATGCTCGACACGCAGACCGGCACCCGCACGACGATCGTGAGCGGTGCAGGGAAAATCTCCGAGCCGACATGGTCCCGCTGACCGCGCGGAATCCGCACCACCGATGATTTCACGGCACGCAAAAGAAAACCTGGGGTGGCTGACGGGACTCGAACCCGCAACAGCCGGTACCACAAACCGGAGCTCTACCATTGAGCTACAGCCACCATTCAGGGCCGCGGACAATACCAAGCCCCGCACATTTGCCAAGGGGAACTTTTGCCCCAATCTCGAATCATCCCAAATCGGCACCGAATGAGACTACCCAGCATCCTCGTCACTTTGCTCCTCCTCGTGTGTACCGCGTGCGCGGCGCCGGTGATCGTCATCGATGCCGGCCATGGAGGACACGATCGCGGCGGCATGCCCGGCCAGCGCATCCCGGAAAAGCAGTACGCGCTCGACGTGGCGAAGCGGGTGGAAAGCGTCCTGCGCCGTTCGGGCATGCGCACGGTGATGACGCGGAAGGGCGACTATTTTGTGACGCTGCAGGATCGCTGCAACATCTCGAACGCGCAATCGAGGGCCGTGTTCGTGAGCATCCATTTCAACGGTGCGCCAAATCCCGACGCCTACGGCTATGAGATGTATTATCACAGCGGCCGGCAGAGTTATGCGCTCGCCGACCGGATCATGCGGAATCTGGTCGCCAAGACAAACGTCCCGGGACGCTGGGTGCGGGCGCGCTCGCTCTATGTGCTGAGCCATGCGCGCTTCCCGGCGGTGCTGTGCGAGCTTGGATTCCTCACGAATCGCGATGAGGCGAATCGGATCAGCTCGTCCTCCTACCGGCAGCGGCAGGCGGAGGCGATCGCTTCGGCGATCGTGTCGTGCTGTCGCTGAGCACGCGCACCGCGCGACATCCCGATGATTCTCTCCTGCGCTGCGATGAAGGAAATCGAGCGGCGTGCATTTGCCGACGGCATTTCCGCCGACGCACTGATGGAGGAGGCCGGACTGCAGATCGCGCATGCGGTGCGGCAGTTTTTCCCGGGACCGGGCGTGTGCGCCGCGGTCTTTGGAAAAGGGAACAATGGCGGCGATGCACTCGTCGCCGCGCGGCATCTCGCGGCCTGCGGATGGGATGTGCGACTCATCGCAGCATTTTCGGAGTCCGAATGGGGGCCTCTGCCAAAGGCGAAATTTGCGGCGGCTGCAGGCTGTCGGAGTGCGGAGATTGCGGAGCTGGATTCCATCAAAGGCGAGCCGTTCGTGATTCTGGACGGGCTCCTCGGCGTCGGAGCAAACGGCCCGCTGCGCATGCCGCTGAACGACATCACCCGTACGATCCACCGCTGCCGCAGCGCCAGCAATGCAGTCGTCTTCGCGCTCGATATTCCGACCGGGCTGAACGGCGACACCGGCGCGGCAGATCCCGCGTGCATCGTCGCGGATCACACGCTCGCGATCGGCTTTGCAAAGCCGGGGCTCGTCGCGGATGGCGCGGTGAATTTCACCGGGCGGCTCAGCGTGCTCGCATTGCGTGAACTCAGCGACCGGCACGATGGCTCCCGCGCAGATGCGGTCGTGGCCACGCCGGACGGGCTCAGACTGCTGCTGCCGCGCCGCGCATTCGACACGCACAAGGGCGACTGCGGGCGCGTGGGCATCATCGCAGGATCGCCCGGCTACCTCGGTGCGGCCGTGCTGTGCTCGGCTGCGTGCGTGCGCGCGGGTGCGGGGCTCGTCACGCTTTATGCACCGCGCGAGGTGGTGGATGCGCTTGCGATCAAGGTCGCGCCGGAAGTGATGGTGCGCGCCCTGCCGACGACGGATGAGATTCTCGCGCAGCGGTCCGACGTTTTTGCAATCGGCCCCGGCATCGGTGCGCAACCGGCGGCGGATGTCGCGGCGCTGGTGTTAAATTTTTCGCATCCCGTCGTGCTCGATGCGGACGGGCTGAATGCCATCGCGCCGGATCTCTCCGTGCTCGGCAAAGCTGCGGGCGAGCGCGTGCTCACACCGCATCCCGGTGAGATGGAACGGCTCGCCCCCGGCTCGGGCGCACAATCGCGACGTGCAGCGGTCGAGTCGTTCACAAAAAGATATCCGGTGACGCTGCTGCTGAAAGGCGCACGCACTGTCATCGGAAAATCCGGCGCGCCGCTGAGCTTCAACACTGCCGGCACGCCGGGCATGGCGGTCGGCGGGATGGGTGACGCGCTCACCGGAGTGATCGCCGCGCTCATCGGCCAGCACGTGTTGCCATTTGATGCCGCGCGACTCGGCGCATGGCTTTGCGGGCGCGCGAGTGAGATCGCGATCTCGCATGGCGGCGAAAGTGAGGAATCGCTGACACCTTCGCGGATGCTCGATTTTCTCGGCGCGGCTTTTCGCAATCTGCGCGCGGGGAGTCTCTGATCGCACTGCGCTAGACTCGCGGCACCGCGCTGCATAGCGTGCGGGCGCATGAATCCACTCTGGAAAGGACTGAACCCCTCCGCAACGGCGCGCCTCGGGCAGCGCGACTACTCGCAGAAATCACCCGCCGAACGTCTCGGCACGACCGGCATCGAGGCCGGCGAGGCGATCGCGAAGCGCGCCGAGCTGGACGCGGCATGGATTCCCGGCGTGGAGATTTTTTCCCGGCGGATTTTCCCGCAGCGGCATCGCGGATTTTTTGGTGAGTTTGCACGCCAGGGCGAAGGGCCGCTGCACGCCATCGGCATGTGGCCGCGGCAATGGGCCACGGCGTGCATGTTCGCAGGCACGGGAAAGGGCTTCCACATTCATCCGCCGCACATCCCCGAAGGCACGACGCCCGAGGCGTGGTTCCGGCGGCTCTTCGTCGAGGATGTTAAAAATTTCGCACTGCGCCCGTACGACCGCGAGCAGTGGGATGCGATGTTCTTCGTCGC
>JAYWEO010000120.1:0-25159 GCA_043779225.1 Prosthecobacter sp.
ACTCGGGATGCAGGAGGATCCGTACCTGCCGACGGACGTGACGAATTTTTACCCGAAGCGCATCCCGGTGCTGAATTTTTTCACCGGCTCGCACGATGATTACCACTGCCCGAGCGACACCGCGGACAAGCTCGATTACGACGGCCTGGCGCGCATCGCGAAGTTTGCGCGGGCCATCATCGAGGATGTCGCGACGGCACCGGAGCGGCCCGATTTTTCGCGCGTCGAGCGCAAGGAGCAGGGCGGGGGACGCGACTCGATGCGCGCGTATCTCGGCAGCATCCCCGACTACGCGACCGAGGTGAAGGGCGTGAAGCTCAGCGGCGTGCGCGGCGGCAGCCCGGCGGAGAAGGGCGGGCTGAAGGGCGGCGACGTGATCGTGGAATTCGGCGCGCAGAAAATCGCGAACATCTACGACTACACGTACGCGCTCGATGCCGTGAAAATCGGGCAACCGGTGAAGATGATCGTCGAGCGCGAAGGCAAGCGCGTGGAACTCAGCGTGACGCCCGAGGCGCGGAAATAATCCGCAGGCGCGAGCGGAAGTTCGCGGGCGTGGCGACGTACGGGCCGCGACCTCCCGGTCGCGCCTACGATGCAAAAGCGCAGTTGACCCGCTTTCCGCGCAGCCCGTAGCATCCGCGCCTCACAACCAAAAACCTCACACCTTGGACTTAAAAGAAATCAAAGAGCTCATTGCGCTCATGAGGAAAAATGACCTCTCCGTCTTCAAAATGGAGAGCGAAGGATTCAAGATCACCCTGAAGAAGGGGAATGACTTCCAGCCCGTCATCCACCACGCGGCACCCATCGCCGCCCCGCTGGCCGCGCCCGCGGCTGCGGCATCGGCGCCCGTCGCGCCGGTCGTGAATGACAAGCTAAAGGACATCGCGTCGCCGATGGTCGGCACTTTCTACGGCTCGCCATCCCCGGATGCGCAGGCTTTCGTGAAGGTCGGCCAGGACGTGGATGAGAACACCGTCGTCTGCATCATCGAGGCGATGAAAGTGATGAACGAAATCAAGGCGGACGCGCGCGGCACCATCACCGAGATGGTCGCGGAGAACGGCAAGCCGGTGCAGTTTGGCCAGGCTCTGTTCCGCATCGTTCCGAAGTAACAGGGGCGAGTGGAGAGTTGAGGGTTGAAAGTTAGAGGCCCGCCTCCCGACCGGAAATCCACCTCGTCTCCGCAACTCTCAATCTTCAACTTTCAACTCTCAACATGTTCAAGAAAGTCCTCATCGCGAACCGCGGCGAAATCGCCCTGCGGGTCATCCGCGCCTGCAAGGAGCAGGGCATCAAGACGCTGGCCGTGTACTCGGAGGCCGACGTGGATTCGCTCCACGTGCAGCTTGCCGACGAGGCGATCTGCATCGGGCCGGGGCCGAGCAACCAGAGCTACCTGAAGATTGACCGCATCATCAGCGCCGCCGAGGTCGGCGATGCGGATGCGATTCATCCCGGCTACGGTTTCCTGAGCGAGAACGCGCACTTCGCGGAAGTGTGCGCGAGCTGCAATATCAAGTTCATCGGGCCACCGCCTGCGGCCATCCGCTCGATGGGTGACAAGAACACCGCGCGCGACACGGCGCGCAAAGCCGGGATGCCTGTGACGCCCGGCAGCGACGGCATCGTCGAGACCGAAAAGGAGGCGATGGCGATTGCTCGGAAGATCGGCTACCCGGTGATGATCAAGGCGACCGCCGGCGGCGGTGGCAAGGGCATGCGGCCTGCGCACAATGACGGTTCGCTCGTGCAGGGATTCCGCGCCGCGCGTGCCGAGGCGGAGAAGGCTTTCGGCAACGGTGCCGTGTACCTCGAGAAGCTCATCGAGAATCCGCACCACATCGAATTTCAGATCATGGCCGACATGCACGGCGATGTAGTCCACATCGGCGAGCGCGATTGCTCGATGCAGCGGCGCAACCAGAAGATCATCGAGGAGACACCTTCGCCGATCATGACGGAGGCGATCCGCGAGCGCATGGGCGCAGACTGCGTGAAGCTCGCGAAGGAAGTCGGCTACGTCGGCGCGGGCACCATCGAGTGCCTCATGGATGACAAGGGCAACTACTACTTCATGGAGATGAACACGCGCATCCAGGTGGAGCACTGCATCACCGAGGAGGCGTACGGCGTGGACCTCGTGAAGGAGCAGATCAAGATCGCCGCGGGCGAGCCGCTGTCGCATTTCATCAGGCACGCGAAGCGGAAGTATCACGCCATCGAGTGCCGCGTGAATGCCGAGGATCCGTACAACAATTTCCAGCCGTCGCCGGGAAAGATCGACCTCTACTATGCGCCCGGCGGACGCGGTGTGCGGATTGATTCGCACGTTTACTCGGGCTACACGGTGCCGCCGTATTACGACTCGATGATCGCGAAGGTCATCGCGATGGGCACCTCGCGCGAGAATGCCATCGCACGCATGCGCCGCGCGCTCAGCGAATACATCATCCGCGGAGTGAAGACGACGATCCCTTTCCAGCAGACGATCATGCACGACCCGGATTTTGTGCGCGGGAAATACGACACGAGCTTCGTCGCCAAGATGATTGACGCGCGCAGCGGGGAGTTCCGGAAGAAGTAGCGGATCGTAGCCGCGCTTGTGAAAGCGCGGGCTGATCTTCCAGCGTGAGAGCAAAGAGTGCCAGCGCTTTCACAAGCGCAGCTACACGCCCGCGTAGGCGTCGCGCAGGATTTGCATCGTGTGGCGGATGGGGATGTCCGCGGCCTGTTTTGCGAGGTGCAGCTTGAGCTGGGTGAGGCAGCCGATGTTGCCGGTCGCGACGATGTCCGCGCGCGACTCGATGATCGTGCGCGCCCTCGCCGCGCCGAGGCTCGCGGCGATCTCGGGCTGGTCCAAATTATAAGTCCCTGCGCTGCCGCAGCAGAGGTGCGGGTCAGGGAGATCGATCAGCTCCGCACGCGGGATCGCGGCGAGCAGCGCGCGCGGTTCGTCGCGGATGCCTTGCGCGTTCAGCAGATGACATGCGTCGTGGACGGCGATGCGCGTGGGTTTTCCCGAATCAGGAATCGGCACGAGGTCGCCGAGGCGTGCGAGGAAGACGGCGGCATCGAGCACGCGATGGCGGAACTTTTCCGCGGCATCGGTGAGTTCTGTGCCTGCGAGGATGAGGTGATATTCGTGCATGCCGGAGCCGCAGCCGGCGGCGTTCGTGAGGATGGCGTCCACGTCGTCTGGAAATGCGGCGAGATTTTTCCGCGCGAATTTTTGCGCGGAACCGATGTCGCCAACGTGCCACGCGAGCGCGCCGCAGCACGCTTGTGCGTGTGGGACGATGACTTCGACGCCGTTGCGCGCGAGCACCTCGATGGTCGCGGTGTTTATGTCCGGCGCTAGCACCTGCTGCGCGCAGCCCGCGAGCAGGGCGACGCGTGCTCGGCGCCTGCCGATTGCAGGCGTGACTTCCGGCCAAAACTCGCGTGGCGGGACATTTTCCGGGATGAGGCCGAGCATCGCGCGGAATGATTTCGGAAACAGCGGTGCGAATTCGCGTGCGAACTTTCCCGCCCACGCGGCGATGCGGAAACGCGCGGGATGCGGCAGCGTGGCCGAGACGATCCACCGTCGCATGCGTTCGAGAAAAGGACGGCTCCGCTTTTTCTCTGCGAGCGCACGAAATGGGGAGAGCAGATCGCGATATGCGACACCGCTCGGGCACGCGGGTTCGCAGGCGAGGCAGCCGAGGCAGCGGTCCACATGCGGCAGCGCATCGGCAAGCGGCAGCGTGCCTTCGAGGACCTGCTTCATCAGCACGATGCGGCCGCGTGGCGTGTCCATCTCCTGGCCGAGTTCGCGATACGTCGGGCACGCCGCGAGGCAGAAGCCGCAGTGGACGCACGATTCCACCGCGTGTGTCATCGGCACGCCGAGCGGGCCGTGGGCTTCGGGCTGGATGGTGTGTAGCAAGGCTGCGTCAGACTCCGTGATTTCCTGAGAGGAGGCCACACAGGAATTTCTGGAGGCGGAGCTTTTTTTGCAGGCCGTGGCTCAGTTTGGAATCTTCCTTCTTTGTCCTGCTCGTGCAGGCGGTTCTTCGAGAGCGGGAGCACGGGCAGGACAAAGAGTCGGAGGCACGCCTCATCCAAATTGAGCCACTGCCTTTTTGAATGGGGCGCTCGCAGGAAAGCTTCTGTCGCGGAAAGCTTCTTGCCGCAGACCGGCGATGTGGCTAGGTTCCGGCCCAATTTTTCCAAGGCAAACCATGAGCACATCCACGAATCCCGCGACACAGGCCCCTTCCAGCAAGGGCGAACTCGGCCCGACCATGAGCGGAGCGGACATCCTCGTCCAGGCGCTGGAGCGCGAGGGGGTGACGGTGATTTTCGCGTATCCCGGCGGTGCGAGCATGGCGATGCACCAGGCGCTCACGCGCTCGAAGATCATCCGCACGATCCTGCCGCGCCACGAGCAGGGCGGCGTGTTTGCGGCGCAGGGCTACGCGCGTGCGCTGGGCAAGGCGGGCGTGGTCATGGCGACTTCCGGGCCGGGCGCGATGAATCTCGTGACGGGTATCGCGGACGCATTTCTCGATTCGACGCCGCTGGTGGCGATCACCGGGCAGGTGCCGCAGCACATGATCGGAAAGGGCGCATTCCAGGAGACGGACGTGTTCGGCGTGACGGCGCAGATCGTGAAGCACAATTATCTCGTGACGGATATCCGCGACCTGCCGCGGATCGTGAAGGAGGCATTTTACATCGCGCAGACGGGGCGTCCCGGCCCGGTGCTGATTGACATTCCGAAGAACATCCAGATGGGCAGTTGCCAGCCCGTGTGGCCGACTGAGGTGAAGCTCCGCGGCTACAATCCCGACGTGCGGGTGGGCGATGCGGAACTGAACGAACTCATCGGCCTGATCCGGCAGTCGAAGAAGCCGATGCTGTACGTGGGCGGCGGCATCATCAGCGGCGAGGCGCACGCGGAGTTGCTGGAGTTTGCCGAGCGCACGCAGATTCCCGTGACGACGACGCTCATGGGCGTGAGCTGCTTTCCGGAGACGCATCCGCTTTCGCTGAAATGGCTCGGCATGCACGGGACGGTGTACGCGAACAACGCGGCGAACGAGGCCGACCTGCTGCTCGCATTTGGCGTGCGTTTCGACGACCGCGTGACGGGCAAGCTGGAGGCATTCTGCCAGCACGGCACGATCGTGCATCTCGAAATCGACAACTCCGAGATCAACAAGAACAAGGTGGTGAAGCTGCCGATGCTCGGCGACGTGAAGGACGCGCTCATCCGTGCGAATGCGCTGCTCACGAAGGCTGGCTACGAGCGGAAGAAGCCGGGCGATTACACGCTCTATGCGCCGTGGCGCGCGCAGATCATGGAATGGAAAAAGGCGTTTCCATTTTACTACGAGGATACGGAGGACGCGATCCAGCCGCAGTACGTGGTCGAGCAGCTTTACAAGATGACGAAGGGCGAGGCGATCATCACCACCGGCGTGGGCCAGCATCAGATGTGGGCGGCGCAGTTCTACAATTTCGACGAGCCGCGCACGCTCATCAGCAGCCTAGGGCTCGGCTCGATGGGCTATGGCTATCCGAGTGCGATCGGCGCGAAGGTCGCGCGGCCGGACAAGGAAGTGATCGACATTGATGGCGACGGCTCCTTTGTGATGAACATCCAGGAACTCGCCTGCGCGCGCGTCGAGGGCATCGCGGCGAAGGCGCTCGTGCTAAATAACCTGCACTTGGGAATGGTCGTGCAGTGGGAGGACCGCTTCTTCAAATCGAACCGCGGGCACACTTTCCTCGGCACCTTCCTCGACGAGAAGCGCGAGGTGCCGAACATGAACAAGATTTACCCGGATTTTCAAAAGATATGCGAAGGTTTCGACATCCCGAGCAAGCGCGTCTCGCACAAGAAGGATCTCGCTGCGGCGATGGAGTGGTTCCTCGCGCAGAAGACTGCGTGCCTGCTTGAAGTCATGGTGCCGTATTCCGAGCATGTGCTGCCGATGATTCCGGCGGGCGCGACCTATAAGGACATCATTTACAAGGATCCCGAGCAGCGCCAGACGCTGACGCCCGGCACGGGGCTGTGACAGATTCCCGCCAGCAAAACGACAGCCACCGCTGGCACTCTGCTGGCGGTGGCTGTCGTCTTTCCGGGAGGAAATCGGATCAGGCGCGGACTGGCTCCGGCTCTGTTTTTTTGGCCGCGCCCTTGGCGATTTGCGCGCTGGCCCTGCCCGCGAGGAGCGCCACTGCGCTCACCGGTGGCACGACCCAGAGTGCGAGCGTGAGAGGCAGCCAGGCGAGAGTCGGGACGGCGCTCATTTTTCCGAGCCAGCCGTCGAGCAGGCCAAAGGCCCACGCGGCCGCGCCGATGCCTGCCGCGGCGAGCAGGCTCGTGCAAAAGCCGAAGGCAAAGACGACGGCCTTCTTGAGTTCGCCACGATGCACGCGGGCCTTGAGGCGGTCGAGGGTCACGCGCTTCAGCGCGAAGTAGCCGCGGAGCGAGAGCAGTTCGAGGAGCACCGGCCACAGGATCAGTGCGAACATCACGAAGGTGAGCGGGCGTTCCGCCGTCGCGTGAAAGCGGAAGATGAGCGTGAGGCAGACGAGCCAGGTGGCGGCGAAATGACCGGAGCAAAACCAGAGCATAAAGTGGGTAGTGGAGTCCAATTATAGCAACTATAAGGCCATTTTCTGCCCGGAAATGCGGGCAGATCACGGATGGTGTTTTCTCAGGCAGTGTACCGGAAGTCGGAAAAACGTACAGGCACCAAGTCAAGATGAGAGTTCCGCAGAAGATGATCGATCCCATTCCTCTGCGGAACTCTCTCTTTCCCTCTGCGCCTCTGCTTTGAAAATGGACTTCCCGTACACCATCTCCGCAAAAAGCCTCGGAGCGTTGATTCCAAAAATAAACAAGCCGGCCCCTTTCGAGGCCGGCTTGTTCATGTTTTGGGATTTACCTTGCGAGTCCCTTACTTCTTGGGATTGCACTTCTCGCAGACTTTGCCATCGGCCTTGGCCTTGACGCAGCACTCATGTGCGCAGTCTTTGCCGGCGGCCTTTGCCTTTTCGCAGCAGTTCGCTGCATTGGCCGTGACGGTCACGAGGGCGAAGACGCCCGCGAGGAGGAGCTTGGTGATGTTCATAGGGTTTCTTTTTTAGCATTCTTTCACTGCGAGAGCAATGATTTTTCCGTTATTGCAATTATTGCAGTTTACGCGCGTTTCGAGGCCTTTTCCGAAGCAAAAAAGGCACCCGTTGGAACCAGCTTGTGAAAATTTTCACAAAGTCCTTGCATCCATTTTGCAATTCCCTAAAAGTCCGCGCTCCGCCACTGAAAACAACCATCAGCCGACACACTTTGAAAATCGTCTGCAACCCGATTTCTGCCTGAGGATATGCCACAGATATTTCCTCGCGGCAGCAACTTGGTTCCCCTGAAAATCGCGATCGTCCTCGGGGCGCTGGCGACGGGGGCCTTTGGTGCATTCTGGTATTATTGGACGCCGAAATACACGCGCGTCGGCTACCAGCCCGAGCAGCCGATTCCATTTTCGCACAAGATTCATGCGGGGCAGCTCCAGATGGACTGCCGCTACTGCCACAGCTTCGTCGAGACGGCGGCGCATTCGAACATCCCGACGGCGCAGGTGTGCATGAGCTGCCATTCGCAGATCCAGAAGGACAACCCGAAGCTCGCGCCGCTGCGTGAGGCTTGGGAGACAGGCAAGCCGGTGAAGTGGGTGCAAATCCACAAGACTCCCGACCACGCATACTTTAATCACTCGGTGCATGTGAACCGCGGCGTGTCCTGCGTGAGCTGCCACGGCCGGGTGGATCAGATGGATGTCGTCTATCACGCGGAATCGCACGCGATGAAATTTTGCCTCGACTGCCATCGTGCGCCGGAAAATGGATTGCGTCCGCTGGACAAGGTCACCGACCTCGCTTGGACGGCTCCGATCAAGGGCAAGGAGTCGGCGAAGCAGGCCCAGCTCGACCTCGGCAACGAACTGAAGAAACAGCGCGATGTGAATCCGCCCGTCAATAACTGCGCTGGCTGCCACCGATGAGCAAACGAATCCTCAATCACCCCACGGAAACAGAGACCGGCCCGAAATACTGGCGCAGCCTCGGCCAGGTCGCCGACACGCCGGAATTCAAGTCGTGGGTCGCGCGCGAATTTCCGGAGGGAGCCTCCGAGATCAATCTTGAGACGAGCCGCCGCAGCTTCATGAAGTACATGGCCGCGAGCGCAGCGCTCACCGGCCTTTCGCTCAGCTCATGCCGACGCGAGGAGAAAAATCTCGTGCCGTTTTCACGCGGCGTGGAGTGGAGTGTGCCGGGCAAGGCGATTTTTTATGCGACCTCGCGTCCGCACCGTCGCGGTGCGCAGCCGCTCGTCGTCGCGACGTACGATGGCCGCCCGACGAAAGTGGAGGGCAATCCTTTTCATCCGTCCTGCTTGGGCAAGACCGATATCCACAGCCAGGCTTCGCTGCTCGACCTTTATGATCCGGATCGTTCGCGGCATTTCCGTCACGGTGCAAATGTGGCCGAGGAGAAGGATTTTGTCGCCGCGCTGGAATCGCTGCTGAAGGATGCGAATGACGGCAGCGGCATCGCTTTCCTGACCGAGCATTTCACTTCGCCGACCTTCCGCCGTCTGCGCGACGAGGTGGCGAAGAAAATGCCGAAGGCAATCTGGGCGGAATACGAGCCGCTCGGCGGAGAAGAGGCGCGCACTGCGAATGAGGCTGCGTTTGGGAAAGGGCTGCGCGCCATTCCGAATCTCGCAAAGGCCGACGCTATCCTCGCGCTCGACTGCGATTTCCTCGGTTTCGACGAAGGCACACTGGAAGGCATCGCCGCATTTTCAAAACGCCGCTCGCCGGAGCAGGCCATGAACCGGCTCTACGTCGTCGAGAACCGCTACACAGTCACCGGCGGAATGGCGGATCACCGGCTGCGCGTGCAGGCCGGCAAGGTCGGCGCGGTGGTGCGGCAGTTCGCGGAAATCATCGCCGGCAAGACCAATGACGAGTCGCTGAGATCAGTCGCAACAAAATTCCCGCAGACCCCGGCCTTCACCGCCGAGCAGGGCAAGTGGATCGCGGAGGCGGCGGAGGATCTCATCGCGAAAAAGGGCACGGCGCTCGTGCTCGTCGGCTATCGCCAGCCTGCGGCGGTGCAGGCAGTCGTCCATTCGATCAATGCGGCGCTCGGTGCATTCGGCACGACGGTGGTCGGTCGCAAGACCTCCGCCAAACCTGGCGCGACCATCGCCGATCTCTCGAAGGGAATCGCGGCGGGGAATGTCAAAACGCTTTTCATCCTCGGCGGCAATCCGGCGTTCAACGCTCCTGCGGATCTGAAATTTGCCGAGCAGCTCGGCAACGTGAAGACCGTCATCCGGCACGGACTTTACGACGACGAGACGAGTCTCGTGGCGCGGAACGGAAAGCAGAACTGGCATGTGCCTGCCGCGCATTATCTGGAGGCTTGGGGCGACGGGCGCGCGAGTGACAACAGCATCCTCTCGCAGCAGCCGATGATCCTGCCGCTCTACGGCGGATGGTCCGAGATTCAGCTTCTTAATTTCATCGCGACTGGGAAAAAGAGCGACGGGCTGGATCTCGTGCAGGCGACATTCAAGGAAATCGCACGCGGGATTGATGCGGAGTCGTGGGTGAAGTTTTTGCACGATGGCTTCCTCGCGGGCAGTGAGGCAAAGCGCGAGCCTCTCGCGCTGAATGGCGCGGCTGCCGCCGAACTGGCCGCAGGCTACAAGGCTGGCGAAGGCATCGAGATCGTCTTTGCGCCTTGCGCGAAGGTGGATGACGGGCGCAATGCGAACAACGGATGGCTGCAAGAGCTTCCCGATCCGATCACGAAAGTCACTTGGGACAACGCCGCGCTGCTCAGTCCTGCGACGGCGACGAAGCTCGGTCTTGAGGCCAAGCAGGGGAACGGACAGTTTGTCTTCGACAATGGCACCTGGCTCACCATCGAGGTGAACGGCGCGTCGCTCGACATTCCGGCGGTGATCATCCCCGGTCATGCGGATGACAGTGTGACGATCGCGCTCGGCTACGGTCGCACTTTCGAGGGCCGCGTCGGCGGACGCGAGGGGAACTACATGTCGCACGGCGGATGGGGCGCGCACAAAAGTGGAGTCGGCTTCAATGCCTACAAGCTGCGCACCTCGGCTTCGCATTACATCGCGCACGGCGCGAAGGTCCGCAAAATTTCCGACCGCAAGGCTTACCCGATCGCGATCACGCAGGAGCACGGTGCGCTCGAGGGCCGCGGTGCGGATGTCATCCGCGAAGGCACGGCGGAGATGCACAAGCACGAGGCCGGTTTTGCCAAGGATCAGCACTGGCTCCACGAGCACGGCGCGATGGATGCCGAGGCGGAGAAGCGTGACGCGAAGGGCTACCCGATCCCGCAGAGTGCGTATTCGCATCCCGAGCTGAAGGACAAGAATCATCAGTGGGGCATGGCCGTGGATCTCAGCATCTGCACGGGTTGCTCCGCGTGCATGGTCGCGTGCCAGAGCGAAAACAACATCCCGATTGTCGGCAAGGAGCAGGTCATCGAGGGCCGCGAGATGCACTGGATCCGCATGGATCGCTATTTCGTGAGCGACATGAATGCGCGCGAGGACAAGACGATCAATATTTCCGAGCCGCGCATGGTCATGCAGCCGATGCCCTGCCAGCACTGCGAGAACGCGCCGTGCGAAACGGTGTGCCCGGTGAACGCAACCGTCCACAGCGACGACGGCCTGAACGTGATGGCCTACAACCGCTGCATCGGCACGCGGTATTGCGCGAACAACTGCCCTTTCAAAGTCCGCCGCTTCAATTTCTTCGACTTCAACGAGCGCCAGAAGGACAAATATTTCCGCTGGAATCTCATCAACGAGAAAGGCATGGCCGACACGCTGAAGATGTCGAAGAACCCGAACGTCACAGTGCGGATGCGTGGCGTGATGGAGAAATGCACGTTCTGCGTGCAGCGCATCCAGGAGGCGAAAATCGCCGCGAAGGTGAAGGCCAAGGACACCGCCGACGTGCGCGTGCCGACCGACAGTTTCCAGAGCGCGTGCCAGCAGGCATGCCCGACCGGCGCGATCGTCTTTGGCAACACGAAAGATCCGAACAGCGCCGTGAGCAAGACGAAGGACAACCCGCGCGACTACCGACTGTTCGACTACATCGGCGTGAATGCGCGCGTGAGCTACCTCGCACGAGTGATGAACCCGAACCCGCAGATGCCTGACGCCCCGAAGGACGCGATCATGGGCCACGCAAAAGGAGGACACGCGTAATGGCCGGCCACGCTGCATCCAATGTGAGCGAAGACGGAGTGGTGGTGCTGCACTGCCCGCCGGAGCTTGAGCGCGAGAAGCTCGTCAACCATGACCGTTCGCTGAACTGGATCACCGAGAATGTCTCCGTCATCTGCGAAGAGCGCACGCCGAAGTGGTGGTGGATCGCGTTCTTCATCTTCTCGCCCATCGCGGTCCTCGTGCCGCTGCTGCTTGGCTATCAGGTCTCGAACGGCGTCGGTGTCTGGGGTGAAAACCAGCCGTTCGGATGGGCTTGGGACATCACGAATTTCGTCTTCTGGATCGGCATCGGCCACGCGGGCACGCTCATCTCGGCGATCCTTTTTCTCACCCGGCAAAAGTGGCGCACTTCGATCAACCGCGCGTCGGAAGCGATGACGCTGTTCGCGGTGATGTGCGCCGGTCTTTACCCCGGCTTCCACGTCGGTCGCGTTTGGAAAGCTTGGTATCTTTTCCCGATCCCGAACTGGAACGGCCTGTGGCAGAACTACCGCTCGCCGCTGCTCTGGGACGTGTTTGCAGTCTCGACGTATTTCACGGTGTCCGTGCTGTTCTGGTACGTCGGCCTCATTCCTGATCTCGCCATGCTGCGCGACCGCGCAAAGTCGAAGATCAAGCAATGGGGATACGGGCTCGCGGCGCTCGGCTGGCGCGGCGGCAACCGCCATTGGCAGCACTACGAGATGGCGTATCTCATCCTCGCCGGTCTCTCGACGCCGCTCGTGCTCTCGGTTCACTCGATCGTGTCGTTTGATTTCGCCACGTCCATCGTGCCCGGCTGGCACACGACGATTTTCCCGCCGTATTTTGTCGCGGGTGCCGTATTCGGCGGCTTCGCGATGGTGCTTACGCTCATGCTTCCCGCGCGGCTTCTGTATCCGCAGCTCGACGACATGATGACGCGGAACCATGTGGACAAGATGGCGAAGATCATCCTGCTCACGGGATCGATCGTCGGCTACGCATACCTGATGGAGCTGTTCATCGGCATGGTGTACTCGGGCCACTTTTACGAGTACAACGCCTTCTACAACCGCGCGACGGGCTGGTATTACTGGCACTACTTTGCGATGATGTTCTGCAATGTCGTCACGCCGCAGATTTTCTGGTTCAAGGCGATGCGGCGAAATTATATCGTCGTGTTCATCGCGTGCCAGTTTGTGAATGCAGGCATGTGGTATGAGCGCTTCGTGATCATCGGCACCACGCTGGCGCAGGACTTCCTGCCGTCGTCGTGGGGACATTACACTCCATCCTGGGTCGAGGTGTTCACATTCATCGGCACGTTCGGATTCTTCGTCACTGCATTCCTGCTCTTCATGCGATTCCTTCCGATGATCTGCGCCTTCGAGGTGAAGGCCGTGACGCCACAGGCTGATCCGCACGCCGCCCCGAAGGGCGATCACGATCCCTCACAACCGAGGGAGGCGGCGCTCCCCGCACACTAGCCATGGCCACCAAACGACTCCATGCCATCGGCGCTGAATTTGAAAGCGCCGCGGAAATCTTCAATGCCGCGGAAAAAGTCCGCGACGCCGGATACACCGCTTGGGACTGTCATTCCCCGTTCCCGATTCACGGCCTGGACAAGGCGATGGGCATGAAAAAATCCTGGCTCAGCGCGTTCGTCTTTGTCTGCGGCCTCACGGGATTCCTCACCGGCCTCGGCCTCGTGACGATCACCAGTTTCGGCATCTATCCGATCATCGTGAACGGCAAGCCGATTGACTGGTCGCATGGCATCCGCGCGCTGCAATTTTTCTTCCCGGTGATGTATGAGCTGACGATTCTTTTCGCCGCGTTCGGCGCGACCTTCGGCATGATTCTGCGCAACGGCCTGCCGCGCTTTCATCACCCGCTCTTCAACTGGAGCCGCTTCGCGAAAGTGAGCGACGACAGGTTCTTCCTCGTCATCGAATCGCGTGACCCGCTCTTTTCAGACTCGAAGACCAAGGCGCTGCTCGGCGCGGTCGGCGGCAAACACGTAACCGAGGTATTCGACCAGGACTAGGCCATGCTGAAAGTATCCTTTGGAGCACTCATCATCCTCGCAGTGATCGGCATCGGCTTTGCCGGATTCCGCGGCGACAAAATGGGCCACACGCCAGTCGAGTGGTTCAACGACATGGCGCATCAGCCGAAGTATGAGCCGCAGCATCGCAGCGATTTCTTCAATGACTCGCGCGCGGCACGTCTCCCGATCCCCGGCACCGTGCCGATCGGATTCAATCTTCCCGGTCGCTATTTCCAGACCGAGGGCAACAACCTCGTGGACGGCAGCGGCGGCTTCGCAAACCAGCCCGACTATTTCAACACGGGCCGCATCGGTGACGTGTATGGCGACGGCATTCCCGATCCGCTTGCATCCCGTGGCGCCGAATTGGTCACGCGCGGCCAGCAGCGCTACAATATCTACTGCACCATCTGCCACGGTGCGGCGGGGCAGGGGAATGGCGTCGTGAAAAGCTTCGGCCTCGTGACGGTCCGCCCGCTCGTGGACGACCTGCTCCGTGCGCAGCCGGACGGCCAGATTTTCAACACCATCACCCACGGCAAAAATACGATGGGTGCCTACGGCCCGGTCATCGCCGTCGAGGATCGCTGGGCGATCGTCGCCTATGTCCGAGCGCTTCAGACCGCGACCGGCGCAAAGCTCGCCGACCTCCCCGAGGCTGAGCAGAAGAAACTTCAGGAGCAGAAATGAGCCATCACATTCACGTTCCAAATTCCGAGAAATTCGACGCCAGCAAAGGCACTGCGCTGAAGAATGTATTCAGCGTCGCTGCCGCGGTCGGCTTGCTCGGGGCTGGCATCACCTACTTTGCGAACCGCGAGCTGTTCGCGCATGTGTGGCTGTTCGCCTTCATGTATTTCTTCACCGTGCTGTGCGGCTGCTTCTTCTGGAACTGCCTGCATCACGCGACGGACTCCGAGTGGTCTGTCGTAGTCCGCCGTCAGATGGAGAATCTCGCGTCGCTGCTCCGCTATATCGCGATATTTTTCATCCCCATCGCGCTGTGTGTCACGATTCTCTACACATGGTTCAGCGCGGATCCGGCGAAGGACGCGGCGATGGCCGGCAGCAAGTCGCTGTATTTGAACAAGCCGTTTTTCTGGGGGCGCGCTGTCGCATTTTTTGCACTCCTGGCGCTCATCCCTCATCTCCTCCGCAAGCGCAGCATGGCGCAGGACAAGGACGGTTCCTCGGCGCACACCTTCTCGATGCGAAAGCTCGCCGTCCTGGGAATCCCGACACTCGCGATTTGCCTCACTTTCGCCGGCATCGACTGGCTGAAGGCGCTGAATCACCACTGGTTTTCGACGATGTGGGGCGTCTATCTTTTCGCCGGAGCCGCCGGGGCCTCGATGTCCCTCCTGGTCCTCACGGTGTCCTGGCTGCGCAGCGCTGGCTACCTGAAGGTCGTGACTGAGGAGCACTACCACGTGATGGGCAAGTTCATGCTCACCTTCTGCGTCTTCTGGGCGTATATCGGGTTCTCGCAATACATGCTCATCACCTACGCGAACCTCGATGAGGAGACGATTTACTTCCGCGTGCGGAATACCGGGAGCTGGAACTATCTGAGTCATCTCCTCGTCTTCGGCCGATTTTTCCTAGTGTTCGTGGTGCTGCTTTTCCAAGGCACGAAAAAGTCGAAGCTCATCAACTACTGCGCGGCGTGGATCCTCATGATGCAGTTCCTCGACATCTTTCTCATCGTGATTCCCGAGTGGAGTCCGGTCGGCTTCTCGTTCCGCGCGGCGCTTGCCTCGATTTTCCCGTGGCTCGGCATCGGCGGCTGCCTCGGGTTGCTTTTCCTGCGGAGCCTCGGACAAGGCTATGTCTTCCCGACGAAAGATCCGCGGCTCGCCCAGTCGCTGAAATATTCCAACTGACATGTCATCGAAAGCCAACGTAACCACACCCGGCGGGTTCTTTGTCGGCCTCGGCGGCATCGTGTCGTTTAGCGTCGTGGCGGCGGTCGTCTTCCTGTGGGTGAAGAAGCCTGCCGCGAACAGCGAACTCCAACCTCAGCAGATCGCCCTCGGACTCCGCGCGGCGGATGATGCGAAGGGTGAAGACATCCAGAAGAAGAAAGACGAGACCTCGGCACTGCTCACTGAAGCGGGCCAGCGATACAATGGCGGTGCGCAGCCGGATATCGACAAGCTCGACGACCTGCGTGGAGTCATCCGCTATCGCGAGGCGAAGAAGTCCATCGCCGAAGCGGACAAGGCGCTTACTGGTGTGGCCGCATGGAAAGACAAGGCGAAGGGTGAAGTGACCATGCCGATCGAACTCGCGATGAAGGCCGTCGCCAACGGGCTGAAAGATCGGAAGCCGAAGGCATCCGCAGTGAAGGTGGACGTGATGCCACCTTCCGACCCGAATGCCGCGCCCATGATGCCTAATGCGATGGGTGGCGGAGCAAGGACCGTGATTTTTGCCGATCTAAATCCGGTCGCTGCACCGGCTCCTGCGCCAGCGCCCGCACCGGCGCCCGTTACATCTCCTGCTCCGGCACCTGCCGCCCCAGTTCCAGCGCCGGCTCCGACTCCCGCGGAACCGCCAGCGACACCGGCTGCCCCTGCGTCTTCCGGCGCATCCCTGCCTTCGTCGCAGCCTGCCGTCGCCGTCGCCGCTCCCGCACGTCCCACACTTTTGAACTGGCCTGAATCCAAGAAATGAACGCCACCAACGAGACCGCATCCGCACCGAAGGCCGATGTCACACCGCGCGACATCGAGAGTGGCGAGCGCGCACTCATTGACCAGTCGGCACGCGGCCCGGTGCTCACGTTCTTCACGATGGCGATCTTCTGGCTGCTCGTGTCAGTCGTCCTCGGCTACATCGCCTCGAAGAAACTGCACGCGCCGGATTTCGTCCTCGGCCCCGAGTGGCTTTACAAGCTGCTGCACATGCAGCGCGCGACGACTGCGATTTTCGATCACCTCAGCTACGGACGTGTGTGGCCCGCCTACACCACGGCGCTCGTGTACGGCTGGTGCTCGCTCGCCGGGATGGGCGTCGCGACATGGCTCATCGGCCGTCTCACGCGCGTCTCGATCAAGGCACCCGTCGTGCTGCAATTCGGCGCGTGGTTCTGGTGCGCGGGTGTCGCGGTCGCGGTGATCACGATCCTCTGCGGCTTCAACACCGGCCTCGAAATGTTCGAGATGCACCGCGCGGCGCGGGCCTGCATGTTCATCGGCTACCTCTGCATCGGCATCTGGGGGCTCATCCTTTTCCGCTATCGCCGCCAGTCCGCGCCATACATCTCGGTGTGGTATCTCGCCGCTGCGTTCTTCCTGTTCCCGTGGTTTTTCGGGACTACGGATGTGCTCAGCTCGATGCCAATGGCAGGCGTGATGAAGAACATCGTGAACGCCTGGTATCAGAACGGGCTGTTCAATCTCTGGCTCGGATGCATCGGCATTGCCGCCGCGTATTACCTGATTCCGAAGGTCATCAACCGCCCGATCTACAGCTACAACCTTGCGAGCATCGGATTCTGGTCGTGGATTTTCCTCGGTGGCCTCACGGCGATGACGCGCCTGAGCGGCGGCCCGGTGCCGGCATATCTTGTGACAATCAGCATCGCGGCAAGCATCCTGATGATCATCCCGATCGTTACCCTCACTGTGAATTTCGTCCGCACCATGAAGGGCCACACGGGGCTGATGGCGTCCTCGCCGACGCTGCGCTTCACCTTTGTCGGCACGATTTTCTTCAGCATCGCAGCGTCGCTCGGCGTGATCTCCGCGCTGCGTTCGGTGGACAGCTACACGCATTTCACCGCTTGGTCGCACGGGCAGATGCACATGTTCACGCTCGGCTTCTTCAGCATGGTGATGTTCGGCGCGATCTACTACATCACGCCGCGGCTTGTCGGCTGTGAGTGGCTCTCGCGCACATTCATGAAGCTGCATTTCTTCGGCACGGCGTACGGCGCGGGCACGATCATCGGGCTGTTTCTCCTCGGCGGACTTGCGACCGGCTTCGTCTTGAATGAGCCGACGGCGGACAAGATGGGCTTTTACAACGTGGACGGCATCGGGAACGCCTACATGCCTGTGAAGACCTACATCGGCTACGTGCTCTTCGGCGGCGCGCAGATCGTCTTCGCCTTTCACTTCCTGCTCATGCGCCTGCGCATCGGCCAGCCTGCGGGCGAGCCGACGCTGCTCGAAACACCAGGGGAGGGCCACTAAATGCAGAAACCCAGCATCCTTTTCACAGGCATCTTCGGCGCGTTCGCCATCTCGGTCGTCGCGATGGTGCTCATCCCGCACACCCAGCTCGCATCCATTCAGCCGCAGGTGCAATGGGATGAAGGCCAGAATTCTCCCGGCGATGTGTATCCTCGCCAGCGCAGCATCGCCGGCCGCGACGTGTATGTTTCCGAGGGCTGTTTCTATTGCCATTCGCAGCAGGTGCGCGACCCGCAGTACGGTCCCGACATGGAGCGTGGCTGGGGTTCGCGCCGCACGGTCGCCCGCGATTATATCCACGAGGATGTGCCGCTCCTCGGCAGCGTCCGGCTCGGCCCGGACTTTTCAAATTTCGGCTGGACTGTGAAAGTCGCGCAAAAGGACGGCAGCGAAAAATCCGCCGGGATGTGGCGCAACGAGCACGAGGACGATCCGAAGAAACCCGCAGCACGCAACGAGCAGTGGATCTACCGGCATCTGTACAATCCGCGCGCCGTTTTCTCCGACTCGAAGTGCCCGCCATACCGCCATCTTTTTGAGACGAAGGAGATCGGCGAGAAGCTTTCTCCGAATGCAGTCGCGCACAACGACACGCATCAGGTGCTGCCCACGCATGAGGCCGAGAGACTCGCGCAGTATCTCCTCTCGCTCGACCGCACGCACGAGCTGAAGGAAGCGCCCACCGTCATCAAGCCCAAGGAGGCGAAGAAATGAGCCAGCCGAACGAAGGACAGGATCGCCTCGACTATCAGGAGACCGCAGACATCACCGAGGTCCACGCCGCCATCGCCCGTGAGCATGCGGAGCCGAGTGTGGATGTGACGCCGATTCCCACATGGCTGAGCATCGTCTGCGCGGCCTCGCTGTGCTGGGCGGGCATCTACGTCGGGATTTTCCACGGCGGCTTTAATCCAAAGGTATACAACGAATACGAGAGCAATCCTTCGGCGTTCTTCCCGCTGCCGGGCAATGCCGTGGCGGCTGCGGGCGGCGCGGCCGCGGAACTCACGCCGCTGCAACTCGGCGAAAAAGTTTACAAGGAAGTCTGCCAGGCGTGCCATCAGCCGACCGGCCTCGGCATGGCGGGCCAGTTCCCGCCGCTCTCCGGTTCGGAATTTGTGGACGGTTCGGAGGCCAATGAAAAGCGTCTCGTCGCGATCGTCCTCAAGGGATTGAAGGGCCCCATCACCGTGAAGGGCGCGGCATATAACAACCAGATGCCGGGGCAGGAAGCGCAGCTCAATCCCAGGAAGATTGCAGCAGTCCTGACCTATGTCCGGCAGGCATGGGGGAACAAGGCTGGCGAAATCTCGGAGGCTCAGGCGCTCGCCGGAAAGAAGGAATTTGCAAGCCACGGAGACCAGTGGACCGCTGAAGAAATCAAGTCGATCCCGGTGGATGCGAAGCTCGAAGGCGGCGGCGCTCCCGCAGCGCCCGCTGCGACGCAGGCAAAGGCGGACTCAAAGCCTGCCGACACCAAGCCGGCCGCTGCGCCACCCGCCGGCGGGGCGTTTGACATCCAGGCATCCATCGCCGCGGGCAAGGGCATCTACATGGCGACCTGCTTCGCGTGCCATCAGGCCACGGGACTGGGCGTGCCCAGTGCATTCCCGCCGCTGGTCGGCACGCCGTACATCATCGAAGACGATCGTCGTCTTGTGGCGATCGTGCTCAAGGGCATCGTCGGGGCCATCACGGTGGACGGCAAAGTGTATGCCACTGGGATGCCAAACCCGATGCTCACTTTCCCGCAGCTCAAGGACGACAAGAATGTCGCCGATGTTCTTAATTACGTGCGCAATAGTTTCGGCAACAAGAATGAGCGTGCAATCACGCCGGACTTGGTCGGCAAAGTGCGCGCCGAGTTTGCCGGGCGCGAAGCGCAATGGACCGAAGCCGAGCTGTTGAAATTTCCCGCCGCCAAGTAATATTCCTGAATTCCCAAAATGAAAAAATTCGCACTCACTCTCTCACTTTCAATCTGCGCCACCTTTGCATCCGTGGCGCAGGACGACATCAAAGCCTCCGCCGAGCGTGGCAAGGCAGTCTTTATGCAGACGTGCATGGCCTGCCATCAGCCGACCGGCCTTGGCATCCCGGGTGCATTCCCGCCGTTCGACGGCTCCGAGTATGTGCAGGGTGACACGCGTCGCCTCGTCGCCCTAGTCATCAAGGGCTACACCGGACCGATCACGGTGAAGGGCGTGAATTTCAACAACATCCTGATCGCGGTGGACATGCAGTTCCCGATTCTCAAGGAAAACGCCAAGCTCGCCGACGTGCTGAACTACATCCGCACCGCGTGGTCGAACAAGGCTGACGCGGCGATCACGCCCGACTTCATCCAGAAAATCCGCGATGAATTCAAGGATCGCACGACGCCTTGGAATGCCGAGGATCTCGCGAAGGCATTCCCGGCGAAATAACCGAACACAAACATGGCGCACGCCGCAGAAGCACACACACAGCACGGTCACGACGACCACGCGCACGACCACCACGAACTTGGGTTCTGGCGGAAGTGGGTGTTCTCCACCGATCACAAGATGATCGGCATCCAGTACACCGTCACCGGACTGGCATTCCTGTTTTTTGGTTTCGGGCTGATGATGATCATGCGCTGGTCCATCGCGCACGGCGCGGACGCCCTGCCGGGCTGGCTCGGCGATGTGATGCACTCGATTTTCGGCGACGCAGTTTTTGACAAAGTCGTCAATCCTGACACGAAGGCAGCCGCCGGCTGGTCGCTCTCCACGCAGGGCTACAATGTCTTCGGCGCGATGCACGGCACCATCATGGTGTTCTTCGGCATCGTGCCGATTGCGTTCGCAGGCTTCGCAAACTTCGTGCTGCCCCTCCAAATCGGCACGGTGGACATGGCCTTTCCTCGCATCAACATGGCGAGCTTCTGGTCGTTCTTCATCAGTTGCGTGATCATGGTCTGGAGCTTCTTCGTCGAAGGCAGCGCCGCGAAATCCGGCTGGACGAACTACCCGCCGCTCGCCGGTGTGGCGGATCAGTCGCACAGCGTGATTTTCAACGGTGGCACGCTCTGGCTGCTCGGCATGGTGTTCAACATCACCGCGTCGCTGCTCGGCTCGATCAATTTCATCGCCACCGTCGTCCAGCTCCGCGCGCCGGGCATGACTTGGGGCCGCCTGCCGTTCTTCGTGTGGGCTCAGTTCATCACCGCATACCTGCTGCTGCTCGCATTCCCGCCGCTCGAATCCGCGGCGATCATGAATCTTTTCGACCGCGTGTTTGGTTCGAGCTTCTTCATGCCGACCGGCCTCGTCGTGAACGCGATGGGGGCCGACGGCCAGCCGCTCCTGTATTCTGGCGGTGGCAGCCCGATTCTCTGGCAGCACCTGTTCTGGTTCCTGGCGCATCCCGAGGTGTACGTGCTGATCCTGCCGGGCATCGGCATGGTCACGGAGATCATCGCGTGCAACAGCCGCAAGCCCATCTGGGGCTACAAGTCCATGGTCGGCGCGATATTCGTGCTCGCATTCCTGTCGTTCATCGTCTGGGCGCACCACATGTACATGACGGGCATGGGCCCGAAAGTGTCCGCATTTTTCCAGACGACCACGATCATCATCTCGATTCCATCGGTGATATTGCTCACCGCGCTGCTGCTCTCGCTGTGGGGAGGATCATTGCGTTTCAATACGCCGATGCTTTTTGCCACCGCGTTCCTTCCGATGTTCGGCATCGGCGGGCTCACCGGCATCCCGCTCGCATTCAATGCGGTGGATTTGTACATGCACGATACCTATTATATCATCGCGCATTTCCACTATATCGTCGCACCCGGCACCATCTTCGCGATCTTCGCGGGCACCTATCATTGGTTCCCGAAGGCGACCGGACGCATGATGAACGAAACGCTCGGCAAGCTGCACTTCTGGGGTTCGCTGATCTGCATCAACTGCCTCTTCATGCCGATGTTCCTGCAGGGCATGGCCGGCGTGCATCGCCGCTGGTGGGACGGCGGAACCTCCGCCTACACCGCGACCGTCCAGCCGGTGCTGCATTGGAATGACACCATCTCGAAGGCCGCCTGGGCGCTCGGACTCGTGCAGCTCATCTTCGTGTTCAATTTCTGCTGGAGCATCATCCGCGGACGCAAGGTGCCGAACGACAACCCGTGGGATGCGACCACGCTGGAATGGCAGACGCCCACGCCGCCGCCGCACGGCAACTTCATCAAGGAAATCACCGTCTATCGCGGCCCGTACGAATACAGCGTGCCCGGCGCGGACAAGGACTACACCCCGCAGTCCGAGCCGCCCGCCGGAATGCCCGTGCCGCACGCCGCTCCCGCGCACGCCTAGCCCGGAAAATTTTCGCGACACATGGAAATCCCATACACAGTTACGCCGCGTCCCGACACGGGCCTTACGAATCCCAAGCTCGGCATCTGGCTGTTCCTCGCCTCGGAAGTCATGCTCTTCGGCGGACTTTTCGCCGGTTACATTTTCATGCGCCTCGGCGCGGAACCGTGGATGTGGCCTCACGGCTGGCTGAATGTCCCGGTCGGCACGTTCAACACTTTCGTCCTCATCGCATCGTCCGTGACGGTCATCCTTTCGTGGGAGGCACTGAAGATGCGGAATTACAAGGCATTCAAAGTCTGGCTCGCGATCACGTGGATTTGCGGACTGCTCTTCCTCGGCGTGAAACTCGGCTACGAGTGGCCTGCGAAGTTCAACCACTTCGGCGCTTACATCCAAAAGGCGTCCGCTGAGAAATACGACGAACAGCTCGGCAACAACGGCGAAGGCGGACGCCTCGAACGCGGCCTGCCGCCGCGTCTGTTCATCAGTGGCCACCCGAAGAACTGGGACGACGTGAAGAATCCCGCGGTGAAGGAAATCGTGCTCGTGGCGGTGGACGAGGAGAATCACACGCCGAAATCCACCGAGCACGACCGTGCGCATTTCATCCCACGCGACATGGTGCATCTGCACGAGGGCCACGAAGTCGTCCTGCAAAAATCCGATCTCGTCTACGGCTACGGCCCGTTCTATCCGAAGCTGAACACCTACCTCGCCTGCTACTTCATGATCACCGGACTGCACGGCCTACACGTGCTCGGCGGCGTCATCGTGCTCTTCTATTTCTGGGGCCCCGGCTCGAAGCTCTTCAGGACAAACCCCGAGCAGCTCAGCAACCGCGTCGAAGTCGCCGGCCTCTTCTGGCACTTGGTGGATCTGGTCTGGATCTTCGTCTTCCCGATTTTCTATCTCCTTTGAAAATGGCCGACCAACACTCGCACGCACCCGCAGCCACCACTGATGCCGCACATGCCGCGCCCGCGCACGGCGAGCACGCTCATGGACATGGTGGAAGCTACCTGCACCACGTCCGCCCGTACCTGCTAGTCGGTGCCGCGCTTTTCATTTTCACCGCCATCACCGTCGGCCTGTCGTATGTGGACTTCGATCACATCTTCCACAGCCACGGCATGAACATGAAAATCGGCCTCAGCGTCGCAGCCTTCAAGGTCGGCCTCGTCGGTGCGTGGTTCATGCACTTGAAGTCCGAGAAGCGCAACATCTGGCTGCCGCTCATCTTCACCTTCCTGTTTGTCACCGGGCTGTTCCTCCTGTTCCTGCTGGCTTACATTGATCCCATTCACTCGACCAGCTTCACCCAGCACTGATGTCGCTGAAAATCTTCCACCTCTTTTTCATCCTGCTGAGCGCCGCGCTCTGTGGCGGCGTGTCGTGGTGGTGCCTTGCGAACGGGGTTGCGAAGATCTACGTCATGTCCTTCGCCATCGCCGCCGCGCTCCTGCCCGTGTACGGCGCATGGTTCCTCTGGCGCACACGGAAGCTGATCCTATGAGCCGCGCCGCCCTCATCCTGCTTGCCGCGCTCCCGGCAAAGGCATCCGCCTGCGCCGTCTGCATGGGCGATCCGAATTCCTACCTCGCCGACGCGACCAACAGCACGATCTGGATGTTGCTCGGCCTCGTCGGCTTCATCTTCATCTCGACCGGCGCCACCGCCTTTTACCTCTGGCACCACGCCAGGGCCAAGATCCCTCCCCACATCGAGTTGGTGGAGAACATGACCGAAGATTCCGACGAAGACTGATATGATGCTCGCCGCCCTTTCCGACTATTTCGTTCTCAACAAGCTAATGGGCATGCTCCCGAACCACTCGGAGCATGGCAAGGAGATCGATCACATGCTGAACTTCTGCCACTGGTTCATGCTCATCCTTTTCGTGGGATGGATCAGCTACTTCCTCTTCACGGTTTTCCGCTTCCGCAAATCCCGCCATCCGAAGGCGGACTACCACGGCGTCCGCACCCATCTTTCCACGCACCTCGAAATGGGCGTGGTCATCATCGAGGCAGTCATCCTTCTCGGCTTCGGCCTCCCGCTCTGGGGCAAGCGCGTGAATGAAATCCCCGAGGGTGAAAAGGAATCTGCGCTGAAAATCCGCGCCATCGGCTATCAGTTCGGCTGGTATTTCCACTATGCCGGTGCGGATGGCAAATTTGGCCGCCAGCATATCCGTTTTATTACGGGCTCCAACGTGCTCGGTCTCGATCCGACCGATGAGGATGGCGCGGATGACATCGTCGCCGCAGGCACGATGCACCTCGTCAATCACAAGGCGACCGTCACCCGCGTGAGTTCCCGCGACGTCATCCACGGTTTTGCATTGCACCAGATGCGCATCCAGCAGGACGCCATCCCCGGCACCGAGGCGCCGCAATGGTTCCGCCCGGTCTCGACCGGCGAATGGCAGATCATCTGCGCGCAGCTCTGCGGAGCGGGCCACTCCGGCATGGCCGCAAAGTACATTGTCGAAGAGCAAAAGGACTTCGATGAGTGGTACAAGGGCCAGCTCGAATTCACGCAGGGATACTTGCAGAAGCAGAAAGTGGAACTCGCGAAACAGGCCGAGGCAGACAAAGCTGAAATTGCGAAAAAGGCTGCCGAGCACGGTGCCGGACACGGCGAAAAGAAGGAGCATTGATCCGTAGCCGCCGACGGCAGGAGGCGGGTATCTGTGCCTCCGACGAATCACGCAAGCTGCCCGTCGCTGCGGTGTTGCGTGGGAATCATTTCGCAACCGCCATCTTCCCGCATCCGTTTCACTTTATAGATTGAATCCCAAGTGATGGACACCTCGCAGCACAACGTCTGGCTCTCGCGTCTCGCGAAGTGCTACGTCGTGCTCACCTTTGCTCTCATCCTCATCGGCGGCATGGTCACCACGAGCGGTGCAGGCATGGCATTCCAGACTTGGCCGCTCAGCGATGGCTCCGTGAACCCGCCCGGCTGGACGCAGGACATGGCGAAGACGCTGGAGCATTCGCACCGCCTCGTCGCCACGCTCGTCGCTGTCGTCACCGCCGTGCTGTGTTCCGCGCTTTGGAGAAACTGGCTGGCCATCGCCGCCGGGCCGATCAGCGGCGCGATTGCCGGCATCGTCGCATCGAAATGTGGAGCGACCGGTGCTCTCGCGAGCGTGGTCGGCATGATGGTGAATGCCCTCGCATTCGCCATCATGCTCCTCGCGCGCAGCACTGGAAAAAGGAGCACGGAGCAGAAGATGGGGCTCGCAGCCGCGTGG
>JAYWEO010000121.1:0-13025 GCA_043779225.1 Prosthecobacter sp.
CGCACTTGGTGAAAATCTCCGCCGTCGTGCTTCCGCGCGTTAGCCGGGAGGCTTGCCCGTCATCGTCCCCACCATCATCAGGATCACCAGCTCGATCAAAATCAGCGCGCCGAAGAACACCAGATACGCCTTCCCGAGGAGCACGCCCGTCCGGCGCCACGTCACCCCGAGATGCAGGCGGAAAAGCGATGCGCCCACCCATGCCATCCACAGCAGGAGAGCGCCCCCATAGAGGTGGATGAACTCCTCCACCCACGGGCGTGCACCCCGCATCTGCTCCAGCCACAGGAACCACAGCGGCGCCGCCGCAAACAGGATCGGCGCCGTGCCATAGCTCACCGTGTAAAGCGGCTCCCGCAGCGAAGTCTTCGTCGCCTCCTTTTTCCCCTCGCGCGCGATCACCACGGCAAAGGCCAGCGGCAGCGACACCACGAACGCAGTCGCCGCCGCAAAGCGTGACTCCACCGGCAGCGCCAGCAGTTGCGAGACGAGAGCGTTGCCATCCGCCGTGATCAGCTTCCGGATCTCGGGCAGGCCGATCACGATGCTCATGAAGATGAAATTTGGAAGAATCCCGCACACCGTCCACAGGATCAGCGGCGGGGCAAAGCTGTCGAACCGCTCCTCGGCCTTCTTCGCCAGCTCCTCCGACACATACCGGTGCACCCGCCCCGGAAACAGCGCGAGGCAGAAGAACGTCTTCGGCAGCAGCACCGCGAGGCACACCACATCGAAGATCATCTCCTCGATACCTTGGAGCAGTTTTCCGATGTCCATGCCCGGACGATGAGCCACACTCCGGCACTCCGCTCAAGCTCGAAACCCGCTGTGCGACACTGCGCCGCCACGGTGCCCCCGTCCGCAGATATCTGAAAGCATATACATCCTCCGCCGCGGGCGGACGCGATGTGTCGGTATGAAAATAACCGCACGTATCCTCAGCACCGCAGCATTCCTCGGCATCGCAGTCGCCACCAGCCCTGCCGCCCCGCCGAATCTGCCCGTTCAGGAAGTCACCGAGACGAGCACGACGACGACCACCGGCACCATCAGCGAGTTCGGACCCGACCGCATGGTCGTGACCACCAAGACCTCCAAGACTCCGCTCGGCTACACCTTCACGAAGACCACCACCTACGTGGATGAGAACGGCGCTCCCGTCTCCATCGAGACCGTGAAATCCGGCCTCCCCGTTACCGTATATTACACAAAGGACGGCGACCGCATGGTGGCCACGAAAGTCATGGTCCGGACGAGGCCGGTCGTGCGCGGCGGAACAGTCGTCGTGGAAAAGCACACCGTCGCCGGCGAAAACATGCCCGGCACCATCAGCGAATTCGGCACCGACTCCTTCTTCATCCGCACCGAGACCTCCCCCGAGCCCGTCCGCTACCTCTACTCCACGAAGACCACCTACGTGGATGAGAACGGCGCTCCCGTCTCCGTCGAGACCGTGAAATCCGGCCTCCCCGTCACCGTCTATTACACCCGCGAAGGCGACCGCATGAATGCCGTGAAGGTCATCGTCCGCAAGGCCGCGCCTCCCGGAGTCATCATCGAGAAAAAGACCACCACCGTCACCGAAGAGCGCAAGTGACCGCCCGCAAACTAATATCATACAACAGACTCATATGAAAACCATCGCCGCATCCATCCTCGCCGTCACCGCGCTCCTCGGCTTCTCCGCCTGCAAGACCGTCGTCGTCGAGCCCGCCAAGCCCACCGTGCACACCACGACCACCGAGGAGACCATCATCCGGCATCCCCACAGCAGCGCCACCACCGAGACCGAAGTCCGCCGATACTAGGCAGGCCTGATCACCGC
Organism: Prosthecobacter sp.; assembly: GCA_043779225.1. Lineage (GTDB taxonomy): Bacteria > Verrucomicrobiota > Verrucomicrobiia > Chthoniobacterales > Chthoniobacteraceae > SXWH01. The sequence goes on from JAYWEO010000121.1 coordinate 1,826, forward strand.
GCCGCGCTGCGCTGCAGGAAAAATCTTGGGAATCGTGTACACCAGTCGTTGCAGCTATCTGAGCTTGATTCGAAACGAGAACAACTGGCCGAGGAACTCGGCTCGGATCAATCGCCACGGATAACCGTGGTCCCTGTCACGCCCGCTGGCCGTCTCCGACTTCGTGAATTCAAGAACGATGTTGCATTGGTTGACTGCGGACGCCTCGCTCGATGCCGCCGATGAAAGTTGGGTCGAGGTCGGCTTTCTCTGCGGCTTCAAGCTGCGTGAGTTCCGAGGCCTCACGGCGCTTGCGGACATTGACCCCGAAAGGTTGCGAGGGCTCGGGTGCGGGGCGTTTTGGCCATGCCGCGCAGCGTGCCAAGTCATGGACGATGAGTCCAGTCGGGCGGGTCTTCGTGACATGAACGGCCTCACGATTTTTTGACAAACGGCAGACGGCGCTGTGACACGTCGCGGCGGGTGGCGTGGCACTCTGCGAGCATGAAAGCAAAGCTCCTCGCCATCTTCTCGGCGTTCCTCGCGCTCCTCGGCAGTGCACGGGCGGACGGGTTCATCATCATTCACAATCCGCCGCCGTTCCCGCCGCCGCATCCGCACATGATGCCGCCGCGGTTTGTATTCGCGCCGCTGGAGGTGGTGTTTCACAAGGTGGATGTGGACATCACGGGGCAGAAGGCGGTGACGCGCGTGGAGCAGGAGTTTTTCAATCCGAACAATGCGAACCTCGAAGGGGAATACATTTTCCCGATTCCGAAGGGCGCGCATCTCGACAAGTTCACGATGAAAATCGGCGACAAGGAAATGGAGGCGGAACTGCTCGACGCGGCGAAGGCGCGCGCGATTTACGAGGACATCGTGCGGCGGCAGAAGGATCCCGCGTTGCTCGAATACACGGGGCGCGCGGCGTTCCGCGTCCGCATTTTTCCCATCGAGCCGCATTCGCGGAAAAAGGTGACGCTCGCCTACACGGAGCTGCTGAAGGTGGACGGCGGGCTCGCGACTTATCTCTATCCGCTGAACACGGAGAAATTTTCCGCGCAGCCACTGAAGACCGTGGCCATGCGCGTGACGTTGAATCAGGACGCGCCGATCAAGGCGCTCTATTCGCCGTCGCATTCGGTGGAGATCAAACGCGATGGCGAAAAGAAAGCTGTGGTGGGATGGGAGGCGTCGAACACTCGGCCGGATACCGATTTTCAATTGCTCTACTCGACGGCGCAGACCGAGGTCGGCGTGCATTTGCTCACGCACAAAAAGGAGGGCGAGGACGGCTGGTTCCTGCTGCTCGCGTCGCCGGGCGCGGATGTGATGAAGACACGCGACGTGAATCCGAAGGACGTGGTCTTCGTGATGGATACGAGCGGCTCGATGGCGGGCAAGAAGCTGGAGCAGCTCAAGAAGGCGATGACGTTTTGCGTGGAGAATCTGAACGACACGGACCGCTTCGAGCTGGTGCGTTTCTCGACGGAGGCCGAGCCGTTCTTTGAAAAGCTCACCGACGCGACGAAGGCGAATCGCGACAAGGCGCAGGATTTCATCAAGGGTCTGAAGCCCATCGGCGGCACGGCGATCGCGGATGCGCTCGACCGTTCACTGAAGATGAAGCCGGCGGACAACGCGCGGCCCTTCGTCGTCGTGTTTCTCACGGACGGGAAGCCGACCATCGGCGAGACGGACGAGGAGCGCATCGTCGCCCGCGTCGCGCCCGACCAGGCGAGCACCACGCGGATTTTCTGCTTCGGCATCGGCACGGACATCAACACGCACCTGCTCGACAAAATCGCCGAACGCACGCGGGCCGCGTCGCAGTTCGTCCTGCCGGAGGAGGATCTCGAGGTGAAGGTTTCGAACTTCTTCACGAAAATCAAAGAGCCACTGCTCACAAATCTGAAGCTGGAATTCCCCGCCGGTGTGCGCGTGACGAAGCTCTACCCGAACCCGCTGCCCGATCTTTTCCGCGGCGATCAGCTCGTGCTCGCGGGCCGCTATTCGGGTGATGGCGAAGGCGACCTTTTGCTCGACGGCACGCTCAACGGCCAGCCGAAGCGGATGACGCAGCGCGTAAAATTTTCGAGCGGAGAGTCCGGCAATGAGTTCATCGCGCAGCTCTGGGCGCTGCGCCGTGTGGGCTGGCTGCTGGATGAAGTGCGGCTGCGCGGGGAGAGCAAGGAACTCCGCGATGAAGTCGTGGACCTCGCGCGCCGCTACGCCATCGTCACGCCTTACACGAGCTACCTCATCGTCGAGGACGAGGCGCGGCGCGGTGTGCCGGTGGCGTCGCGGAGTTTCCAGATGCTCGATCGAAATGCGGAGGCACAGTCGTTTTACCGCAAGAGCTGGGGCGACCTGAGCGGGAAGAAGGACGGCTACGACGGGGCGCTCGCGGGACGCGGGAACCTTTCGCTGAAGTCGGCGGAGGCTCCGGCGGTCGCGCTGGAAAAGGCGAAGGCGGAAACATTCGGCGGAGTCATCGCGGGAAATGCCGCGCCTGCCGATGCGTCTGCGGTGGGCCCAGGTGCTTCGGGCAGCATCGGCGGCTATGTCGGAAAAACCGCGGCGAAACTGCGTGGCACCGCCGGTGATGTGCAGACCAAGCTCGGCAACATCGAGCAGGAGACGCGTTTGGTGAATGGCAAGGCCTTCACGCAAAACGGCGCGAACTGGAGTGACACGGCGATCCAGTCCGTGAAGCAGGACGCGAAGCGCAACCGCGTGCAGTTTGCGTCGAAGGAATACTTCGACCTGCTCACGAGCAAACCCGAGTCCGCGCAATGGCTCGCGCTCGGCCGCAATGTGCAGTTCACGCTCGGGAGCGAGCTCTACGAGGTTTATGAGTAACCAGATACTTCACGCCATGAAACACGCACTCCTCGCACTGCTTCTCGTCACCACCTCATTGCACGCAGCAGAGCCGAAGGAATCCTTCCCGGATTTCATGCGGCTCTCCAAGGTGCAGGCCGCCAAAGCCGCCCGCAGACAGGCGGAGGTGGATTTCGCCGCGGGCGATTACCGCATCCTCGTCTATGGGCTGCGCTCGTCGGATTCAACCTTCGACCTCCGGCTCGCCAAGGAGGGCGTGCATGTGAGGGCGATAGCCGGGTGCATCGTGAATGACGGCATCCTGGAAGGCGCGCGCATCTACAACGAGGTCATGCGCGAGAAGCTGAAGGCGAAGCTCGGGCGCGATGTTTTCAACAACAAAGACGAAGCCAGAAAAGGAAACGAAAAATGAAACACATCCTCACCGCCACCATCCTCGCCCTGCTGCCGCTCTGCGCGATTGCGGAGGAAAAAGCACCCGTCACCGAGACGGTGAAGAAACCGGCGAAGCAGCGCATCGAGGTCTGCTTCGTCCTCGATACGACCGGCTCGATGGGCGGGCTCATCGCCGGAGCGAAGGCGAAAATCTGGAGCATGGCGAATGACATCATCTCCGCGAAGCCGACGCCCGAGGTGCGCTTTGCCCTCATCGCGTATCGCGATCGTGGCGACGACTACGTGACGAAGATCACGCCGCTCACCGATGATCTCGATGCGGTGTATGCGGAGCTGAATACGTTCAAGGCGGCAGGAGGCGGCGACACGCCGGAGTCCGTCGGACGCGCTCTCGACGAATCGGTGAAGAAGATCGAATGGACGAAGGATTCCTCCGTCCTGAAAATCATCTACCTCGTGGGCGATGCGCCGCCGCATTTTTACAAGGACGAGCCGGACTGGAAGAAGGTCTGCACCGAGGCGGTGAAGCGCGACCTGATCATCAATGCCGTGCAGTGCGGCATCGACGCGGAGACGACGCGCGTGTGGAAGGAAATCGCGGATCGTTCGGAGGGTTCGTTCTTCGCGATCCCGCAGGATGGCGGCGTGGTCGCCATCGCCGCGCCGCAGGACAAGGAGCTGGGCGAGCTGAATGGCAAGATTGGCAAGACGATGATCGGCTGGGGTGATTCACACGCGCGCAGTCTCGTGTTCACAAAACAGGCAGCCGCCGAATCCGCGCCTGCACCCGCAACGGCGGCACGCCTTTCCTTCAATTCAAAGTCCGGCAAGACCGTGCAGGGCACCGGCGAGCTGCTCGATGCCATCGCGGAAAAGAAGGTCACGCTCGACAAGGTGAAGAAGGACGAGCTGCCGGAGGAATTGCGCAAACTTTCCACCGACGAGCTGAAGGCGCACGTGGAGAAAATGCAGAAGGAGCGCGCGGCATTGCAGGAGCGGATCACCGAGCTGAGCAAGGAGCGCGACGCCTACATCGATGCCGAACGCAAGAAGCTCGCGAAGGCGGGCAAGGGCGACGGCTTTGACGAGAAGGTCTCGCAGTCGCTCCGTTCGCAGGCGAAGAAAAAGGGCATCCGTTACGAGTGAGCGCGTTAGGACTCGCCGCTCACGTCGAACTTGTCGTAGAGCGAGCCGAGCCACGCGATGCCGAGGCCTGCCTCCATCGCGAGGATCAGAATCCCAGTTCCGCCAGCAGCGAGCGCGCGCCATTCTAGGATCGCGGTGAATTTTCCTGCCGCAAACCAGGCGAGCGCGCCGAAAAACACGACCGGAATCAGCGCCACGGCGACCGCGAGGAGCTGGCCGATGCCGAGCATGAGGCGCAGCCCGGTGTTCTCGAGTCCCGGGCCGGAATTGTCCTGCGGCCGGAACCAGCCGGGAAAGAGCAGCGCGCCTGCGCTGGGCAGGATGGCGGAGGCGAGGGTGAAGGCCGGCAGCAGGAGCGCCAGTCCCGCGATCGCATAGTAGAGCAATGGCGGAATCACCAAGGCGGCCGAGGTGGTCGCGCTCATCAGCAGGAGGCCGATGCCGAGCGCGCACCATTGCATCAGCGTGCCGAGCGCGACGGGGGCTGTGAGTTCGCCGAGCGCGATTTGCCAGCCGGGGATCGGGTAGGTCTTCAGCAGATCCATCGCGGCGATGCCCTGCCGGAGCTGCGCGGCGGAATGCTGGCCGATCATGATGAAGCTCACGAGGAGCGCGATGTAGCACCCGATGCCGATGCCCGCTGCGACCCAGAAGAGTGACGGCGGGAGACCGCCCGGATGGCGCTCGCTCGCGATCCGGAGAGCCAGCGCGCCTGCGCCGAGTGCGATGAAAAAGAATGCCCAGCGCGAGAGCGTGCGGCGTCCGCCGGATTTCAGCAGGCTTTTCCAGACGAAGGCGATCGGAGCAAATCCCGTCGGTCGCAGCCGCCACATCGGGGTGCGCGCCTTGGCGGAGCGATCCTGCGCGCGCAGCTCACCTCGTCCGCGCGCGGCGAGGAATGCGGCGCGCTTCTTCGCCGCCTCGATGGACGCATCCTCGAACGACACATCCGCGCGCACCACCCAGATGAAATGTAGCGCCATGATCGCAATCGCGGGCAGCAGTGCATGGAGAAATGTGGCGGCGTCATGCGCAAAATTTGGGAGCACAACGAGCCTGAACGGCGCGAGGACGTATGGCAGCGGCCCGGTGTGCAGCACGTGCGAGAGGTAGCTGATGAGATCCGCGCCTCCGCTCTGAGCGGTGGCGGCGAGACCGGGCGGCACCGGCAGGCTGCGGCGTGTGTATTCCACGAGTGCGGCGAGAACGCCGAGCGCAAGCATGACGACGGCACGCCTTTTCCAATCCGTCATGCCGCGCTCGCGCAGCCGCTGGAGCGCGAACGATGCGCCGATGCGGTGGAGGTTCAGCGTGTTCATGATGATCCACCAGCCGCCCACGCGCAGCCACGCCTCGGCGCCGAGATGGAAGCGCCCGGTGATGAGCGTCATGAACGCGGAGAAGAACAGCAGCGCGGCCTGCGATTTCACGAGCCGCATGATCACGAGTGTGCGGCGGCGGATCGGTGCGGGAAAAAGGAACGCAATCTCGGCCTCCGTGAACGCAAGTGCGGCGCGCGAAGCGGGAAGAATCCAGGACAGCACGATGGTCGCGATGAAAAGAATCGCCGCGGCAACGTCCGGGCCGAACAGCCCGCCGGGAGCTCCCCGCGCGGTGAACGGCGATCGCGAACCGCCGAGGATCTTGCCGAAGTAAAAGTAGAAATACGCCGCGCCGAGGATCGCTCCGAGCAGGTATTTCGGCTGCCGCAGACGGCGCAGGCGGAAGATGATGCCGTTCACGAATGAACGCGTGACGAGATAGCCGAGCGCGTTCACCGGCGCGTTCATTTTCCGGCGTCTTCGCCGACGAGGCGGATGAAGATTTCCTCCAGCGTGGAGTCCTTGTCGCCCTCGCGGAATTGCGTGCGAATCTCATCAAGCGTGCCGTGCGCGATCTTCTTCCCGCGTTTCAAAATGAGCACGTGGCTGCACACTTCCTCGAGCAGATGCAGCAGGTGCGAGCTGATGATGATGGCCACGCCGTCGCGCGCCTTTTGCGCGATGAGATCCTTCGTGCGGCGGATGGCGAGCGGATCGAGGCCGGTGAGCGGCTCGTCGAAAAACATCGCGCGCGGCTGGTGCAGGAAGCCGCAGGCGAGCGCGACCTTCTGCTTCATGCCTCGCGAAAGCTCGCTCGGGAGCACGTCCGCCTTTTCGGTCATCTCCAGCGCGTCGAGCAGTTCGCGGCTGCGTTCCGCGGCGTCGCGCACCTGGTAGAGCCGCGCGGTGAATTCCAGATGCTGGCGGACGGTGAGGTAGTCGAAGAGGCGCGGCTCATCGGGGAAAAATGCGAGGAGCTTTTTTGCGGCGAGCGGGTCGTCGTGCAGATCGCAGCCGTCGATGACGACGCGCCCGTGTGTCGCCGGGATGATGCCCGCGATGCAGCGCAGCGCGGTCGTCTTGCCCGCGCCATTCGGGCCGACGAGGCCCATCACTTTGCCGGGCTCCACGGTGAAAGTGAGATCACTCACCGCGGTGACGTCGCCGTAGAGTTTGGTGAGGCCTTCGACTGCGATCATGTGCGGGGGATGATGGCTGACCGCATCATCTTGCGGCAAGCGTGGGGTGGACCGCTCAGCCGTGCTGCGGATGGAACATCTCCGCGACGCGCTCGATTTTCAGCGCGCGGCCTGTGGATTCATCAATCTCGATCAGCGCGCCGTGGAGTTTCACGGGTCCGCCGGCGACGGGATACTGGATCGGGCGACCAGTGAGGAATCGCTGGATGATCGGCTCCACTTCGCGGCCAAGGCAGCTCACGACCGGGCCGCACATTCCCGCATCGCACAGGAACGCGGTGCCGCCGGGAAAAATCTGATCGTCCGCCGTCTGCGTATGCGTGTGCGTGCCGACGACCGCGCTTACGCGACCGTCGAGAAAGCGGCCCATCGCGATTTTTTCACTCGTGGTCTCGGCATGCATGTCCACGAAAATGACGCGCGTCTCCTGCCGCAGCCGCTCGACTTCGGCCTGCATCGCGAGGAAGGGATTCTCCAGCGGCGGCTGCATGAAGGTGCGGCCCTGCACGTTGATGACGGCGACTTTCCCCTTCGGCGTGTCGAGCACGATGCTGCCGCGGCCGGGGGTGGCGGGCGGGTAATTGATCGGGCGCAGCAGGCGCGGCTCCATGTCGAGGTGCGGGACGATTTCCTTCTGGTCCCAGATGTGATCGCCGCTCGTGATCACCGCCACCTTTGCGCGCAGCAGGTCGGTGCAAATCTTCGGCGTGATGCCGCGCCCGTTCGCGGAGTTCTCGCCATTCACGACGACAAAATCGATCCCGCGTTCCTCGCGCCACCGGGGCACCATTTCGGTCACTGCCTTGCGGCCCGGTTCGCCAACGATATCGCCAAGAAAAAGAAGCTTCAACATTGACGCGGACGATGGCGGATGCGCGCGGCTTTGTCACCATGAAGGAAATGGGGAGGGATGACAGGCAAATGGTAGCTGCGCTTGTCAAAGCGCGGGCTGATCTTTCTCACCGAACAATACCAAGCGTGCCCGCGCTCTCACGAGCGCGGCTACGGCGCATTCACCCGCGCGGATGAAATTTTTTGTGTACCGCCTTCAGCCGTCCGCTCTCGACGTGCGTGTAAATCTGCGTCGTGGAGATGTCCGCGTGGCCGAGCAATTCCTGAATGATGCGCAAATCCGCGCCGCCGCCGAGCAGGTGCGTGGCGAAGCTGTGCCGCAGCAGATGCGGATACACGCGCGTCTCGATGCCCGCGCGCTTCGCGGTGCCCTTCACGATCTGCCAGAGGCGCGAGGTCGTGAGCGACTTGCCGTGCTGCGAGAGGAAGACATGGCTGCCGGTGCGCTTCGAGACGAGCCGCGGTCGCTCGGTCGCGAGATACGCGTTGATGGCCTCGCACGCCTTTGTGCCGACGGGGACGATGCGAGTCTTGTTGCCCTTGCCGGTGACGCGGATCATGCGGTTGTCGAGATCCAGCGTTTCGAGGCGCGCGCCGGTGAGTTCGCTCGCGCGGAGTCCGCTCGCGTAGAGCAGTTCGAGCATCGCGCGGTCGCGCAGGCCGAGCGGCAGCGTGGTGTCCACGGCGGCGAGCAGTTTTTCTACGAGCATTTCATTCAGCGTCTCGGGCAGATAGCGCTCCATGCGCGGCAGCGGAAGCACGTCGGCGACATCGTGCGGGATGCGCGTGCGCAGCGTGAGCCAACGGAAGAAGATTTTCAGCGCGAAGATCTCCAGCTTGATGCTCGAAGCCGCGAGGCCCGCGCGTTTTCGCTCCGCGAGAAAATCCTGCAAGTGCGCGAGGGTGACATCGCGTGAATCCGCGAGCTGCTTGCGCTGCGCCCACCCGGCGAATGTCTCCAGCGAGCGGCGCGTGGAAAGCTGGTAGTTGTCCGAGAGCCCGCGCTCCGTCGCGAGGTAGAGGATGAAGTCCTCGATGTCCTCGCGCATCACGCCGCGGTGTGAAGGAACGCGGTGAGCGGGCTCGTCGCGCTCGCGGTGACGCCGCGCGCGGCGAGGCCGGTCTCGTAAGCTTCGCGCCCGGCTTCGACGGCCATGCGGAATGCGCGCGCCATACGGACGGGGTCCGGCGCGATGGCGATGGCGGTGTTCACGAGCACGGCGGACGCGCCCATTTCAAGAGCCTCCGCAGCCTGGCTCGGTGCTCCGATGCCGGCGTCCACGACGACGGGCACAGTGCATTGCTCGAGGATGATTTCGATCTGCGCGCGCGTCTCGATGCCGCGGTTGCTGCCGATGGGCGAGCCGAGTGGCATCACCGTCGCGCAGCCCACGTCTTCGAGGCGCTTCGCGAGCACGGGGTCGGCGTTGATGTAGGGCAGCACGGTGAAGCCTTCCTTCACGAGAATCTTCGCGGCCTTCAGCGTCTCGATCGGATCGGGCAGCAGGTAGCGCGGGTCGGGATGGATCTCGAGCTTCACCCAGTCGCTGATGCCCGCCGTGCGCGCGAGCCGGGCGAGGCGCACGGCTTCGTCGGCATTCATCGCCCCGCTCGTGTTTGGCAGCAGCAGGTATTTTTTCGGGTCGATGAAATCGAGGATGTTCGCAAACGGGTCGCCTTTTCCCGAGAGGTCCGCGCGGCGCAGCGCGACGGTGACGATCTCCGTGCCGCTTTCCGCGAGTGCATCGGCCATCGCCTGGCTCGAGGAAAATTTCCCCGTCCCGAGCAGGAGCCGCGAACGAAAGGTGCGGCCAGCGATGACGAGCGGTTCAGTGGACATTGCGGAGCAGACTACACGCGCGGAAAAATTCGCGCACGCGGAAAGCGGAACGGTGTGTCTCGGGGAGCGCGGGCGCCTCGCCTGCCGTATTCCGCGCCTCGCGGGATACACCCGGATGCTCAAGGCGTTCCGAAAACAAACCGAAGCCCGCCGTGCCGCGCGGCGCGCACGGCACGGCGCGCGAGGGCGCGCGCGCTCCCCGAGACACGCCGTCCTGCATCTCGCGCACGTTCACAGCCGCACGGGGACATCGCGCGTCGCGAGGAAGCGCTTCACGTCGCCGACGGTGTAGGTGCCGAAGTGGAAAATGCTCGCCGCGAGCACCGCATCCGCGCGGCCTTCGCCCAGGACTTCCGCCATGTGTTCGAGCGATCCCGCGCCGCCGCTCGCGACCACGGGCACACCGACGGCCTCGCTCACGCGACGCGTGATCACGAGATCGTAGCCCTGCTTCGTGCCGTCGGCGTCAATCGAGTTCAGCACGATCTCGCCCGCGCCGCGCCGCACGGCTTCCTCGGCCCACTCGACGGCGTTCCATTTCGTCTCCTCGCGCCCGCCTTTCACGAAGACCTTCCACACGTCGGGCGCGGTGCGTTTGCAATCAATCGAGACGACGATGCACTGGCTGCCGAATTTCTCCGCGCCCGCGGTGATCAGCTCGGGCGTGGCGATGGCGCTGGAGTTGATGCTCACCTTGTCCGCACCCGCCTTCAGCATCGCGCTCATGTCGTCCACGGCGCGGATGCCGCCGCCGACGGTGAGCGGCATGAAGCAGCACGCGGCGGTGCGTTCGATCACCTCCACCATCGTCGCGCGGCCATGCGCACTCGCGGTGATGTCGAAGAAAACCATCTCGTCCGCGCCCTGCTCATTGTAGCGTTGTGCGAGCGCCACGGGGTCGCCGACATTGCGCAGCCCGCCGTCCTCGGCGCGGCCAAATTGCACGCCGCGGGTGACTTTCCCGTCGTGGACATCGAGGCAGGGGATGACGCGTTTGGTGAACATTGGGCAGTGGATCAGTCTGGTTGCGATGAGGCGCTTATTTTTTGTCCTGCTCTTGCTCACACAGGTGCAGCCAAGAGAGCAAGAGCACGAGCCGCCCAAAGACGGAAGATTTCAAACTGATACAATGGCGAACATTTTTGCGGTTTGCGTAGGCGGGCGCTGTCTCTAGTCTGCGCACCGTTAGTGTTCCACTGTATGAGCGAAATCCCCCCCGCGCCCAATCCCAAAAAAGAGGTAATCGCGCCACATCAGGAATCCCTCGCCGAGGAATTTGCCGACGACCCGCCCGACGCGGAACCGCATTACGGCGAAGCCCGGCTGTGGCTCGTCGCGCGCGATCCGCGTTGCCTTTTTGCGTACTGGGAATTTCGTCCCGACGAGCATCCCGCCGCCGTCGGTGGGGACGGACGCCCGCAGTTTTTCCTGCGCATCTACCGCGGGGAAAAGGCCGAGGCCACCGTCGAGATCGAGCCCGGCTCGGGCAATGTGTTCATCCCCGCGCAATCGCCGGACAGCGATTACTCCGCGGAGCTTGGATTTTTTTCCGCCGATGTCTGGTGCTTCCTCGCGCGCTCGGGCGAGACGCGAACACCGCCGGAGCTTCCCGACGCGCACGA